>JAYOHN010000036.1:0-15854 GCA_038118245.1 Candidatus Poseidonia sp.
TCCAGGTCTTCATATTCATCGATTTCTTGTGGCCATTTCACATAAACTTCCTTGCTATCCTCAGAGATTTTCACGACCAATTCGAAATCCTCTCCAATCAAAAGCCGATTGAGTGAAAAATCAATTTTTCTTTTACGAAGCTCACTCAGGATTGAAGCAAATAAATTGCGCACCTCTAAATCCGTGGCTTCAGCAATCTCAATGACTTTATTGTCGGTCATGGTTTCTTGTATTCTTGAACAGAATTAGTTTTTTCTCAAACTCACATGTTTTCATGTCCACACGAGTGGTCGTATCTGGAACGAACCGAAATCACTGGAGTTTCTTTCCACCGATGCGCAATTCCGTTTGCAGCGGCATCTGGTGTTCCCATGCGAATTCCTTGACGATGCGCCAGGCCTTTTCAGAACCCTCGAAATCCTTCACATCGATGATTTTGTTTCGGGTGTTCGCCTTGAACGCCGCCACCGGTTCGGCGTTTCGGAACACGAGGTACGCTGACCCAAAACCAAAGCGTTCTTTCATGATGTCAATGAAATACGGAGCGATGGGGTCGGATGGAGGGAGAACGAAGTCTCGGATGGCGGGAATGGATTTGGCCTCTTGGAGCAAGGCTTTCCGTCCCCAACAGACCTGATGGAAATCTTCGATCAAAAAGCCCTTGATGAGGGTCTCGTCCTCCTCAAAGTCGTTCAACACGGCCTTCAACTCTTCAGGTTTGAAGGACGGCCCTGCCAGTTGGGTGAGTTGCCGGAGGGTGATGACGGGGAATTTCTCAACCAAACGTCGGATGTAATCTTTCCTTAATTCGACCCGGTCAACCCCCTCGGGAGCGAAGACGCTGCGGAACCCACCTCGGAAATCCTGAACGATGTGACCGGTTTTCATCAGTGGTTGAATCAATTTACGGAATTCCGATTGCGACAAAGCATGGCGTTCTTTGAACAGGTTGGGGTCGGAATGGTTGCTAAAGAAATCAATGATATCAACAAGGTCTTCTTCAGGCGGCTGATTTCGAATCGCCAGAACATTCTGGAAATGTTCGTAACTGGCCCACACCTGATGCCCCCTCAAGTTGATGCCGTGGTGGAGGCGGTGCGCACTGGCCATGCTTTTCAAGTCGACACGGTAGAGCTCGCTGCGGCCCCGAAGGGCGAAGTCATCGCGGATTTCATCAACTTCCTTCAAAGCGAGGATCTCGTTTTCGAGCCGCGTGTGCTGGTGCAAATGATGCTGATAAAACAACGCCCGCTCAGCGATTTCTCGCGGTTGCGGGTCAACAACAGCGCCGCGTATCATGCGCTCGCCGGTGGTTTTGAACCCAATGCGCTCCAAGGCTTCCCGGGTCGTTTCGTCAAGCGAAGTGATGGGTTCGCTGTTGAAATTCGAGAGCACGGAGACGTCCACCAGCTGGGCAGCGTGATTTTCGAGCAGAATCTCAAACGCCTCGCAAAACTCATCCAAATAAGCCGTGGGCACATGGAGGTCCTTGATTTCGAGATAGTCGTTCACCTTGAACATCAGAACTTTGCCGATGGGGTCAACCCCCTTGAAAATCGGCAAGTACCAACCTCGGTCAAGGACGCTGCGGACCTCCCAAATAAACCGAGAGACGTAGGGGTCCGATTGGGTCAAGATGCGAACCGTTCGGTCCTCACGTCTAGGACGCTGGAGTTCATCCACTTCGTCAGGAGCGCAATAGAAGGCTTCAGGTTCGGGAACCAAGGCCATCACTTTGGCAATTTTACCTTCCCGCTCGAGGTTCATCAGCGCAACCGTGAGTTCCTCAAACGAACGCGAGACGTAGAAGCGAAGCGTGCTCGCTTTGACCGGCCCCATGCGACGGACAACTTCAACCAGGGCATCCTCAAACGACATCGATTCGTAAACATCCGCCACCCGATGGAACAGCGAGAGACGACGACGTCTACCGGCCACATCCTCAAATTGTTTGACGACCAGCATTTGGCGCTCAAGGTTGTTCAGGGCGTTTTTCAAATCCCGCTGGAGCGCACGATGCTCATCGCCCTTGGGGTACCCCTCCATGATCTCTTGACGCGTGACGTTTTCACCGGGCGGGATTTTCGTGAGGATCTCCTCTTCCATCGGGCCGATGTAAGGTTCGGGCTTCAAACCGAGCAACATGGGAATGTTTCGCTTGGTGGTGTAACCAATCCGGTTGTGGAGCAACCGCCCCATGATGACGTCCGAATCCAGCTGCACATCGGACCAATCGCTGAACGCAAACTGGTCGACACGGTAGAGCAGTTCCTGCTGTTTTTGAAAGAGCACGTGCTCGTTGAAGGCGGTGAAACTGTCTCCGTAATTGTGGAAGGACTTGTCCAAAACCATGTTTTGGATCCAGCGGTATTCAACAACCTCCTCTTCACCTCCCGTCAACCGGTGTTCGTCGATTTTTAGAATGTACTCAGCATCGTTGGTTTGGGTGAAAAAGCCGACTGAAATGACGTTGCGCCCCTCGAGTTCATGCAACGCACGCTCGATGAGGGCTTGTGGGAACGGAAGCCGGTCAACCATTTCCTCGGAGGCTTTCGGCCCTTCCGAACCGAGCATCTCGATGACTTTGACCCGCAGGGCTTCCTGAGGGTCGCCCAGTTCCCGCTCTTCCCATGCAGCGGGTTTGGTGCCCTCAAACGAGGTGGCAATCTTGTAGGTGAGGCCTCGAGTGTGCAGTTCAAGGAGGTTCTCCACCTCTTTGCCGCCTGCAACCGCCAGGCAACCCAGCGTGCCGTGAATCTCCGCCATGTACGGCGTGAACCATTTGCCGTCGAGTTCAGCCTGACCCGTCCCGTCAACCTTGGTGATTTTTCCTTCCTGGCAGAGTTCCTCGACCCAACCTCTGATGGTGTCCAAGGGGATGTTGGCCAACTTATCTCTATAGAGCGGGTTGTTGAAGTCACGGTCAAGGCCGCCTCCGTGGCTCATCAAACGGTGCAGTTCACGAGCGTTGGTGGGAACCGGTGCCTTGTCGGAGTAGTACGAGGTCAGTTGCTCGCTCGAGAGTTCGGTCGCCAGCGAGCGCGTGCCCAACAAACGCTGAAGAATGGAGGGGTCGATGTCCTTGACGAGGAAAGCTCGCGTTTTCATCGACATCAAGTCTTCAAAGGCGGACATGAACAGGGACATGCCCAAACGGGAAGGGACGACGACTTTGGTGTGAACAATGCGGGCAGAGCCGCTGCTGCAGGCTTCAAGGAATTGCTCAAGCCCAATGAGGTCAATGTCACCAAAGAGGATCTCGTTTTTCGCTTCCCTCATCAGGAGGCTCCCGTCCATGCTTCGGTGTTTCTGCAGCAGGGCTTCGGCACGCTGCTGGAATTGCTGAGGACTGATCTCCTCAGCACCCATACGCTTTGGGATGATGAGCGAACGTCCGGAGACTTCCCGGAACCGTTTTGCAAAAATCTGGGTGTTGATGACGTACCGTTCGATCACATCAACGTGATTGTTCTCCCGGAAGGCGGTGTACATTGTACCGGGGTCCACCTCTTGCGAGGTTTTGAGCAGCAAGCCGTTCTCGTCAAAGGACATCTCAATGACGTTGATGCTGTTGGCTTCGGCGAGCCCCGCCATGAAGTAACCAAGAGCGGTGTTGAAACCCCGACCTCTGCAGGTGGTGATCATGTAGGTCGGGAAGGAACCGCTCACCACTTGTTCAATCAAGATACGGTTCGGGTCAGGCACCTGGAAGGAATCCAAGGAATGCTCCTCAAGGTGACGGGCAATGGCGTTGGCCACTTCGTTGGAGAGGCCGTAAACATCGCGAAGCAAGATGCGGGGGTCGTTTTCCCGACGCAGCGAAACCATGCAGTGGCCGATGAGGTCCTGTAGGGCCTGGGACAATTCACGGCTTCTGCTGCGGGCTTCGCCCGACCATGAGGGAATCGTAGGGCGGTGTCCCGTGACGCTGGTCACGTTAACCCGGGTGCCTTGGATGTTGGTCACTCGGTACGTGGAACCACCAAGCAGGATGACGTCGCCCGTCCTCAGGTTGGAGACGAACGAGCCGGATAGTTTCCCGAGAATGGAGCCTTCTGCGTTGAACACAAGATAGGAATTGTCAGGGGCAATGGTGCCGATGTTTGTGTAGTAAATCATCCGAGAGTAGCCCCGTTTACCGAAGATGTTCTCTTCCCAATCCACCCAAACACGACGTTCCTCTTCGAGCATGTCCAGCACTTCGATGAAATCGTCGTACTCAAAATTCCTGTACGACCAAGAATTCACGATGATTTCGTAGGCTTCGTCGATGTCAAGGTCGTTGATGATGACCAAGCCAATCATGAATTGGGCGACCACGTCGAGGCAATTTTGGGGGAAGTCCAGACGGTCCATATCACCGGTTTGAATCGCCGCTTGAAGCGCCGCAAGTTCCAGGAGGTCGTCCACGCTTTGCGGCAGGAAACGAGCGCGCGGGATGCCTCCAACATGGTGGCCTGCACGGCCGATGCGTTGGAGGGCCGTGGCGATGTCACCGGGACTGCCGACTTGCAACACAAGGTCCACCGAACCGATGTCAATGCCCATCTCGAGGGAGGAGGAGGTCACGACGGCACGAAGATGGCCGTATTTCAGCTTCTTTTCAACATCCAAACGAATGTTCTTGTCCATCGACCCGTGATGCCCTGCGACCAAATCCCCGAGGAACGGCCTCAACTTTTGGACGATGGTTTCGGTCATTTTCCGGGTGTTGGCAAACACCAACGTGGTCGTGTGGGCGCTGATGAGGTCGGCAACCGCTTCAATGTTGTATTCAAGAATTTTGAGGACAGGTAAATCGCTGAATTTGGGGTGCGTGATGAGAATGTCCAAATCAAGTTCACGAGAACCGGATATTTTGGCGATGGAAACGCTGCTGCTTTGCCCTCTCGCTTCCCGGTCGTCGCTGCTCACGAGGTATTCAGCCACCGTCTCCAAAGGCTCCATGGTGGCTGAAATTCCAATTCGCTGAACGGGATTTTTGAGCAACGAATCCAACAACGAGAGCGTGAGCGACAAGTGGACGCCGCGTTTGGTCGGCACCATGGAATGCAATTCATCGATGATCATGTATTCCACTTCGCTCACAATGGGTTGGAAGCGCGGTGACGTGATGGCGATGGCGAGGCTTTCGGGGGTGGTGATGAGAATGTGCGGCGGGTTGCGCAACATCTTCTGTCGGTCCGACTGAGATGTGTCGCCCGTTCGCAAACCAACGCGTATTTCTTGAGCCCGGTCGGGAAGATAACTCGCTTTAATCTCCTCAAGCGGGCCAATCAAGTTGCGTTGAATGTCGTTTGCAAGCGCTTTGATGGGAGAGATGTAGACCGCATAGACCTTCTTTTCCAATTTTTTATCCAAAGCCAGACGGACAAGTCGGTCGATGACGCTTAGGAAAGCGGTGAGTGTTTTTCCTGAACCCGTGGGCGAACACAGCAGCAGGTGTTTTTGCTCCATTATAGCGGGGATGGCAAGTTTCTGCGGACGAGTAAAATCAGGAAATTTGTCCCGAAACCAGTGCCGCACCGGCGGACAAAGCCGCTCAAACAACGCTTCGGATTCGAGAGGGGAATCCAAATACTCTATCTCAGCCATTCCTTTTTTCCCGCCTTCTTGAATCGTGAGGGCGAATATGCATTTATTAAGGATTATGTTTGCTTAAAAATACATCAAGCCCATCTCGTGGCTCGCTTTTTCCAACGAAGCACCGGCACGGTCGATTGCGGTTCATTCACCTTCAGAAGGGGGGAATCGAGCGAAACAGGAGGGACCGCCACTTCGTGAAGCGCGTCGGTTGGGCACGAGCCGATGCAAGAAAGGCAGCCCACACACCGGTTTTCTTCCACGACCACGGGGCGCTTTGCGTGCTTTCGACCGGGCGGGTTTTCCGCCAGAGGAAGCAACGCCTCAAAGGGACAGTGATAGATGCAAAGATCGCAACCCGTGCAATCCTGCTGAACGATTGCCACCATGGATTGGCCCATGGATTCCTCTTGCGTCGCCGTGATTTAACGATGTGTATCCGCAACCGCTGGAAAGCCATGTGAAAATCGGTGAAGTTCATAGAGGCCTCTTCCCAGCCAGCACACGGGGCGAGCCAAGTGGGAGACAACGAACGCTTGGACCGCTTGAACGGCATGCTCAAGCGACGTGGTTTCCTGCTCCCGGCTTTTGAAATCCACGGAGGTGCCAAAGGCCTCTACGATTTTGGTCCGGTCGGAGGACGAATGAGGTCCAAGGTCAACCAGGCCTGGCTCAATCATTGGCTACGGCTCGGAAACGTGGTCGAACTCTCGTGCCCGACGGTGACGCCGTACGCCGTCTTGGAGGCGAGCGGGCACGTTGGGGAGTTTTCCGATTTCATGACCCAATGCGGGGCTTGCGAAGAAGCAAGCCGTGCCGACACGCTTCTCGAGCCCTACCATCCGAACCCCGATGCGCTCAAACGCGAAGAACTCCAACAACTTCTCGCCGCTGAAAACCCACCATGCCCGGCGTGCGGCCAGGCAGATTGGTCCGAAATCGTCGCTCAGAACTTGATGTTCAACACCACCATCGGGGCCGGTACTTCAGGACGCCCTGGTTTTCTTCGTCCGGAAACCGCTCAAGGGATGTTCACCTCATTCAACGCCCTTTACCGACATTTCCGCGAGCGCCTTCCCTTTGGAGCCATGCAGGTGGGGAAGGGGTACCGCAACGAAATTGCACCGAGGCAAGGCATGATTCGGCTTCGTGAATTCAACATGGCGGAATTGGAGTACTTCATCGACCCGCAATCCACCACCAACGAAGACCTCTCCCCTTGGGACGCCACACCTCTCACGCTTGTACCTGACCGGCAAGAAAGCGTCGTTATGACGCTGAGTGAGGCGTGTAAGCAAGGACTCATTCGCCACGAGACCGTTGCTCGATTCATGGGCATCACCCGTGATTTCTTGATCGATGTTGGCATTGACCCAACGCGACTTCGCTTTCGCCAGCACGAACAGGATGAGATGGCTCACTACGCCGTTGATTGTTGGGACGCTGAAATTGAAGGCAGTTACGGCTGGGTCGAATGCGTGGGCATCGCTCATCGGGGTTGTTACGACCTTGAAAGCCATGAGCGGGCAACGGGGAAAACCCTCCGAGCACGAAGGGAATTTGAAGAGCCCAGAACGACCGTGGTCGATGCATGGACCATTGACGGAGCAACTGCTGGGCCAGCGTTCAAAGCCCTCGCCGGCCAGGTCAAAGCGGCGGTTGAGGCACTGCCCAAGGCAACCACCTTCCCAACAACCATCTCGCTTGATGACGGCACCTCCGTCACGGTTGAGCCCGAACACGTCAAGGCGAACCAAAAAACCGTCAAAGAAACGGGGGAATGGTACATCCCGCACGTCATCGAGCCGGCCTTCGGCATTGACCGAATCCTCTGGCATGTGCTCGACCACGCCTACACCGAGCTGGAGAAGAACGGCGAGACCTACACCCTGATGAAACTCGCAGAGGCCGTTGCTCCGGTTGACATGGCGGTGTTCCCACTCTTCGAAAAGGACGGCATGGATGAGAGAGCTGCTGAAATCCACCGAACGTTGTGCGGCCGAGCAGGGGTTGTTTCCATGTACGACGGCAGCGGTTCCATCGGTCGCCGCTACGCCCGTGCTGATGAAATCGGCGTTCCAAAATGCGTCACGGTGGACCACCAAACCCTCGAGGATGGAACGGTGACGCTCCGTGACCGGGACACCGGCGAACAGGTACGGGTCTCGGCGGACAGCCTGTGAAAGGGGTTGCTTTGAACGGTCGGTTTCGCTCAAATCGTGGTGAAGGTTGAAGAACCCTCCAACGGATGTTGAACCGATGGAACAACCCAGCGATTGGACGGAGCGGCATCGCCCTCGCTCCGAGCAATTGCTGGAAGGCAACGAAGTTCAGCGACGAAAGATCAGAGCTTGGCTGGACGAGTGGCAGAGCGGTGTGCCCAAGAAAAAGGCCATCCTCTTGGTGGGGCCACCCGGCGTGGGGAAAACCACGGTCGCCCGAGCCGTTGCGGAAGACATGGGCTGGAACGTGGTGGAACTCAATGCGAGCGACGACCGCAACGCCGCCGCCATCCGAAAAGCCGCCACAAGCGGTGCGGTTCACCGTTCGTTGTTTCACGACCCTACCGCCCCACCCTCTCGCACGCTGGTTTTGCTCGATGAAGTGGACCATTTGAGCGGCGGGCTTCGCCAGGTCAGCCAAGACCGCATCCAGCGGGCCATGGCAGGCGAAGAGGGGCCCAACGCATCCCTGTCGGGAGACTCCGGGGGCAAGGCAGAATTGTTGCGGTTGCTCGAACAGACCAAGCAGCCCGTGGTCTTGGCTTGCAACGACGAGATGGGGTTGTGGGGGCGGAATTCCTCATGGCGGTCCACGCGCGACAGGTTCAGCAAGCACGTCCAGAAAATCAACTTCGTCCGTGCGAGTGAAGAGGCCTTGCGGCGAATTGCAAGACGGGTGCTTCGGGAAGAAAACATCGCATTTGATGATGCAGCCATCGATGCCCTGGCCTCGACCAACCACGGTGATTTGCGAGCACTTGTTCGTGATTTGCAGGTGATGACCTCCGGTCTGAACGGTCAAGCCCTTGGAAAAGAAACGGTGCGTCAACACGCCGAGGCAAGCCAGAGGGACGTCACGGTCGAAATCTTTCCCGGCCTTGAAAACCTCTATAGAATGCGTAATTCAGCAGAAGCGAGTGGTTTGATTCGGACCATTGACAAAGAGCCACAGGAGTTCCTTGCTTGGGTGCATTGGAACAACGCCTCCCTGTTTACCGACGCACCCAGCGTTCGGCGCAGCAGCCGTACGCTGGTACAGGCCGACCGGAACTTCATGGGACGCTTCATCAACCAAGCCCACCGATCTTCGTATTGGACACAACACCTCAGTGCGCTTTCGGCCTCCGTGGCCAACAACGTGCCTCTCAAAGGGAAATTGTACCCAAATTACCCGCATTTCCTCCGACGCAGCGGTTCGGTGAGCCGAAGCAGCATCCTCGGGAAATTGTCCGAATTCTGTTCAACCAACCAATCGTCCACGAGAGAAGATTTCCTACAGCCATTGCTCACGCTTGCACAGCCTGATTCGCCTCTGGGCGACCCCGAGTTTTTCTCCACTTCCATTCGTTTGGGCTTCACCGCAGAGGAGCACCTTTCCCTCACCGGGTTGGCCAAATCACGACGTTCCTCCAAAGAACTCATGGCATCCTACGATGCTGCTTGGTTGGAAAACGAGGCGGAAATGTCGGATGCAGAGCGGGGCAACAAGGCGACGGAGATGGCGCCGCCTGAACAACATCAACCCACAAGCGAGGTCGTTGGGCCAGCCGTTGTCGAAGACAAGGCCGATGATGGCGAACCCCCGCCTGGTCAGACCACGTTGTTTTGACTGGACTCTTCGTCTTCTCGCTCGAGCATGCGCTTGACAACGGCCATGCCTTGACGTTCTCCCTCTGATTTGTCCTCACGCCTCCAGTTGTGGGGGTGAAGCAGGATGATGGCGGTGAGCAATTCCAACCGACCAAACCACATCAGCATGGAAGTAAAGAGCAGAGCACCAGAGTTCATCGTCGCCCAGGTTTCCTCCGGACCGTAATCACCGAGCGTTGGACCGGTGTTGCCCAGCGAGCTTGCCACCACCATGGTGACGCTCTCGAAGGAGGCATCGGGCATGAAAACGGCGAGGATGACGCTGGAAAGGAAGAACAACCCAACCCAGACAAAGAGCATGCCTACGATCAATCCGAGTTGTTTGTCCTCCACCACCTCACCGTTCATGCGGATTTGTTGAACTTTCCGAGGTTTGGCGATGCGGGCGAGTTCTCGCATGGCGATTTTGAAGGCGATGTTCACCCTCAGCAACTTGAGACCGCCTGCGGTCGAACCTGCGCTTGCACCGACCACCATCAGAATGAACAGAATGATGTGGGCGACAAGCGGCCACGACTCGTCCATGTAGTTGGTTGAAGTGTACCCGGTCGATGTCCCAAACGAGACGGCTTGAAACACGCTTTCGCGAATTCCCTCGGTCCATCCGACACCTGAAGTGAACAGGGCGAGTTTCAGGGTAAGAATCGCGATGATCATGTACGCGAGGTACAGCCGAAATTCCTCGTCTTTGAACGCCCTCCCGAACTCACCTTCGCGAACAAACCAAAGAAGGGCAAAATTCACTCCCGCCAAAAACATGAACACCACGATGATCGATTCGACCAAAGGTGAATCGTAGTACCCGATGCTGTTGTCTCGTGTCGAGTACCCTCCCGAAGGCATGGTGGTGAGGGCATGATTCACCGAATCGAAGAGGTCCATGGCTCCGGTGAAGTACAGCAGCAAAAATTCCGTCACCGTGAGGAAGAGATAGAGGCCCCAAAGCGCCAGCGCCGTTTGCTTCAGTTTTGGGCGTAGACGGGAAAGCGAGGGCCCCGTTAACTCGGCTCGGGCCAAGGCCATCCCGCCACCGATGACGCGGCTGAGGATCATCATCCCCAGCATGATGATTCCCATGCCCCCGAACCATTGGGTGAGGGAACGCCAAATGAGCAATCCGCGAGGTTGCGCGTAAATGCAATCGGGCGTTGTCCCCGGAATGCAGTTTGGGCTCATGGAATGAGATATGACCGTCGCGCCGGTGGTGGTGAAGCCGGACATGGATTCAAACCAAGCGTTCACAAAACCACGAGCCACATCCACAAAGGCTGCATCCTCGGTCAAAGGACCGACGAACATGCCTCCAAACCAGAACGGCATGGCGCCGATGAACACCGTAACAGGCCACACCAAACCCACGCCGACAAAGGCTTCCAAATCCCGCAGACGATCGGCAGAGTTGGTGCGCGTGAAGAAGCCAAGCATGACGGCGCCCAAACCTGCGCTGATGGCGATGGCTGGCAGAAACGCTCTGATAGCGAGTTCCAAGCCATCGAGGCGCCAAGTGAGGCCAAAACACGCTGCAAGCGGGACCGTGAGGGCCACCAAGGTCCATCCCAAAATGAGGTTGAGAACGTCATAACGCATGGTTACACCTTGAACCTCTTCTGCGCTTCCGAAATCTTCTCCTTGAGGCAAAAGACGACCACACGGTCATTCTCCAACAGGAGTTCATCGGGTCGGGGCTCCATGGCGTTCCATGACCCCGACAGACTCTGGCGTTTGATGAACGCAGGTCGTAGCCAGTCAGGGAAGTTAGCATCAGTGACCTTTTTGCCCGCAAATTTGGCCTTTTCCGTCACTTCAAAGGTGATCCCCACCACGTTGGGAATCTCAGCAAGAAGGGCAAAGTGGCCCGAAGTGCTTTGGTGAATATGTGTCAAGATGTTGCTCACGGCGACACGATGGCGGTCGACTGCAAAGGAAATGCCCATGCGTTGGGTCACTTTGACCAGATCAGCGTCGTTCAACATCAAACCCGTATGAGGCACCCCGAGGTCGGAAAGCAACAAGACAGCAGCGATGTTGGCGTGATCGTCGGCCAGGGCGCTCAAGGCAACGTCAAAGGTCTCAACAGAAATTTCACTCAACACTTCTCGGTCCAAATGGTCGCCGTGAATCACCTCAATGTTGGGGTGCCCTCCAATCTCTGAACCCGAAAGCTGATTGGCGCGGTTCAGGTCCCGTTCAAGAACGGTGACGTGAGCACCGTGATTCAGCCAATCCTCTGCCATTTTGGTGCCGTTGGAGGACGCTCCAACAATCACCACCTTTGGGTGCTCAGGGAAGTACATGACCTCATGGCCAAAGGTGATGAGGGCGGGGTTGAAATTGTCAAGCCCGACCACCGCAACGGCGATTCGGTCTCCGACCTGGAGGACGCTCTCGTCGTTTGGGATGAAACTCTTTTCGCCGGTTCGGTGGACGCCCACGATGTTCGGCAAACCGTGCACAAAGTCGTCTTTGACTTCACCGAGCGGTCGGCCTACCACGCTTCGAGCGGTTTCGCCAACATCAAATTCCAGCACGTACGCATCGTCTTCAAAATTGACCACCTCTTCAAGGTCCGTGGAGCGGAGGCCAGCGTTCAAGCGGCCAATCGCTCCACGCAGTGGGTTCACGACGTGGTCAACGTTGGCCCACTGCGTCAAATGACCTTGCCGGAATTCCTCGATGTAATTGGAATCACGAAGGCGGCAAATGCTGGTGAGGTTCGTCTTGCCACCTTCTTGAGCGTGAGCGTGTTCTGCTATCGCGCACGCGATGAGGTTGGCTTCGTCCGAGGGCGTGGCCGCCACGAAGACTTCAGCGTTTGCAACGCCGGCCTCAAGCAGTTTCTTTCGCGAGGTGATGCTGCCGTGAATGACCAGGCAATCGAGACCCTGTGCGGTGGCGACGGCTCTTGAGTCGTTGTCGATGACGACGATGTCGTATCGGTCTTTCGCAAGCGATTTCGCAAGCGCAATGCCGACGCGGCCTGCCCCTCCAATGATGATGCGCATGAATTCACCTCAACCGAACGATTCGGGATACATTTTGACCTTGTAGGTGCCCCCGGAAAAGACGACGTCTCCGAGGGTTTCGAAACTTCTCTCTCGTGAGATGCTGCCCGAATCGTACGTGACGCTCCGCACGGGGTGATAGTATTCGTAAGCCAAGGTTCCCGACGGGTCGGCCTCCTCCACCCAGTCCACGTACGCCGTGGGGGTGGAGAGCAACCACTTGTTGTTCACGACATCAACCTGGCCTTCAACAAAGCAGCTCTGGAGCGCAATGTTCCGCTCTTCGCACCAAGCGTCGTTCATCGGCAGTTGGATGTAGCCCCAAGCGTGAGCTTCCCAACCTTCGTTTGAGTAGAACGGATCACCAAGGACTCCAAAGGCGTACCATCCGGGGATTCCTCGGGTTCGAAGGAGACTGAAATAGGCGTTGGTCTGTTCGTCGCAATCACCGGTTTGAGCGGCGAGGCACTGGGGGCCGGAGCGCGCAGGAGAAGGCGCTTCTCGGTCGTAGGAAACATAGGCGTGAAGGTAGTCAAAAGTCGCCCTTGCGAACGCATAGGCGTTGCTCGAAGACCCTTCAGGAAGGCTGGAAGCGATGGTATCCGCCGTGCTCATGACCAAAGCGTCCCGTGCATCGATGGCGTGGGTACCGACCGAATCGCGGAAGTACCATTGGTCGCCACCAAACTCGCTTTGTCGGACCCCGTTCCCCCGCTGAGCGATGTCGGCGAAGGTTCCGGCGTTCTCGGCATTGATTCCGAGGGATTTCCCCGCGACACGTGCGTCAACACGTCCATCGTCCCACCAGGAGAAGGAGGTTGATTTGACCTTGATTTGGAACGCATACCGCACGGAATCGCCCGATTCCATGTTGATTCGGACCTTGATGCACTTGGACACGGGACATTGCCCCTCACCCGTCCCGACCGCAGGCCACCACACTTCATGGCCGGCGTTCGTTGTTATTCGGTTGGCGTAGGCCTTGTCCGGTAGGCCATCGATGGGGACGTTGATGGCTTGCCCGGCAACCACAAGACTCAGTTGAAGGGTTTCCTGAAGAACGACAGCTGGTGATTCATCCCCGTTGTTCGTCAAGGTAAATTGGGTTGAGGAGGTAAGGGAAGAGGTGAGTGTCGGCGGGATGAGAATGCTTTCAGTGACCTCGCCGGTACCACCGACGCCGGACATGGAAACATCAGCGTTCTTGGACAAGGTGTAGGTGGCTTCGTTGGGATACACGTGATAGGGAGCGAGTTGAGATTGGAGGAACTCCTCAACGCCTCCAAACTCTCCAAAGACGGCCTCTTGGGCCTGGGGCGAGAGCATCACAAAGGCCACAAGACCCAACATGACGACGCTGCGAAAGCGGTTCTTTCGGCGCTTCATGATGTTGCGTTGACGGCCGGTGTGGGTTTGGACAACGCCTCTCTGCGACGGTTTTTTGGCCATTTTGTAAGCCGTGGACCGGTCGCCTTTCATGCTAAATTGCTGCTCCATTCGGTAACTTGAGCGGTCGCCCTGGGGCAGCACACGCCCGCACGAATAACAAATCGTATCGCTCGGCAACGCAGCGCTGCGGCAATACGGGCAAGCACCCATGTTCTCTGGCTCGGCTGGCGTCGTATAACGATTCCTCAAGAAAACCCGTTTGTAAAAAGGCCTGAAGGTTGAACCTGAAAACCGAAAAACATGACGCTATCCCTTGAATGAGTGCATGCTTACTCTTCTTCAGGAACCGGTTCCTGGCTTTTCATAGAAGCAGCGTCCTGGACGGCCCTGCCAGCCCTGGCTTGTTCCGCCCAGAGACGTCGAAGACGGCGACGGCCTTCTTTGGGAACCGATTCCCAAATCCATGTTTCGGCTGAGGGCGAGGCGAGCAGCAAAAACGGGAGAATGAACACCCAACCAACCGGCTGAAAGACGACGAAGTACAACGCCACCAACAGCGACGCTCTCCAAAACGCGGAGCGAAGCACGGCCCCCCAACGTCGGCCTTGGAGCATCATGTACCCGTGACGCGAGGTGATGAGGGCTTCAGCCCGTGGGGTGACCACCGAAACGAGGGCGATGTTCGTTAGGCCAAGAGGGGAGATGATCGCCTCAAATTCAAACATTCTGAACATCATCACCATGGCCACCATACCGCCCACGGCGAGGCCGAGCGCCCAGCCGCTCGTGGGTTGCGAACCGCCTCGCCGGACGCGAGAGCGACGAAGGAGGAGATGAGAAACCACGGAAGCAAACAGCGTCACGAACATCAAGGAAATGATGTTCAGGCCCGTGTAGACGCCGTCGTTGGTGGTCACGGTCGTGTAGTACGGACGGAACAGCAGACCGTCCGCCATGACCGCATAAACACCGCCAAGAACGATGCCCCAGAACACCTGGTTCCAGGCCGTTGGGAGGTCGTAGAAACCCGCGAATTTGGTCATCACGCCTCGCCATCCGAGGGTCATGCCGACAAGAGCACAGAAACTCGAGAGCTGGAAGAGCACGAGTTCTGAAACCATGCCTAAGCCTGCAAGCATCCCTTCATCAAACCGTTGGCCGGAAATTCCACAAGGGTGTCATTCAAACACCTCGGCGGACTCGCCCGACCATGGCTCGGCTTTTGTTGTTCGGAGGGAAAGGCGGCGTGGGGAAAACCACGACCTCCTGCGCCACGGCGGTTTGGTTGGCCGACGCTGGTCTTCGGGTGCTTCTCGTCTCCAGCGACCCCGCACATTCAACCTCGGATTCGTTGGACGTCACCTTGGGACCTGTGCCGACGGAGGTGGAAGGCGTCCCCGGGTTGTACGGGCTTGAAATGGACCCTGAAGCCAAACTTTCCAACCTCCTTCCCAAAGTCGGCGAGGCGATGAACAACATGGGGTCGGGTGGCATGGGTGGCTTGGGTGGCCTGAGCATGATGCTCGACCCAACGGCCAAAGAAGAGATGGAGGAAATGAAGTCCGATATCAAAACCGCAGACATGATCCTTCCCGGCCTTGACGAAGCCTTGGCCTTTGACGAATTGCTCAAGCACATGGAAAATCCAACCTGGGACGTGGTTGTTTTTGACACCGCCCCCACCGGCCACACCCTCCGATTCCTTTCCCTCCCCGAACTCATTGAGGCTTGGTCGGGGCGCTTGCTGCGCATGATGCGGGTTTCAGGCGGGCTTCGCTCGATGCTCTTTGGCCGAAAGGAAAGCGACGCCATGAAGGAAGAACTCGAACGGTTTCGCCGCCGTGTCCTCCACGTGAGGCGGGTGTTAAGCGACCCCGCCACCTCTGCGTTCACCCTCGTGACCATACCCGAACGCATGGGTGTCAACGAAACCCTTCGTGCGCATGCCTCCCTTGAGGAATACAAACTGCCCATCGGTGGATGCCTCGTGAACCGGATCACCCCCGAA
>JAYOHN010000037.1:0-15807 GCA_038118245.1 Candidatus Poseidonia sp.
AATCCTCCGTTTGCATCGTTTTTCACGGGTCGTTCATAGGGAACCCAGCGTTCCCTCTGCTTACGAGAACTGTCCCACCCTATATGAAGAGCGCGATGGGATGTGCGGAACGGTGAACTCAGTTCGCATACGTTGCCATGAGGTTCACCGGCAGCAACACGGCCGCTTCGTGATTGAGCACATACCGCGCGATGATGTCGGCGAGTTCCTCGTCGGCGAAGTAATGGACACGCTCTGGGCCATGGCCGGCTGCTGGCGCAAACAAGTGAATGCCGAGCGGTTTCGCCATCCGAGTAAGGGCTATTTTTGCTGCACGGACAGCGTTGGATCCACGAACGCCCCCGGGCTCCAACCCCATGCCGAGAGAGTGGACGAGTTTGCCCTGCCGGACGCCGTATCCGCCGCCTGCGGCAAGCATGCCGAGGATAATGAATTGATCACGGCGAGAAGCGTCCCAACGGTGCGGGTCACCGTAGAACCTGGACTGGAACTCTTCGATGAGTTGGGCGTGCGCTGCCTGCAATTGTTTCGGGTCCAGAGAAGGGACATTTTGGAAGGGTTGCTGCGTTTGTCTTTCGGGCAAAATATCGTTGAAAGGCGTCCACTTGTATTCCTCGACCAACCAGTTGTTGAATTTCTTCGAGAGCAGCGGGTCGGCCCCTCTCCACTCCCAAATGCTGCGCTGCAACATCTCCGGGGCGATGGAGTCGAAGACCTCAGGGGCCTCGACGGACAACGTCTGGAAGGCTTCCAGGAGCTTGTGGAAGTAGAGATTTCGCTCGTTTTCCGATTTCTTTCCGTATTTTTTAGCCAACAGATAATCGAAATCCGTTTCGGTTCGAAGAGCACTGGGCTCCGAACGAGAACCTTTCATGTTTAATCTGTGGGCTGCCGATGTTTTAGTTTCTTTTGTATCCGTGCGTTGCTGTGACGTCATCTTTGTAACCCCTTTTCGGGCGCAAATCCATCGTTTTTACCGTAATCTGTTCATTTGTTGATTGTGGGCGTCTGGAAACTGCCTTTGACCCTAGGGTCAAGTGAGTGGATATATACTCTTCATGTTCAAAACCGCTTCATCATGGACCGATGAGGGCCAATAACGCCGATGCTGTAGGGTTCATCCACGATCAGCCAGCCTTGCGCTTCATAGAACGGAACGGCGTGCTCTCGAGCTTGGAGAAAGCCCGTTTTGCAACCGAAATCAGACGCCATGATGCGTTCAAGTTCTTGGAGCACGGAGGCGGCGTGGCCTTGACGTTGGTGTTCTTGAAGCGTTCCCATTTGACGAATTTGAAAGGCGGGCCGCTCAACTTCGTGACGAGCAAGGGGGCCAAAAGCAGGTATTGCCGCAGCACCTGGCCCCTTGTGGTCGAGTCCCGAGCCATCGGAATCCTTCGGGAGCACATGGGCTCGCCCGACGGCAACCACCTGCTCATCTTGGTCCACCCATGCATGAACGGCCTGGTCGTCGTCGGCAAGACGTTCGCTCCCAGGGGGCATGCCCAACGGCTTGCGCAACACCGTGTATCGTGTAATGAAATACGACTCCGGTGGTTTACCAAGCTGAGCGTGCAACATGGCCTTTCCCTCAAAGTCCAAACAAGACCAAGGCCAAAACGGCCATGACGGGCAACATGATGAGGCCCGCTGGGATGGCCGACAGCAGTCCAAAGCCAAGCGATTTGTTCCCGCGGACAAAGGCTGCGACGGTGCTACCGACAAACGCAACGGGCATGCCGCAAAACAAGATGAAACCGAAGATCTCCTCTGGCCCACCGTGTTCGTCCCACCAAGCCTCTTCAGCAACACGGTCATGGAAGAAAAACGTCACGTCGTAGGTCTTGATGTCCGAACCGTCAAGTTTGAACCAAATCGTTTGGTTTGAGGGCGTGAATTCTCCAACCTCCACTTCAGAGAAATCGCCGTTTGAAGCGTCGTAAGAGTTCTTGAACACAAAGCCGTTTCCTTCCCATTCATCGCCTCCAGCCCAATAATCCATGGAAACGCCTCGATATTCCGGTTCGGTTGCGTTCAGGTCAACATGAAAATAAACCGATTCTTGAGGATACCACACAACGGTGAAATTGTACCACCCGTCGTTGTCTGGAACCAACGTTGCCTCTTCGGTGCGAAAGAAGTCGGGCATTTCCTCGCCGGCTCCATCGGTGATTTCTGCAACCGTTATGAGCAAAAAGAACACAAGATACGGGGCGAACATCCCAAGGAAATACTGCCCCCAGCGAAACGCTTGTTTTGGTTCATCCAAGGTCGGTTGAAGTTGAAACATTCCGTTGAACGAAGCGACTTCGCCCGAGAGGGCCGATGTTGGGGTTGCAACCGAGACAGCGCCGCCAAGGTCGCCAACCTGGATTGGCCCCGGGGCTGGTGCCCCGATCGAGGTTAATGCTGCACGGTCTTGCGACGAGGGGGCCTCTGGACCGATGTCAAAAAAAGGGCGTTCGCTCTTCGGCTCGCCCTCTCCACCCTTTTCCGTCTCCATGACGCCAACCTTCGATGTGAGGATATAAACAAATCTCCAACATCCCGCGTTTTGGAATGAAGGCGCGTTGAAATAGGTCGTGCCGCTGGGCGGTAACACTGCACGGATGTCAGAGTGGCTATGAGCGGGACTGCAGATCCTGAGACCGGAGTTCGAATCTCCGTCCGTGCTCCAAAACCCTTCCATTGGTCCACAAACCATACGAGGCTTGAAATCCAAATCAAGAAAGCCCTTCCCATCGTTGAGGTGACTGAACATGCCAAGCCTCAATCCTCGTCTGGACAGCGTCGGCTCAGGTTTTGCTGCATTTTTGGCCCCCCCCGGGCCCGAAGTCATCCGATTCACGGTCGGCCAGCCTGATTTTGACACCCCGCAGCCCATCGTTGATGAGGCAAAGGCGGCCCTTGATCGAGGCGAGACGGCCTACACGCGCCCCCAGGGCAGCGAAAGCTTGTGTGCTGCGGTGGCGAACCACCTCACCCAATTCAACATCGAGGTGTTGTCAGACGACGTGGTGGTCACGCCGGGCTGCAAGCAGGCCTTGCTCTACGGTATGATGGCGGTTCTGGCGCCCGGCGATGATGTCCTGTTGCTCTCCCCGGCATGGCCTTCCTACGACGGCATGGTTCGCCTCACCGGTGCAAACCCCATCCACGTTCCCGTACGAAGGGACAATTACCATCCAGACTTTTCTGCTTTGCAACAGCATGTCACGCCCAACACGAAAGCCATCATCATCAATTCACCCAACAACCCGACGGGGGCGGTGTACTCACGCAAAGAAACCGAGAAAATCGTTGAATTTGCCAAGACTCACGACCTCTGGATTCTCGACGATATGATTTACTCAACGTTGGTGTGGAACGACGAAGGCTACACCTCGCCTTGCGAATTTGAAGGCGGTGCAGAACGAACCATCACCATCGGCGGTTGGTCCAAAGGATGGGCGATGACAGGATGGCGTTTGGGATGGGTTACGGGCCCAACCGAGGTGATGAACGGCGTCAAGAAAATCAACGTGAGTGCAGCCACGCACGTGCCGACCTTCCTCATGCCGGCTGCGGAGAAAGCACTGGCGCTGGACGAAGAAATTGAGGTGATGGAGGCGGCTTTTGCTGAGCGTCGGATAGCGATTCACGAGGCGTTCTCTGCCCTCCCGGGCGTGGTGGTTCCTCAGCCTGAAGGCGCGTTCTACATCCTCTGTGACATCACCGGAACGGGCATGACCGACATGGAATTCGCCACCGAAGCCCTCGAGAAGGCACAGGTGCAAGTCATTCCCGGTTCGCTGATGAAAGGCGGTGAGGGTTTGATTCGGGTCAGTTACGCCACGTCGCTTGAGAACATCCACGAAGGCGTCCGACGACTCAAAGCGTGGCTTGAGTCACGCAACTGAGAGCGCCTCAAGCGCTTCCCTGACATACAGGAACCCGGTGATGACCAAACCGACCATGATGCCTTTCTGAATGTCGTCATTCTTCCATTTCTCGAGCCAAATCCGACCAATTTGTGCCCCGAGAAGGGCTGCAACGACGAAACCGAGCAGTAACCATGGCTCCACCGTCAAGACAACAGTATCGTTCCAAAGGTAAATCGGTATGCGCGTGGCATCCACAACCAACGCCAAGACGGCGGCGGTGGCGGCATATTCCGATTTATCGGGAAGACGTTGCTTCAGCAACATCGCTCTCAACGCCCCTTGATGTCCCGTCAAGCACGACCAAGAGATGCACCATCACTCCGAAGAAGAATAAGCATGAATTTTCTGATATAGAGAAATTTATACGGCACACCTTGGAGCGGGAAATATGTCGATTGGGAGTGACCCCTGCTCTGTTGAGGATTGCGATACACCATATGAACGCCGCAGAAATTGTGAACACTGCGGGGACGTTGTTTGTTGGCCACATTTGACCAACTTTTGTAATGTGTGTTGCACTCAAGAATACCCATTCACATTTTGTGGAGGTCACATCTCAACGGTTTGCCCAGATTGTGCTGATGATGGTGAAGAAGAGCTACCCGAGGGAGAAACCCGGGCATCATTACACGGATATTGCGATGAGTGTGAAAGAGAAGAACACGATTGCCGGTGTTACTAAAGCGTGCCAATCGGAACGGATTATCCGCCTCGTTTCCGCAGTTGTGCTGTGTTAATCCTCTTCTTCAGAGGACGCGACTAATGACCCACCAGCGCCGCCCTCCCGGGCGTGATGGTTCCTCAGCCTGAAGGCGCGTTCTACATCCTCTGTGACATCACCGGAACGGGCATGACCGACATGGAATTCGCCACCGAAGCCCTCGAGAAGGCACAGGTGCAAGTCATTCCCGGTTCGCTGATGAAAGGCGGCGAAGGCTTGATTCGGGTCAGTTACGCCATATCGCTTGAGAACATCCACGAAGGGGTTGAACGGCTGCGTGCATGGCTTGCCTCACGCGACTGAAAGTTCAATCAAGGCTTCACGGACATACAGCACGCCTGAAACAATCAAGCCAACCATGATGCCTCGTTGGATAGCAGCCCGCTTCCATTTTTCCAACCACCGGCGACCGAGTTGGGCACCGAGCAGCGCTGAAACCACAAACAGAGCGAGGAGCAAGGGGTTTGAACTCAGAAAGGTGGCGTCGTTCCAAACATACACGGGGAGTCGGGTTGCATCGACCACCAGCGCCAAAACCGCTGCCGTTGCAGCGTATTCCGATTTATTCGGCAAGCGTTGCTGAAGAAACATCGCACGCAACGCACCTTGATGGCCGGTCAAGCCCCCCATAAAGCCAGATCCGAACCCACCAAGACGGTCTTCGGCTTCGGGAAGCCGAATGGATGACCATGTTTCGGAGACCTTGAGTACGGGAAGCACGATGAGCGCCAAGCCCATCAACAAGAGCAAGGGCGTGGACGGGACGACGCTTTGCAACAGGGCACCCATCAACGCACCAAGCAGCAAAGCCCACCCGAAGCGGCTCAGATTTTGACGGTTGATATGGCGTCGTAGAAGCGCTGATTTCATCGCATTGTGCGCTCCATGGACAACCGCAACCCCCGCTACGGCATGATGGGGCTCAAACCAAAGCAAGAAAATGGGCGTGGTCATGGTTGCAAGACCAAAACCAGCCGGGACGGTCAAGGCCGCAGCGAGAAAGCAAGCCAAGAGGCCGAGGACAACCAAGATATCCACCACGCCTCAGCCCCCTTCATCCGTTCAACGCGGCGGATTGATGAGGGTTTCAGTTGGTTGGAGAGAGGTTGATTTGAATTTGACCGTCCGCTTCACGAGCGGGATAGACGGTCAAATCCTTCTGCCGAGAGAATTTCCCAACCAACGCCCCGTACGGTGGAAAAAGAGGGAACGGCGACCATTCAACCAGACCACCGTCCTCCAAGCGATGGGTGGTTTGGTGAAGCGGGCATCGAATGCAGCCGTCCTTGATTTTCCCCCCGTAAGCCAGCGGCCAACGCATGTGGCGACACAACGCTTCGGTCGCCACCACCTCGCCACCAACCCGAGCCAGCATGACGAGGTTTCCTTTGACGGTCACCATTTTCTTCTTGCCTTCTTTGAGGCGTTTCGATGCAAGAGCGTTTTCCCATCCCATTCAATCTCCCCTCCCTGGCACTGGAACCCCCAAGTGGTTGAGGGCTCGCTCTGCACTGGCCAGCGCACCTTGCACCGATGGGTGCGTGCGGTGGTCGCCAACGAGCACCACGCCGTCAATTTCGATTTCCGGAAGAACACGTTCGTGATGGTCCGGGTCAATGTGAGGCAGCGCATGGCGAACCGTGGTGGTGGTGATGTACGACCAGGCGTTCACTTGGTCACCAAACCAAGTTTTCAATTCCTCCAACACGGCCTCAGCCTTCGGTTGGTCGGCTGCAGCACCCACCAAGGTGGCTGCAACCCAGTGCTCTCCAGATGGATGAGCGTGAAGGTTGGTCGGGACATGGACATGGAGCACGGTGTTGCCCTCCTCGCCCCAAGATTCGTTGAGCAAAAGGCGAGGTTGTTTGAACGGAGGGCGGGGTGCTTGGAACACCACGGTGGCCGTGCGACGTTCAACCATGTCGTGTTGTCCGCTGCTCGCAGGAAGCAAGGTTGCGGCGACGTGTTGCGGCACAGCAAGAACCACGCAGTCAAATTCATGATTTTCGTCGCCAAGCTTCACGGATGTTGGACCGACCTCGGTCACGGAGGCGTTCAAGAACAGGTTCGTGGAAACCAGGCGTGAAGCAAGTTGTTGAGGTACGGCGCTGATGCCATCCTTCGGGACAACCATCGAGCCGTGAGACATGGCGCCCCAGGTGAAATCCGCAAACGAAAAGCGCTCGGAAAGCGAGGGGTCGAGCGTGATGCCGGCGAACAAGGACGTCAAGACACGGCGGGTTGAGGCTCCGAAGCGTCGTTGCTGCAAGCCTTCCGAAATGGTGGGGGAGGCGCTGTCCAGCGGACGTTCCAGGTCGTCGGCCTTGGTCCCAAGCCGCCATTTGAGGAAACGAATCCCATCGCCAACACCAACGGAGCGAAGCGTCGGGAAGAGGTATTTTGGCGAGCGGAGGGCATCGCCGAGCAACCTTTTCCGCCCCGACCTGGGATGGATGGTCACCGTGCAGTTGTCCATGGGTTTTGCCTCAAGGGCGCTCACGTCGATCCAGCGTTGAACGGTCGGGTACGCCGTGTGGAGGACATGGAACCCCTCGTCCAACGGATGGCCGTTGACGCGGGTCGTTCCCATGCGTCCGCCAACCCGGTCCTGGGCTTCGAACAAGGAGACGGAGTGGCCGGCAGATTCGCAACCGATGGCCACGGCCAAACCCGCCACGCCAGCGCCCACCACGGCCACGTTCATGTTCTCAACCCCGAAGTGCGGACATGCCGCCGTCCAAGGGAAGAACATGGCCGGTGAGGTTGTCAGGTGCTTGTGTGAGCAACCAGTGCATGCTTCTTGCGATTTCATCCGGTTCGTTGATTCGTTTCAAAGGAATCATCCCCACCGAGGCCTCTCGAATGGCATCGGAACGGAGCACAGAGGCCCCCAACCGAGTCTCTGTAAGGCCGGGCGCAACGGCGTTGACGCGAAGGCCGCGCTGAGCGTAGGTCGAGGCGGCCGCACGAACCATGGCTTCCAAGCCACCTTTGGCGGCGGCGATGGCCTCGTGGTTGGTGAGGCCGTAGCTTCCTGCAACGCTCGAGGTGAACACCATGCGGCCAGAACCGGCTTTGAGCATGGCTTTCCCACCCAATTTCAAACTCAAAAAGGCGGAGGTGAGGTTTGTCCTGAGCACGGCTTCAAAATCTTCCAATTTGGTGGCGTGGGGCGGTCGAAGTGAAATGGAGCCCACCAAATGAGCCAGTCCGGCAAGCCCCCCTTCGTGGTTGTTGGCACGATTCACGGCTTCCTGGACGGCTGTTTCGTCAAGCGCATCACCGTGGACGACATCGGCCCCCTGCGTCGCCAGAGGCTCGCAACGGCCGATGTCCCTCGCCAAGAGCGTCACCCGGTGGCCGTCGTTGAGAAGAAGGGACGCCAATGAAAGCGCAATGTCGCTGCTCCCGCCCACCAAAAGAAAGGACTTGCTCATGGATTCATAACAATTCATGGCGCTTTTATACTCCTGTTCAAGGGGGTTGAACACCGATTGAAAAGGTGACCACCCTGAATCTGCAGTATGCTCCGGGATGCCCACCCCGCCGTTCTCGAGACGGTTCGCAAAGCGAAGAGCATCCATGTTTTGGGCGCTGGTATGAAAGCGGATCGTCCCGCGCATCAAGCCTTCCATGACCTCAATGGACGGGGGTGGCGCCTGGTTCCCGTCCATCCTTTGGACGCCGGCGGGAGCATTCTCGGCCACCCCGTTCGACCAGCGTTGGAAGGTGGGGCGTTGCCTGAAGTGGTGGTGTTTTTCCTCGCTCCCGAGCGTGCGAAAGCGGCCGTGCGGGAATTGGTCCTCCGCTGCGAGCCGAGCGAAATGCCGCTCCTTTGGTTCCAACCCGGTTCCGAGCACGAAGACGTGCTGGAGATGCTTAACGAAGCGGGCATCCTCCACATTGTTGACGATTGCATCGTGCGTTTCATCCTCCGCCACCACCTCCGGGCCGAAACGCCTGTTCAACCCACGGCTTGGTACTTGCAGACCGCTTCTGAAGACGGAAGCGGATGTTCGGTTTGGACCGTCGAGTCCGCGCTTGAAGACCGGCAGCCTCCCACCGCTGCGCTTGAATGGTGCGGAGATTTGGACGACCTCCGGCATTCCGACCACACCGTTCCCCGCTACATACGCAGCCTTCGACAACCCGAAGAGACGCTGGAACAATTGGCGTTGCGACTTGCATGAAGCGCACTACACTGCGTCGATGGAAAACAGCGAGCCCCCGTTTCCAAACGTGGCATAGTAGAGCGTTCCGTTCGGATGAAAGACCAGAGGCAACGGAGTGCCTGCATCCCAGGCAAAACGTGTGATCTCCGTGGTGTAGTCCCCGGGTTCGACCCCCACACGAACATCGATTCGTAGGATTTCATGGCCTTGAGGGAGCACCGTGTTCCACGAACCGTAAACCGTAGCGTACAGCGTGAAGCCCTCGGAAGGCGGCAATCCAGGAAGGTTCGAGGAGGGGGGGCGAACATCGATGCCGTTCATCGAGGTGTGCGGCGTCCATTTGCCGATGGAGGCCTCGCTGCCTTCGGGAACCGGGTGCTCGGGGTCATCGTCGGGCCAGCCGTACCAAGCCCCGGGTTTCAAAAAATTCAGTTCCTCAGGGGGATGGTCGCCTTCCCAATCTCGCCCGTTATCGGTGAAGAAATACCCATGGCCTCCCACCCACACGCCGTCAAACGAATTGCGGACTCCGCTGGCGAGCACCCCGTGGTCGCCCGTGCTTGCGTTGACCCAGAGAAGGGCGGCGTTTCGAGGGTCGTCTTCATCGCAGATGTTGCAGGTGGAGCCGCTGTGCCACAGCAAGGTTCCGTTGGGTAGAAGGTTGACGGCATTCGTTTGATGATTTTTGAACGGAACACCATCGACAAGGACGGAGCGATTGGTGAACCTTCCATCGTCACCCACGGTGTACGAGGCCAACACCCCTGCTTCGGAAACAAAGCCGATGTGGCCGTCCAAAACAAGGCCGTGCGGTCGGTCCAACCCGGCGAGCACCGTTCGGCGTTCATCGGTGGTGATGTTCAAAGAAAGGACCTGTCCTTCGTCTCGGTCACACACCAGCAAGGTGGTTTCGTCGTACCAAACCAAACAGGTTGGGCCGCCAAGACCCGCTGCAACTTCCTCAACGACGTAACCGTCCATCACCGTGGGTTCGCCCCCGGAGATGTACGGGTAGATTTGACGCGTGACGAGGAGGGCGATGAGCAACACCGCCAAGGGGAAGGCATGACGACGCATCTATTGCTCCGTCGAAGTCGCCGTGATTTCAACGATTCGGACCTCAACGCCCTCGTAGGCCATCTGCAAGACCATCGGCGTGGAATCTTGCCTGATGTTCACGTTTTGTTCGTAAAGCTCAACGGTTTCGGTGGCATTCCAGTAAACCAGTTCCCCGTCTCCTGCTTGAAGGAGGCACGGCGCAGGTGAGACGAGGGTCGGATCGTCAAGTGCTGGAAAGGCGCTTGCGTCCAAGGAAGCAACGAGCATCGTCGGATATCGGCGTTCGTCGTCTTCGTTGTAATAACTGACGAACTTGACCTTGTAGTGGACCCCTTCAAATTGGAAGACATAAACACCGTTGGTCGGGGTCACCCGGTGAACGCTCAGGTCGTAGGTGTACCATTCCAGTCGCTCCTCGGTGTTGTTTGAAAACGAGATGTTGTCCGACGAAACGACGTCGTCAAACCCAACATTCTCGAGGAAGGCCCAATCATGACCTTCGCCAACAAAGATGTCCGTTGAAGAGAAGCGAAGCGAGTGATTCGACGCATTGCCCTCCCGTTGATGGGGTATTGACACAAAAGTGAACGCTTCCTCGTCCGTCGCATCCACCACCGTTGTGAAGGTTTGACCGTCGGCTCCAAGGACTGGATGAATCAAAGCGTCAGCAGCCGAAGGAAGGGAGCGTTGGCCGAAGCCACAGGCGTAGGAAGTGCCGTTCACAACAAGCGTCATATCAACTGAAGACCACAATAGCGGCTCGCCTCCGGGCTGAAAAGCCACGGAAGCAAGCAGGTCAGTTGAACCGGCCGTAGACGGATTCTTGGCTTCAACTTCAACCACGTTGTCCGTGCCTCGGTTGGGTTCGTACCCTTGCACCATCGACCACCATAGCAAGCCACCGATGAACAGGGCCACAGCAAGCGCTGCGAGCACGCGTTTGATCATCGGACCACGTCGTGGCTCAAACGGTTCGCTCTCGGCGACCAGCAACCATGGCTGCTCCAAGGAGCGCCACCAAGCCGGCGGTCATGAGGAATCCTGGAGTGTCCTCGGCGTCATCCGAGGTGCTCTCCTCGGCGGTTGGCTCTGGGCTTCCTTCGCCAACGATGACTTCGCCGAACATGCTGAGGCCGATGTGAGGCTCACAAGCGTAGTAGAAGCTCTCGTCTTCCGTGAAGGTGTGATGGAAAGCAACCGTAGAAGCTGCAGCTCCTGAGTACACACCGCCTTCCACATAGGTCGTCGAGGCAGGGCCGTCAACTTGACGAACGTTGTGGGGCATGGAAGCGTCTTCCCAAGACCAGCAAACGGTCTGGCCCACATCAACGGTGACGGAAGGTACCGTGAAGGCGGTCCCACTGGCCGAAATGGTCACGGCGCAGTCAACGCCGTCAAACGGTCCGGGAACCTCGTCAACGGGAGGCGAGAGGACGGCGTCAATCACGTGGATGACACCGTTTGAAGCGGGAACATCGGCGATGGTCACGCTGGCGCCTCCGACGGTCACGCCGCTGGCGTCAACAACGATGTCAAGAGCATCGCCGTTGGCTGCCGTGACGGTTGTTGTCCCTTCGGTAAGGTCGCTGGAAAGGGTCTCCCCTGCAACGACGTGGTAGAGGAGGATGTCTGCGAGAGCGGCGATCTCCTCGGCCGTGTCGAAGGTGTCCAAATCGATGCCTGCGGTCGCGAAGGCTTCGTCGCTCGGGGCGAAGACCGTGAAGGTGTCGTTTCCGCTGAGCGTTTCAACCAAGCCGGCCGTTCCGAGGGCGGCCACCAGAGCGGTGTGGACCGTCGTAGCGGACGCCGTGAGGGCGAGGTTGACGGGAGGCACCCACATGTAGCCCTCGCAAACGGTTTGCGTGCTGTTGGCGAAGGCGTGGGTCACGCTGTTGTAGCATCCGGTCACCGTTTGGTTGTTCATTTCAAAGTCTTCGAGGTACATGTAGGCCTCGCAGGTGGCTTGGTCAGCGCCGACCACGATGGTGTGGGTTTGGATGTTGTAACAGATTTCGCCGGGAGGGCCTTGGGGGCCGGTGGCGTCATCTTCTGGAGGGAGGAGCACGGCGTCGATGACGTGGATGATGCCGTTGCTTGCACCGACATCGGCGAGCGTCACGTTGGCGTTGCCGATGGAGACGCTTTCGTTGGTCACGGTGAACGTGACGTTGTCGCCGTTCAGCATCGTGACGGTCATTCCGTCGGTCACGTTTGCCGCATCTACGGCACCTTCGTAGACGTGGTAGAGCAGGATGTCGGCAAGGGTGGCGTTCGCTTCGTCGTTGTTAAACTCGGAAAGGTCGAAACCAACGGCCTCAAACGCCGCATCGGTGGGCGCGAAGACCGTGTAGGGTCCGTTCCCCTGGAGCGCTTCGACCAGACCAGCGTGGCCAAGCGCCGCGACGAGGGAGTTGTGGTCGCCGGTGGATGCGGCGATGGCTGGAATGTCTTCAGCCTCTTCGGCGGCAACGCCGAGGGACATGGTGGAAGTTAGAAGGCAGGCCAAAACGAGCAATGTGCGTAGTTTCATGAAGGATTGGCCATTCTCCCGATATATAAGTCAAGGTTTTTCTTCTCAGACAAAAGGAGAGCGGTATTCGTGAACATCTTCGGCGATGCGAAGTAGTTGGTTGTACTTGGCGACCCGGTCTGAACGGGCAGGTGCGCCGGTTTTGATTTGACCTGCCCGGGTCCCGACGGCAAAATCGGCGATGGTGACATCTTCTGACTCCCCGCTACGGTGCGAGACGACGTTGTTCATGCCGTGCGAAGAAGCGAGATCCATGGCTTCGAGCGTTTCGGAGACCGTCCCCACCTGGTTGAGTTTGACCAGCATGGCGTTGGCAGCCCCGAGTTCAATGCCTTGGGCCAAGCGCTCAGACTGGGTCACAAACAGGTCGTCTCCGACCGTCTGCACGCGGTGGCCGTACGCCTTGGTAAAGGCGGACCAACCGCGCCAGTCGTCTTCACTGAAGCCGTCTTCGATGGAGAGGATTGGGTAGGCGTCAAGCCAGGCACCGTACATCTCCACCATGTCTTCAGAAGAGCGGGATTTTCCCTCCATGAGGTAGCCTTGTTCGCTGTAAAATTCAGTGGAGGCAACGTCAAGAGCAATACCAATTTCTTCGGTGGAATAACCCGCCCCTTCGATGGCCCGAACCATGTATTTCAGGCCGTCTTCGTTGGTTGGGAGGTTGGGCGCGAAGCCTCCTTCATCCCCAACACCGCCCAAAAGACCGTCTTTTTTGAGTTCAGCCTTGAGGGCGTGGTACGTTTCAACACCGGCTCGCAAGGCATCCGGGAAGGTGTCAAAGCCGTGAGGCATGACCATGAATTCTTGAACGTCAACATTGGAGGCCGCGTGAGCACCACCGTTCAGGATGTTCAGCATTGGAACGGGCATCAATCCACCCGCCACACCCCCGACGTACTTCCACAACGGAAGTTCATGGACGGCAGCACCGGCGTGCAGGCACGCCATGGAGGCACCGAGCATCGCATTTGCACCAAGGTTGGATTTGTTGGGCGTGCCGTCAAGTTCGAGCATGACCTCGTCAATCATGCGCTGCTCATCAACGGGAAGGCCGACCAAAGCCTCGGCAAGTTGTTCCTTGACGTTCTCCACGGCCTGGGAAACGCCTTTTCCGCCGTAGCGACCGGTGTCCCCGTCCCTTAGTTCCAAGGCTTCGTACGCCCCGGTGGATGCACCGGATGGAACGATGGCTCGTCCGAGCAAGGCACCGTCCACAAAGCAATCCACCTCGACGGTCGGCTGACCCCTGCTGTCCAAGACCATGCGTGCATCCAAACCCGAGATATGACCTGTCATCGAACGTCCTCGCTTGGCCCAAGCGTGGTCGGGACTTCAATCAAACGGGCCGTTTCATGGACGGTTGAGCCATGACAGCCAAGCAGCAATTTTCGCTTGAAGCTCAGGGACATCGCGCTCGTCGGAGGATTGAGCCACCCAGCAGAGTTGTTCTTCGAGGGGAGATATGGAAAACAACTCGACTCTGAACACTGGGTCGTCTTCCGTCAACACATGATGGCGCCGGTCATCAACAAAACAGTGGATCAGATGGCGTGGAAAATGGTGAAGAACGTGTTCACGGGGACAGAGAAGGGCAACGGAATCGTTCAGGAAGAGCAGGGATTTCCCTGTTTCAGCCTCCAGTTCGTGGAAATGGATTGGCGTAGACGCAAACATCGCCGCCACGTCCACGTTGAACCATTCTTGCTGCCTTGGGAGGAGGTCGCAGGCGTTCAAGGCGTCAAGGAAACCGTGCAAACCCGCATCGCCGCTCACTTCCTGTTCGGGCATAGTTTCAGCACCGCGTGGCTTCTTTTTGAACCCCACGAGAGCGGATGCGGGCATTCAGTGGGCCTTCTTTTCCAGTTTCAAGATGTTTTTCTCAAAATTTGATTCTTTTTCTTCGGATTTGTGAGGGATATTGACAGGAAAGGTTTGAAATAGCAATCTGCGAAGCCTCCCTCATGCCCCGCATCGCAGAAATCGACCGTGCCATTCTCGCCCAGCTTCGGAAAAACGGACGGATGTCCTACGTCGACCTTGCTTCGAAGGTTGAAGCGAGCGAGCGCACCGTTCGCACCCACATTCGCAGCATGGAAGAGAACGGAACCATTCGGGGCTACACCATCCGAGAAGGTGGCGTTGGCTTGACGGCCCTCGTTCGCATCAAGGTTGCTCCCGGCTCAGAAATTGGCTCTTTTGCCGCAGAGGTCACCGGTTGGGAAGGGGTTGAGATTGTTTACGAAGTCTCGGGGGAGGCCGACTTGGTGGCGTTGGTCCACGTTGACGACACCATGGCGCTTCGAGTCCTTCTTGACAAAATGTGGTTGGCCGCACCCAACGACATTGCAAGCACGACCACCGAGTTGGTGCTCGAACAATACTGAGCGCTACTCTTCCTCGGCCTTCGGGGGCGAGTAATCTATGCCGCAAGAGCGGCACACCATGTCGTCGTCCCAGTCGCACTGCCTGCGGCAACCCGTCATGCTCACGCCTTCCATTTAACGGAACATCCGATGGATTCGGTAAAGGCCACTTCTGGTGCGCGTCCGGCGAGCATAGCCTCAATGGCGTTTTCCAAATCGTTCACGGTGACTTGGCCTGGATGTTTTGGACTGTCGTCCATTCGGCCCTGGTACACCAACTCGCCTTGTTCGTTGAACAGGAAAAACTCCGGTGTCCGCTTGGCGCCGTAGGCGTGGGCAACGGCTTGCGAGGCATCGTGGAGATAGGGGTAAGGCATGCCTTTTTCTGCCCGCTTGACCATGTGGTCAAAGGAGTCGTTTTCATACACAACGGGATCGTTTGAATTGATGCCGACAAACCCGATGTTGAGCGAAGCACAACGCTCGGCCATGGCGTTCATCCGCTCGATGCTGGCCACAACATACGGACAGTGATTGCATTCAAAGACCACCACCGTTCCAGAAGTGCCTTTCACATCATCAAACGCCATCGTGGCGTCGCCGCGGGCGAGGTTTGCGTTTGGCAGAGAAAAAGCAGGGGCGAGTGAACCGATGTTAAGGGCCATGACACGACGAGAGGGGGCTGCCTCAAAATGACTTGCTTTGCATCAAAACAAGACGAGGCCCATCCCAATCAAGGCACCAAGAAGAACAACGCCCGCAACGAGTTTCGGAAGGAGGGGGCGGGAAGAGGTGTCTTCACCGGCGGGAGTTTGCGCATCGGTAGGAAGGTCGGGAACAATTTTCCCCTCTTCGCCGGGAAGCGCCTCCTGAGTGTCCCAGTACGCTTGTTTTGCAGCGGCTTCTGCCTCCATTTCTGCTTGCATTCGTGCCTCTTCGGCTTGGCGCTGACGTTCCTCTTCCTCAAGGCGGAGGCGTTCGGCTTCTTCGGCTTGGCGCTGACGCTCCTCTTCCTCAAGGCGGAGGCGTTCGGCTTCTT
>JAYOHN010000038.1:0-15785 GCA_038118245.1 Candidatus Poseidonia sp.
TTCTTGCACAAATACGTCATAATCTCGATCACCTACCTGACCCCAAAACCCGTGAGGGCCTGCTTGGGATCGCAATCGCTTCGGCTTTGCATCAGGGAGGATGGAGACGGTCATTGTCCGAAGACTCTGCCCCCAACGCCGTTCCCATACGACGCAAGCAACCAAGCCACATACACCCCCTATATGAAGATAACCGCATCAATTCGCCAGCAAAATGGAGCGCTGCACCTCATTTTCCATGACCTTCATCCCCGTCCATACCGCTCCAAAACGAGGGGCTTGGGTCGGCCACCGCATCATCACCAGAGGGAGATTCGCTCGACGGAGATTCATCTTGACCGGTTGATATCTCGTTGGAAGACGGTTCGGCGGACGGAGATGCGTCGTTGTCCTGGTTGCCGTGTATTTGAGCCAGCAGTTCCTCACGACTGACGTAATCTTCTGAACGGTGCGCCTCTTCGGCGACAGCTTTCGCGTTCAACGGCGCATCATCAACGGCTTGAATCGGTGCCTCCAACCGCTTGATGGAGACGCCAAGTGAAGATTCAATGGCGGCGAGAAGAGCGTCAAACGTTGCACCCTCATGTTGGTTCTGCCGTACGAAAAGCAAGGGCAGGACCTCGCCCTCCACCATGATTTGGAGTTGGTGCCCATGAGCAACGGTTGATTCGTCATGCCCAAATTCCACAGAGTTCCTGACGTTGACCACCTCCAGCGCTTCAAAATCAACGCGCTTCCACGTTGAACCCGTCCATGGGGAGCCCCCAAACGACTTCCGCCAGCGAAGGGATTGAGAGGGTATGTGAAAGGTCAATTGATGGCGACGGTCATCTGAAAAACTGAGCATGTACAAGCCCACCCCCGCAAAGATGAGGGGGAAGAGGAGCACGATGAGACCCTCATCGAAGGGCAGCACGTAGCAGGTTTCCTGCACCGAATGAAGGTCAAAGCGAACACCGCAAAAATAACCAGCATCGTCGGATTCAACCGTCCAAAGGGTGGTGTTCGCAAACGGTGAAACATCAACAGGGCTGAAATTTCCCTCCTGCTCCTCTGAACCAAATTCTTGGTAGCACCATTCAGGAGCAAGACTGTAGGCGTACGGGTCAACCAGGTCGTCAACGGTCCAATTCTGCGGCAAGGAGGCTGCATCAAGGTGCACGATGCACCTGTAGAAGCCGCTTGAACCAGGGTCCTCTTCGTAGAGGCCAACGAAGATGTACTGACGCACCTCCGACCATCGAAATTGCCTGATATCGCCGTCCGATTTCGTGACTTGGAAACGTTGCCCATCCTCCTCAAACGAGGTCAGTTCCGTGATGGAAGGCTCCTCCTCACAGTACAAGGTGCCGTCACCGAGGAAAAGCGATGCCCCGCTCTCAAAGGCACAAGGGTCCGATTCATCCTGCATCACCATGCTGGCTGCTCCAACGAGCGTGGCACCAAGGCCGAAGAGAATGAAGACGGCGGCGACGAGGATGAAGGGAAGATTGGTCAAAATGCCCGACACCACACGGGAATCGGACCAACGCAGCGTGCAGCCCGTTTGATGTGGATAAACCTCAACCTCCGACGCCTCATCGATCCTGAACAACGCTGAACGTAGACCTCGTCCTGATGGAGACATGGTTTGCAGAGCCAAAGCCTGCTATATCAAGCATCACTCGGCACCGAAGAACTGGCGGATCATCGGGTGCATTTCCATCGCCTGTTCCTTCTGGATTTGTTCATAGGTACGCAGGATGATACCAACAGCCAGCAGGAGACCTGTTCCTGTGGCGTTACCAACCGTTCCCAGCAGGTCGGCACCCGCAGCGAGCAAACCGACAAACGCACCCGAGAAATAGGTCACAGGTGGGATGTAATTCTCAAGAATCTTCTCAACGGCCTTCGGGTTGTTGCGGAACCCGGGAATCTGCATGCCCGTGTTTTGAATTTGCTTGGCCACGTCTTTGGTGCCCATGTTCGTGGTGTCAATCCAGAACTTTGCAAAGACCATCGAACCAACGGTCATCAAAGCAACGTAGAAGACAACGTGCACCATGATTTGAGGCAACGTGTGACCGAACACATCTCCTTGCTGGTTGAGGAGCGGAATCAACCAGTCGTTCACACCGTTCACCATGCTTGCATACCACGCAAATCCACCGGATGCTGTGGTCTGGCCGGGCTCGTACGTGCCGATGTAGGCAGAGGCTGAAGCCCATCCGTTCTGGCCGAGAATTGGCGTTTGACTCAGGGTTGGATGGCTCCAGAAGAGCAGCGTGAACATGTTGATGTTGGCCAGCAAAGCGGCCATCAAAATGACGGGGATGTTTGACGCATACACCAAGCGAATCGGGTATTGACCACGGTGACCGCGCACTTTGGCGTGGGTGAGCGGCAGTTCGAGTTTGCTGGATTCGGCGTAAGCCACCACCAAGAACACGATGATCGATGAAACGAGTGCGGCCACAGGGTTCACGTGCGTGAGCAACATGACCTCGAACCCGTTCGATTGAATCATTTCGTAATTCGTGGATTGCCTGAACATGTAGAAAATCATCGGCAAGGTGCCAGATGGAGGGTTCTGGGTGGAGTAAGGAGCACCCGCCGTGGTCGCCAAGGGGGAGAGGGTCCCGACGAACGTGGACTGCGCCACGCCTGCGGCGATGAACAGCGAAATACCGGAGCCGATACCCCATTTGCTGACCAGTTCATCAAGCAAGAAAACCAAATACGAGCCGGCAAACAATTGGGCAACGATGACGAAGTTGGCCCAGCCCATGCCGTAGGCGTCAATGAGGGTGCTGCTGGGATCGAGGAAGCCGTAGGTTTGGGGAATGGATTCGATGGGAATCATGATGAGAACCAGCAATTTCTGGACGCCTTGATACATGGCCTTGTCTTCGGAGTTGCTCAGGTCCAAGCGGATGATTTTCGCACCTGCAAACAACTGCATGATGATGGAACCGGTAACGATTGGGCCGATGCCCAAGTGCATGATGGTCCCCGATGCGCCCGCCATGATGGAGCGGAAACCGCTGAAGAGGTCGAGCGCTTGTCCAGACAGACCAAACAACATGACGTTGGTCATACCGAAGTAAATGATGAGCACGAAGGTGGTGGTCCACATCTTTTCGTTGAAACGAACGTGTCGCTCCGGTTTCGTGATGGTGGGATATACATCAACGAAGCGACGCAATGCGTAGAGTCGGCTGCTGTCGTCGCCACCCCACATGAAACACGTCAAGATGGCGGAAGCACCAAAGCCGAGAAGGAGAATGCCGACGAGGAAGAAGCCGACGCCTTCGTCGTAGCCGCCCCATGCAGAGGGACGCACGTACCAAACAGCTACGCTGGCGAAGGCGAGCCAGGCGGTGAGTTTCCCGTACCGCCCAACAAAAGGCATGTCTTTCAAGTTAGCAGGCAAATCGCGCTGGAAACACCACATGCAGAACGCCATGTAAATCACGGAGAAGATCAGGCCAAAGACCGCAGCATCCCGTGCTTGCCCAGTGCCCGACAATTCGTCGGACTGCCAGTAGATGAGCAGGGCGTAGTACAGCACACCGGTCAGTGCGATGGCCCACGGAATTGGCTTGTGTTTCATGATGAATTCCACCGTTCAGACTCAGTCTTCGTCTTCTTCTTCGAACTCGCCCCAATCGTCGTCGTCACCGGTTTCAACGGTGCCTCCGGCAGCTTGGACTTTCTCGACGGCTCGAGCACTGGCTTCCTCGACGATGACGGTGAGGGAGGTGCGAATCTGCCCGCTTCCGAGGAGTTTGTCAATCCCCATCGAGGTCAAATCAACGGTGTCTTCGCCGTTGGCCATGGCTTCAAGTTGACCGACGTTGGCCGTGACGTGAACGGTTCGCAGCGAAGGGTGGCGGTTGAATCCGTGCATTCCCCAGTGCTTAGGCATGTACTTGATGCGGGTCATCACGCGGTGTTTGTTCATACCAGCGTTTCCTCGGCCACCGCGCTTTCCAGCACCGCGACCTGCTTTCTTTCCTCGACCGTGGTATCGGTTTCGTCCACGGTGCTTGTTTGCTTTTGTACCCATCTTTTTCACCTCAAATCATGCGTTCCACGAGGTCACCGATGGCGTCGCCCCGTGCACCGAGTGCGCCGCCCACGACGTAACTTCGCTTGATGCCGCCCCAGCCTTTGGTCCCTCGAGGAGGGTGGAGGCGGAAGACGCGCTTTAGTTCTGGAATGTCTTTCACTTGAGCATCGCCTGCGACGATGGCTTTTGCGAAGTCGGCGATGGTGGCGTACTCGGTGTGTTCTGCGACGTGCGCATCCGTTAGGGGATGGTCGCCAGTCATGCGTCCGCGCTCGGTGAGCATGCGCTCAACGACACTCACATCGGCTTCGCCCCAGGTCACGTAATCCTTCGCCTTTTGCAACATGCCTCGGTATTGAGGGTTGTCAGGGATGATGACGGCGTGGTTCACGCGGGTCAAATTCATGAAACCCATGGTCTCTCGAATGGACCGCTCGACTTTGACGTCGCTTCGTGCTCGTACAACGATGAAGGTCATGCGTTCTTCCTCCCGGTGTGAATGTACAGCGATTCTCGCTGGGCGTTGGTGACCCGCGTCGTGTTGATGTTTTTCAAAGCGTTGAAGGTGGCGGCCGCGTAGTTGATGGTTGTTCGGGTTTGGCCCTTGGTCCGAGACAGCACGTCTTCGATGCCGGCGAGTTCAAGAACTCGCTTTCCGGTCTCCCCAATCACCAAGCCTTTGCCTTGAGCGGCAGGCATCAGGGTGACTCGGGTGGAGGCAGCGCGTCCGTTGATCTTGAACGGGACCGTGTTTCCGGGTCCAGAGGCCGATTCCCACGAACCGTTACCTCGCTGAACCGGGATCAGGTTGAGTTTCGCAGCCGTGATGGCCTTACGAATGGCCGTGGCCACTTCTTTGGCCTTCGCCATGCCCAAGCCGACGTAGCCGTCGCGGTTGCCCACGCAGGCCATGACGTTGAATCGAACACGACGACCGCTGTCGGTCATGCGCTGAATCATGTTCACCGAGATGACTTCGTCTTCGAGGTTGGGGATCAAGGCGTCCACAATCTCAACTTCACGAATTGGAAGGCCGGAAGCCAATGCAGCTTCGAACGTGATGATTTTTCCGGCCATCACCGCTGCACCGAGGCGAGTCTTGGGCTCCCACTTTCGCAGGTTTGCAATCGGGTCGTCCTGTTGGCGTCGGCGGCGACGGGGGTCGGGCATTTCATCGGCTTCTTCTGGGGCGTAGGCTTGCAGCAAGCCAGGCGCCATGGTTGGCGTGTCTTCTTCAGTCATCAGTAGGCCCCCTCAATCTTTGATTTGGTTGATTCAATCTCTTTGGCGATTTTGTCGTCGATGTGCGCCCCGTTGAGGCGGTCGTCATCCGGGAAGACTTCATCGCTGTGAGGAATGTCAAGACCGGCATCGCACATGCCCTTGAGGGCGGCGTAAACCCGGCTGCCTGGTGAACTGGCGGCGAGGCCGATGTCAAGGACGGCTTCTTCCGCCCCTCCGGCAACGGCCGCTTTGCCCATAGCAAAGCCGACAAGGTAGGAGGCAGGGACGGATTTCAAGGAGCGCCCCTCAGGCCAACTGTACTTTTTCACGAGGTCGGAACCGGTGACGTTCACCGTGACCAAGTCTCCATCGGCCGCCCAGGTCACCAACTGGCAGGTGGTGCGCGTGTTCGAGACACGGACCACGGCACGGGGCATTTGGCCGCGAAGCAACTTGAGACGGCGGCGGTAATCGGTCATACCGGACTTTCGTCGACGGAAAATGGAGCGGCGGTTGTTTCCTGCCATCACTCATCACCTCCCTTGAAGGTCACGCCCTCAAGCGCCATTTGCGAGCGCATGTGCGCAATGGAACGGTACGAACCGCCCTTGGCTTTGAGGTAGTAGCGGCGGTATTGCGAGGGTTCGATGGTTGCGTCATCTCGGAGTTCCTTCAACACACGGCGCTGACTGCGAATGGTGCGCATCCAGCGGTTTTTTCTTGGGTTGCGAGCGTTGGCCGTACCGGCCCGGGTTCCTTGACCCTTGCGTCGGCCTTTGCGCTTTTGTTGCAGACGGGCCCGGGCACGGACACGAGAAGTGCCCTTGACGGGTTTGGCTTTGATCCAGCCCTCGTCGATGAACTCGCGAATGTCGTCGGTCTGGACGGCAGAGGCGACTTGGTCAACGTACAACGGGTTGATCCAGACACGGTTTTCACCGCATCCAAGAAGGCGTGCAGCGATTCGCTTTTGATTGGTGATTTGCATCAGACATCCCTCCGTCGGTTCAACACACGAATACCGAGTTCGTCAGCACGTGCGTAGATGGTTTCTCGCTTGCGACCGCCCACCGTGCCGCCCACGCGAGCTGCTTCGGTTTCGGGGTCAATGGTCTCGAGGTCCGAGAGGTTGTGCACCATGATTTCTTTGAATCCTGATGGATGCAAGAAGCGGGCAGCGGCGACTTTACCGTGCCCGATGCGAACAAGCGAACCGCGATACTTGTAGTTGCGGCGTTGTTTGTTGTCCATCCCGTGTGGGGCTCGCCATCCGGAGCGAGAGAGACGCTTGTAGCGAAACCACTCGGTTCGTCGGAAAGAGGGCGTCTTCTTCTTTTGCGCAGCACGCAAAGCAAGAGCGGCTTTCATTTCCTCGTCAAGGACCGGCTTTTGTTTCACCATGTAAACATCTTCGCCTTCGTCGTCCCAATCATCGTCGTCCCAGCCGTCGTCGCCGGCATCAACGGCGTCGTCTTCGGCTGCGTCAACGACCGCATCTTCTTCCGCCTCCGCAGGAGCATCGACACCTGCCGCCTCTTGAAGGCGTGCGATGAGCTCTGCTTTGTTCCCTGAAACAGGGAGGTCTTGTTCTTTGAGCGCAGCTTTGAGTTGCGCTACCGTCATTGATTCGTAATCGTCCGCCATGTCCATCACTCCTTGTTCAACAGGTAGATCCCATCCTGGAAGACCCGTCGGTCTCGTTTCTTGACGGTGGTGCACCGTTCGATGTTCGCTGCAGTTTGTCCAACCGCTTCCTTGTCAATGCCGGAAACGGTGATCTCCACTTTGTTGGAAACCTTCACGTCAACGTTTTGAAGAATTTCTGCCGTACGAGGGACCCGCTCACCGAAGTAGTTGTTCACGGTGAAGGTGTTGCCGGAGACGGCGAGGGTCATGGGGAAGTGGGAGTAGAAGGCCTTCAAGTTGTAGGTGAAGCCTTCCGTCACGCCCTTGACCATGTTGTTGAGGTGGGCGTTCCACGTGCCTGCGAGGGCTCGTTGTTTTCGTCGCGGGAGGTCCACACGGACAACGATGCCGGAGCCGTCTTGGAAGAGGTCGATGAAACCGCTTTGGAAGGTGCGGTTCAGCGACCCCTTGGGGCCGGTAATGGTCACGACGCCGTCTTCACTGATGTCGGCGGTGACGCCTTCAGGGACGGTTACGATATGTTCGATTCTGTCGAGTTTCGCCATTCATTTCACCTCAATACACATAGGCGAGCAGTTTGCCGCCGATTCGAGCGTCTTTTGCATCGTAGTGGTGCATCACGCCGGAGTTGGTCGTCAAGATCAACAGCCCGAAATCACGAGCAGGCAAGTAGCGGGTCTCCCACTTCTCGTATTCTTGGCGACGCACGCTGTGGCGGGGTTTCACCGTTCCGCAGCGGTTGATGGTGCCTCGGAGTTCGACCACGAAGGCATCGCCGCGGCCGTTTTCAACCCGCTCAATGCCCCCGACATAGCCGGAGGTTTGCATGATGTTCAACACGTTGCCGAGCAGCTTGGATGCGGGCGTCAACTCAACGTTGAATTTCCCGGCCTGTTCGGCGTTGTAGATTTTGACGAGTGCGTCGTTCAATGGATCAAATTGCATGCTTCATTCCTCCTCAATTCATCTTCTTGAACCCAATTTTGGGGCCCACGTCTCGGAAACACTGACGGCAAAGGCGCAAGCCGTGGCGTCGAATCATGCCTCGCTTGCGTCCGCAGCGTCGGCATCCGATGGTTCGTCCAATTCGCTCTCCGTGATCTCTTGCCATCTTCACTCCTCCAGGATTTTGATGTTGAAGTTCTCAACAAACCATGCGCGGGATTCGTCTGCCGACACACGGTGGTTCATGCCAACCTTGCTCTTGGCTCGGCGGCGACGGCTCACGCGATGGCCTGGACGTTCCAGGACCACCGTGATGTCCATGCCGAAGATACCGATGTCAGGGTCGTACTTTTGACCGGGGAAATCCGTGTAGTCACGGACACCAAAGGAAAGGTTGCCCTCACGGTCAAAGTTCCACGAGGGAATCACGCCTTCGCGGCAGGCAAAGGCGTTGGTGAGGAATTCGGTGATGTCGTCTTGGTTGCGCATGGTGGCTTTGCATCCGATAGGCGCGCCAATTCGAACCTTGAGGTCCCGGTTTTGAATGCGGCCAAGGGTGCGTTGCGGTTTCACACCGGTCACCATCTCAAGGACGTTTTCAGCGTTGACCAAGCGGTCACCGCCTTCGCCCACACCGATGTTGACGCAGACTTTGGTCACGCGGAGCTGGCTCATGGGGTTGACGGTGGCGCTCATTGGGCCACCTCCGTGAGCGGCAGAGCGGCGTCGCCAATGGCGAAGACGTTGCGAGCGACGGTGTCAAAACCGTCAAACTGGACTTCGTTGGGCATGCTTGAACGCTTGACAATGTACTCCTTGACCTCGGCGGTTGAGCCCACGTGAGCACCGCCGGTCAGGTAACATCGGGTGCCTTCGCCGAATCGGATGTGCTCCATGATCGTCTGGTCCGGCAAGTTGAGCTTCAACGAGTCCCCCGTGCTGTATTCGTTCGCATCGTCAACCAAGAGGTTGCGACCGTCGTGGAGGTTCAACTGGGTTTGGCCGCCTTTGATGGTGGTCTTGCCGTTGATGCGGCAAACCTTCCAGGAGGCTTCCGCTGCAGAGATGGGACGGTAGCGAAGGCGACCGTTGTGGTCGAGAACGCATCGGAAATGGTCCTCACCAACCGTCAACACGTCCATCAAACCGACGCCACGGCGGGTGTCTTTGACGGTGCGGCCGTCAACTTGGGCGAGTTCGTTGTGAAGGATGTAGCGAACCTCCCGGGCGGTCTTGGCCATACCGAGAACATCTCGGAGAACCAACGTGATGGGCATGCAGTGCTCCAAAGCGTGGGCGCCGGGGGTTGGGCGGGTGACCCACACCGTGGTCTTTCGTGGCAGAGGCCAGCTCCGAGGCATGGCCAAGCGCTTCAAGTGATTGCTGCTCATATCATTCAACTCCTGTTGCCCGTCAATTTGGCGATTCGCATGCGGTCGGACTCGTCGAGTTGAGTCACCACCACGTTGGAGGCGTGCACGGGAACGGCCTCTTCCTTGTTGTCGGCCTTGCTGGCCTTGACACCTTCAATGTACAAGCGGCCTTTCTCGGCGTCAATGCGGAGAACTGCCCCGGTCAACGGGTCGTTGCCGCGCTTGCCGCCGTGGCGCTTGCCGCCGTGGGCTTGGTCGCCACGGGTAACTTGCACCACGTCGCCCACACGGACGGTCACGGTGCGAACACCCGCGAACCGGGCGTCGGGCTTGCTGAGTTGAAGACGAGCGGCGACGCGCTTGCGCTTCTCGTGCTTGGGCGCATGGTGGTGCGCCTTGCGTTGCTTTCCTGGTTTCATGCTCTTGACCATGGTTTCACCTCACACAATTTGCTTCGCATTGGCTGCGATACGGGGCCAGCGCTCAGCGGCCTCACGAGCCACCGGACCTTTGATGTCCGAGCCGGTCACGTCGCCCTTTTCGTTGACAATCACGCAGGCGTTGTCCTCGAACTGAACCCAGGTTCCATCGACACGACGGAAGGGGCGGCGTTGACGAATGATCACAGCGTTGTACATTTGGCGACGGGTGTCAGGCGTTCCTTTCTTCACGGACACCTTGGCCATGTCACCGACGCCAGCAGCGGGGTAACGACGCATCGTACCGCCCAGCTTCAACACGTTGAGAATTTGAACAACCTTTGCACCGGTGTTGTCGGCAACATGAAGGCGTGCAGCGGTGGGCAAGCCACGGGTTTGGTTTCCAGCAATGCCCTTCATCAAGCAACACCTCCTGAGTTTTCGATAACGCAGAACGAGACCGTCTTGGAGAGCGGTCGGCATTCCATGATCTTCACCGTGTCACCGATGTTGACTTCACCGATGCACGAAGGCAGATGAGCGGAGACGGCGCTGGTGCGCTTCTCAAACCGCTCGTATTTCTTCATGTAGCGAACGTTGTTTCGCTCAATGGTGATGGTCTTCTGCATGTTCACGCTGGAGACGGTGCCTTCGAGAACTTGTCCTCGCAGGCGCAAACTGCCGTAGAACGGACAGTTCACATCACCGTCCCACTCGCCGGTGGGATTTTTCACATCAACGCCAATATCTCGCATCGTATCATGCCTTCCTGTATGTTCGGTGGATCCTGTCTTCGGGGCGCTGACCCACCATGGCCCCTTCGATGACGACATCGCTGTCGTCAACCGTGAATGTGATGCTCGCCTTGTTCAAGACGAGCGTGCGCTCGCCTTCCAACAGCGAGACGGTGTTTCGGGATTCGTTGACCACCGTGCCCTCACGACCGAGCAGGGTTGCATCGGTTGAGGCGACGACCCGCATTGTGCGGCCGATCCAAGGTTGGTTGTACATGTCCATATCATCGCACCTCCACATTGAATCCGTTGTTCTTGAGCACTTCTGCAGCTTTCTTTTTGTGGTCCCCTTGGAGTTCAATCAATCGCCCTTTCACCGTTCCGCCTGCTGCGCATTTGTTCTTCAGGGTCTTCGCAAGTTGATTGATGTCAATTGCTGCGTCGTCAATGCCCTCCACTTTGGTTACGAATTTTCCATATCGTCGTCGTTCGGTTGAGATGATGGCCTTTTGTTGCTCTTTTGCAATTTCTTGACAGATGCACAGTTCATCGGGAAGTCCGCAAACGTTGCAAATAGCAGCCATTGTTCTTCATCACCTCGGGGTTGTTTCATTGTTGATTGTGAATGTGCGTCTTCAAACGAGCGATGCTGCGGCGGGTGGCTTTGTAGGCCCCCATGTTTGAAGGCGTACCACCCAGGGCTTTCTCAGCCCGCAGTTGCAGCAACTCTTCTTGAAGTTCAAGCAGGCGGGCTTCACGAGCCTCGGCACTCATCGAGGCGATTTCACGGTTCGAGACATAGCTCATTGTGCATCCTCTCCTTCAGCCTCGGCCTGAGCGGCCTGAATCTTGAGTTCCTCGTTGGAGTAGATGCTGATCTCGTGGGGCAGTTTGGTGCCGGGCCGCATGATTTCAACGGTCACACCGATGGTGCCGAGTTTCTTGACGGCGACGGAGTACCCTTTGTCCATGTGCTCCAAGGCGGTTTCACCGCAGTACTTGACGTGGCCTCGAATGTATTTCTCGGTACGGTTTCGAGAACCGGTCAATTTGCCGGCAACGGTGATGATGACGCCACGGGCGCCTGCGTCCATGATGTTCTGTGCACCGCTGTGGCACGAGCGACGGTGGTACCAACCTCGCTCAAGCGAGGCGGCGATTTTCTCAGCCATCACTTGGGCGTTCAGCGTAGGGTTGTTGACCTCCTCAACCTTCAGTTTGGGGTTTGGAAGGTCAAACTCCTGACGAAGGCGGTTTTGAAGATCGTTGATGATCTTGCCTTTTCGTCCGATGACCATACCGGGACGTTCGGCGTGAACGGTGACCTCGGTGCCTTCTGGGACACGGCGAATGTCCAATCCGCCAAATCCGGACTTCTTGGTGTTGTTCATCAAGAACTCACGGACGAGCAAGCGCTCGACGTTTCGATTGACAATGGTTCGTAGAATGTTTTGCTTCCCCATGGTGTTCACCTCAGAAATCGTCCTCCAAGTCGTCTTCAACGGCGTTCATGTCTTCGAGGAAAACCTCCAAGTTCACGCGGTAGTGGTTGCTGGGCGTGGCTCGGCCACGTGCTCGTGGAATCCAGCCACGGCGAATGGGGCCGCGGTGTGCAGCGATGTGAGAAATCACCATTTCTTCAGCGTCGATGTCCTCGTATTGGAAACGTGCATTTTCCATGGCGCTCTCGATCAGCTTCAAGATGGAGCGCGAGGCTTTCACAGGGTAGCGGCCGGGACCGATACCGCCCTTACGGTGACCCACCATGGAGGGGCCTGAACGTCGCTTTCGCTTGTTACCGCTGCCCAGTCGGTATGGAACGGCGGCAGCTTTGCGGCGGACATCGGCCCGGTCGGAGTCAATCTTGAGCACTTCGTTGAGGTAAGCAACGGCTTCGCCGGCGGTCTTGTGCTTCACGGCCCGGCACACTTCGAAGCAATGCTTGACGTGCATGTCAACGTTGGTGGCCCGTGCCGTTGCGAGCCGGTTGCCCTGCAGGAGTTGGGTGTAACCACGTTGTGGAAGTTGGCGGCGACGCGTGCGTCGGTCCATCTGGTTTCGTTTTGCCATGCTTTCTCACCTCACTTCAATGGAACGTGCTTCGATGAACGGGTAGCACCTACACCCGGACCGCTGTGGGTCACACCGTGACGAGTTACAGCGAACTCGCCGAGGTAATGTCCAATCATTTCGGGCTTGACGTCGATCTCAACGAAATGTTGGCCGTTGTGGATGGCGATGCGGCGACCGACGAACTGCGGCAAGATGGGCATGTCCCGTCGGTGGGTGCGGATGGTCTTGCTCGGGGAGCGAGCGACCCGTGCGATGAAATTCTCGTTCTCAACGGACAAGCCACGGCCGAGGCTGCGACGAACACGAGAAGGCAAAAGCCCGACGATGTAGTCTTGGTCTTCGGTCTCGGGCCACATGGGCATGTTGTTGAGTTCCTCCATGGAGAAACCGCGATAGGTGAATTCCTTCTTCACGCGGGCGGAGGTGGTCGAGAGGCGCTTGCGGGCCTTTCGACGGCTGGCCTTGGGGGTCATAAACGACTTCTTCTTACGTGCCATGCATCATCACCTCAGACTTTCTTACCTCGTCCACGACCGGTTCGTCGTGGTGCAATCAAACCAACCTTAGCGCCCGGCGGGGTACCTCGAGCAACGGAGTTTGGACCGTGAACGGCTTGGTGGTTTCCACCGCCGTGTGGGTGGTCGACCGGGTTCATGGCCACACCGGAAACGTGCGGGTAGAGCTTGCCGCGGGCCTTGGCCTTGTAGTAGGCTGCACCTGCCGTTCGCATGGGCATCTCGTCACGGCCGTGGCCGCCGAGAACACCGATCGTAGCACGGCAGTTCGCTGGAAGTTCCTTCAAGGCGCCGGATGGCATGCGAATCCGAACGGTTGAACCCATGCGGGACTCAACCATGCAGGAGTTGCCGCCGGAGCGAGCCACTTTGCCGCCGTCACCAGGGCGAAGTTCGAGGTTGTTGATGGCCGTACCTTCGGGGATGTTTCCGATTTCGGTGATGTTTCCTGGGCGCAGGGCAACGTTGTCGCCGATGGCGACTTTGCTGCCTACAGCCAAGCCTTCGGTTGCAGCCACGAGGGTGGTGTCGCCGTCGGGGGTCTTGATGCGAGCAAGGGGGGCGGTGTGGACCGGACTGTGAATCAGTTCGGTCACCTCGCAAACCACGTCTTTTTCGCGTGGCATGCTGTTCTTGCCAGGGAACCGGTGGCTCGCCACGCGGTAGCGTGGTGAGGAACCTTTGCGTTGTGCACGAATTCTCTTACCCATGATGAATCACCTCAGAATGCTCCCAGACGCATGGCAGCGTCTTCTGCGTCGTAGCCCTCAGCAAGCTTGACCGAAGCGTGCTTGCCGTGCTTTGAGTTGCGAACGTTCACCTTGGCCACCTCAACATCGAAGATGGTCTCTACGGCGCGAGCGATTTGGGCCTTGGTGGCGGACCGGCGAACGATGAACTCCAAACGCTGCTCGCTGGTACGAGCCTCCATGGATTTCTCCGTCAACCAGGGTTGGATGATGATGTCGTATGCGTTCATGATTTCACCTCAGTTCATGGCCTCCAAAGCCGCTTTTGTGAAGACGGTCAAACGACCGACATCGCCACCGGGGGCGAGGTCTTCTGCCGAAAGGTCCCGTGCAGCAACCACGTCAACACCGGGGATGTTGCGAGCCGCTTGAGCGAGACCCGACTTGTCCTTAACCACCAGCAAGATGGATTTGGGCGTCTTGTGGACTCGGCCACGCATCGTGGCTTTTCCAGCTCGGATTTTACGGCCGTTTCGGGCTCGCTCCATGTCTGGGCCGAGGCCAAGACCGGCGAAGATGGCCGCTGCCTTTCGGGTGGCTGAGCCGTGGTTGAAGGCCTCGATATCGTATTCAGTGGATTTTCCGTCCACGACTTCCGTGTAGGTGCCGAGGATGATCGGCAAGTGAGATACGGTGTCGTCAAACCGGTGACCTCGGGCGGCCACGGCCTCCATGGAAACGGTGGCGGCGAGAGCGGCGTCACGAGCGGCCGAGCGTTGCTTGGCGTTGAGTTTGCGAGACCAGTCCTTCTCGACCTTGGGGCCGTGTGCACGTCGACCACCCAAGGTGTGCGGGTTTTGAGCACCGCGACGGGATCCGGTTCGGCGCATGATACGGGAAACACCCCGGCCCTTGCCCCACCATTCAACGGAATGCTTCATGCCCGACATGGGGCGTCGCTTCCCGATGTGAGGGCGGGAACCGTAAGGCTGGCGACGGTTTGCACGGCTCGAAGCAACGGCCAACTTCACCAGGTCCTCGCGGACTTCACCCTCAAAGGCTGCGGGGAGTTCCACCTTGGAGCCTTCCGAGACTTCAACGGAGAAGCGGGCTGAGAGTTTGCCTGCGTCCATTTCCGTTTGGGTGACCGTGTTGACGATGTCCTTTGTTGCGACCTTCATCTTCAGGCCCCCTGCTTGGATGCCGTACTGACGTACGTGATTTCGTAATCGTACACCGACTTCGGGGCACGGGTTGCGTCACGGAAGCGAATCAAGCGCTTTGCAGGGCCAGGAACGCTTCCCTTCACGAGAATGTAATCGGATTTGACTTCCCCGTAGTGGAGGAAACCACCGGCGGGGGTGATGGAATGGTCTTCGGGGTTCGCCACGCGAAGCACACGCTTGTTGTATTCGGTGCGCTGGTGGTATCCTGTTTGCCCACCTTGGCGAATGGTCTTTCGAACGTACCCGTCACCAAACGCACCCATGTTTCCGTGCTGTCGGCGCTTTTTCGAGTTCTTGTGGGATTGGAGCTTTCCACCGAACCGCTTGATGACACCCTGCCAGCCGTATCCCTTGGTGATGGCGACGATGTCGGTCATGGCACCTTCCTCAAAGGCGTCGGCGAAACTGTATTCCTCGCCGAGCTTTTCTTTGGCCCAAGACAATTGTTCGCCCATGGACCCTCCGGTAAGGCCCATCTCCATGACATCAGGGACCTTGGTGGGAACGCTGGCCAACGTGTGAGGCTGCGTGGCCACGATGAGGCGAACCTCGCAAAGGTCAGCCTGCTCGAGGTTGGTGAAGTGCTTGGAGGCGTCGTGCTCTTTGCGGACGGGCACGCGCTTGAAGAGTTCAGGGAAGGCGTCAGAGATTTGATCGGCTTCGGCCCAGACCTCGCCACGGGCTTGCATGCCGTAGGGGGTCATCTCGTAACCACGAACGCCAAGAATGCGCATCTTCGGGCATTCAACGACCGTAACAGGGACGCGAATTTCTTGCCCTGCAGAGGTGCTTCGTGGGTTCATATCGCGAGCCAGAATGTGGGTCATGCCGGCCTTCCAGCCGGCGAATCCCTGCACGCGGACTTCGCTCGCATCGGTTGTGGGCCACG
>JAYOHN010000039.1:0-15669 GCA_038118245.1 Candidatus Poseidonia sp.
CAGTCAAGGACGTGCATGGCCTGTTCGATGTTGTAGGCCACGCCACCGTCAAGCGCGACATGGTCGGCAAGGGCCGGTCCTGCAGCGAGTTTGTCCATGTAGCAATCGGGAGCGTGAAGCAGGGTCCCACGGGGGGCCGCTGCCAACACGGCGATGGAATTTGGAAGGTTGTCGGCACAGTTGTTGGTGCACTCAAGCGGGTCGACGGCGATGTCGATTTGCGGGGCACCGGTCTGTCCCACCATCGAACCGAGTTCTTCGCCAATGTACAGCATCGGCGCATCGTCCCGTTCCCCTTCGCCAATGGCGACCCGTCCGTCAAACGGGACGGCGTCGAAGGTTCGTCGCATGGCCTCGACGGCGGCGTCGTCAGCGGCGTTCTTGTCCCCTTTTCCACGCCAGGCTGCAGAGGCGATCGCCGCTTGGTCCACGGCTTCAACGAAATGGTGTGCGAGGTCGCCGATGATGCCCATGGTTTGACCTGAGCGCGTGAGGGGAATGAACTCAACGGTTCTTCTTCTTGGATTTCTTTCGCCGGTTTTTGATGGGAAGTGAGCCTGGAAACAGGGTCTGCCCCTCGACAAAACGAGTTTTCATCGTTCAAGGTCCCTTGAATTTCTCAACCACTTCGAGGTCCGTGATGCGAGCAACAGGGTATTGGCCGTCGTCGTCTTTTTCGAGCGATTTCACCATGTCAAAAGCACACAGAAGGCCAGCTGCAACCCCGGTGAGGGCTTCCATTTCGATGCCAGTTTTGTAGTGGGCACTGACGGTCACGGCGCACCACAAACTGGAACCCTCCCACGACCAATCAACGGTGGTTCCCTCGAGAGGAATGGGGTGGCAGTGGGGAATGATGCGCGGGGTGTCCTTGACGGCTTGCAGGGCGGCAATGGTTGATGCTTCCAGAACATCGCCTTTTTTGATGCCTCCAGAGGTGATGGCTTGCTTGGTCCCTCCGCTGAACACCACCCTTCCGCGGGCCGTGGCGCGTCGCTCAACAACGGGTTTTTGCCCGATGTTGACGATGCCTTCAATGTGCTTCTCGCTCAACCCAAACCCTCCTTCCAGGTCTCCCCTTCCGAGGTGACTTCCTTCTTCCATATGGGTGCTTGCTTCTTCAGTTCATCGATCAACCACTCGCAGGCTCGGAAGGCTTCCTTTCGATGCGGACTGCCCACGTGGATGGCCACGATGGGCTCCTGCGGACCCACCGATCCGGTCCGATGTGCCAGCGCCACGGCGCGAACCCCAAAGGCGTCGATGGCTTGTTGTGCGAGCCGTTGGAGAACAGGGCTCAGTTTGTCCTGCCATGCGTCAAATTCCAATCGGTAAACCTGCGCCTCACCTTCTGTCTCCCTCGTGAGGCCGAGGAAACTCACAACCGCACCGCACCCATCGGTCGGAAGACGGGCCAACAAGGCCTCTGGGTTCAGGGTTGAGGGGGCTTCCTCAACGACCACTGCGCCTGCCATGCTGCGCACGACAGCAACAAATCATTCAAACCTCACGCTTCCATGGCCATGCATGGCCGCATCGACCGAAAACGCCCCTCCCGTCCACGTCATGGGCGCAGGGCTGTCCGGTCTCGCAGCCGCCATCGTCCTCGCGAAAGCGGGAAGAGAGGTCCACGTCCACGATGTTCGTGAGGATTCAGGAGCCCGTTTTGACGGTGACTTCCAAGCGTTGGAAAATTGGAGCATGGATGAGGATTTTTTCAAACAACTCGAACAGTGGGGGCTGGACGGGTCGTCCTTCAAAGCCACCGAGTTCAACACCGTTGACCTCATCCATCCGGACGACACCATCACCCAAGCCCGTACCAACGGTGCAGCGTACCGAATCGTTGAACGAGGAACCTCCTCGCACACCATTGACCAGGGCTTCAAACGGCAGGCCTTGGAAGCCGGTGTTACGCTTCACTACAAGTCCCGAGTCAACGAAGAAGATTGCACCATCATTGCTTGCGGGCCAAAGGGTACATCGGCCGTTGCGTATGGGGAAATCTTCTCAACCGACCACCCCAACCACATCGCCTTTCAACTGAACGACAAGCTGGCCCCTGGCTCGTATTCCTACCTCATCATCATTGACGGTGTTGGCCTCATCTGCACGTGTTTGTGGCGAAAGCAGCGGAAGAGCGAACGGTTCCTCAACGAAACCATCGCATGGTACGAAGCGCACTACCCTAACCTCAACCGGAACCCCATCAAACGGGTGGGGGGAAAGGGGGATTTTACCATCAACCAACGCTACAAGCAAGACGGCCGTTACTACGTTGGCGAATCCGGAGGCCTTCAGGATTTCATGTGGGGTTTCGGCATGAGGATGGCGGTTTGGTCGGGCGTTCTTGCGGCTCGTGACATCCTTGGTGAAGGAGATTACGAACGCGATGTTCGCCGTCATTTGATGCCTTATGTGCGAACGAGCGTCGCCAACCGATGGCTGATGAACCGTGTGGGCGACCGCACGTTCAAACGCATGTGCACGGCTTGGATGAAGGACCAAAAGAAGCGAGGTGACGGTTTGGTCTGGATCGGGAAACTCTTCCGGCCCACCCTCTTCAAGCGCCTGTTGTACAGGGTCGTCAGCCCCTTCATGCTTGAACGCGATTCCAAAGCGATGGGCCGAGGCGTGCGACGAATGCCGTTTCGGCCGGCGTTGAAACGGGACCGGTGGGAGCCCTCGGCCGCCGCCGTGGCCGTGGGGAAGCAATGGGATACGGTCCGAAGGGGCGGGGGACAAGTCTCCTTTGCCGACGAAAAGGAAAGCGATCTTGAGGTGCAAGAAACCTCAGCGATTTCTTCTTAATGCCCACCCATGTGGGTGAGGGTATGAGCGACCTTTACGGATTGAAACTCGAGCCCATGCCCAACCGTCTTGTGAATTACGGAGTGACCGAGAACGGCATCGCCGTCATCGAACTGACTTCCGATTCAGCCGGTGCCCCCCTCGAAGGCCCGAACGACCGCTCGCCGAACACCTACACCCACGGCATGATGCGAGACATTGACGAGGCCATCGTCCGAGCTCGCTTCGACGACGACGTGACCTGCATCGTGCTCACCGGGAACGGAGCCTCGTTCTTCTCTGCTGGTGCCTCCATCCAGATGCTCAACAGCGTAACGCCCGGCTTCAAGTACAACTTCTGCCTTCACGCCAACGAAACCTTGTCTCGTTTGGAGCAAACGTCCAAACTCGTGGTGTGCGCCATCAACGGGCACGCTGTGGGCGGCGGTTTGGAGATCGCTATGGCCGCCGACATCCGCATCGCCCGAAAGAACTCCGGTAAAGTCGGTCTTCCAGAGATTAACCTCGGTGTTTTGGCCGGCACCGGCGGCACCGCCCGCCTCACCCGCCTCATCGGGAAGGCCAAGGCTTTGGAAATGATGGTCACCGGCGAGTTGATGTCGTTTGAGGACGCCCACGCTTGCAACCTCATCAACCACATTTGGGAAGGCGACCCCGACGAGTTCCGTCGAGACATCCTTGACTGGTGCTCCCAGTTCACGCTCCCCAACAAGGCCGTCAAAGCCGTCGGCAACATCAAGCGTTCCTGCCAAACCGGGCCCGAGATTCCTTTCGAGTACCATCTGGCCCTTGAGCGGGAACTTCAAGCCGCTCTCTTCAACAGCAGCGACGCCAAGGAAGGCATTGCGGCGTACGTTGAGAAGCGCGTGGCGAACTTCACCGGTGAGTGAATCAGTTTTGGGTGCTTTCCATGAGCGAGTTCCACGTTCCTGCCGATGTTCCCGATGAACTCATCGAGACCTACCTCGACAACCTACGAGCGGCCACGGCCGGTACGGGTGCCATGAACCTCTTTGCTTGCGACCAAAAAATCGAGCATCTGAACGACGACTTTTACGACGGCGGCCAAAAAATCCCGTTGACCTCCAACGACCCAGGCCACCTGTTTGAAATCGGAGCTCAGACCCATCAAGCCGGGACACTCGGCGTGCTCGCTGGCCAACTCGGCCTTATTTCGATGTACGCAAGGGATCACCCCGACATACCTTACTTGGTGAAATTGAACTCAAAATCGCACATGGTGAAGACCGGTCAGCGAGATCCTGTTTCCCAAGCGCTCTGGGACATGGACGATGTCATGTCGCTGGTTCACAACGGCATCAATGTCGTTGGAATCGGTTACACCGTCTACATCGGCAGCGAATACGAACACGAAATGTTGACCGAAGCGGCGCAATTCATCCGTCAAGCCCACGAGCAGGGCATGATTTCGGTGGTTTGGATGTACCCTCGTGGCCAAGCCGTTCCTGATGAAAAGGACCCCCAACTCATCGCTGGAGCCGCCGGAGTTGCAGGATGTTTGGGTGCAGACTTTGCCAAAGTGAATTATCCAAGCGCTTGGGACGGCATGACACAAGCCGAATCGTTCCGCATCGCCGTCGAGGCTGCAGGCCGCACTGGCATCATTTGCTCGGGCGGCGGTTCATTGCCCCCTCGTGACTTCCTTCAGCGCCTGCACGATCAGGTCAACATCTCGGGATGCCGGGGTGCAGCCACCGGTCGTAACATTCACCAGAAGGGGACCGAAGAAGCCGTCCGCATGACGGCCGCCTGCCACGCCATCATTTGCGACGGGGCCTCGGTTGATGAGGCCATGTCAATTTACGAAGGCGAGTGAACCCTCGCTCCTCCAGACTGGCGTGCTTGTTTTCACGGCTTGATTATTGGCTGCCCCATGGGTGCTGATTGGACTGTTCTTCATCTGGCTTGAAAGTAAAAAATCCCGATGAAGGGTAGCAGGAAGCATTCACCGCAAAAGAGCCCAAGGCATCACGAAAAGCGGTGCTCTGCACGATGTGCGTTGGCTCGGGGCTTGGCTTTTGATGACGATCAAAGCTTCTCGTCAGCGTTGGTCATGAAGTTGCCTTCGCTGTCAACGATGATGGGGGTGCCCTCGACCCACTCGGGGCAGTTTTCAGAGACCCAGTCCCGGGTAGCCCACTCGCAAATGTCGTAGCCTCCCGAGAGAATGCCGGAGCGCTTGATGTACCCGACCTTGACGATGTCTTTGTCTTTTGACAAGACGTTGCCGAGCTGCTGACTGGTGGTTCCATGACGCATCGTGCTGTTGATGTGTTCGAGAATTTCAGCGGTGTTCCGGGGACGATCGCCCAGGAATTTCTTGATTTTTTCACGGATGCGTGTTGTCTTCATGTTTCTTCCCTCCTGTCATTAAACGGGTTGCCTTGGTTGAGGTGTGCCGTTGTTTTTGAGGAGCGAGGCCGCTGATATAATGGTTCCTCCTTCCACCAACGACTTGGTTACGGTTAGTGACAAAATATAGGTGTAAATCCCACACCAGCGCCCTCGAAAGTAAGTTATTTTTGACCGTTCCACTGGAAATATGTAACTAATTGTAACTTATTAGTCGTCTAAGTTCAATATTTATCTACAATGGACGGTTGGCCGCATTGAAGGTGACGAGTAATGACGGCGCGAACGATTCGGTCGGGGGCTCACCGGCGAATACTCGCTTGGCTTCGCTCAGGTCCAGCCACCGTCTCCGAACTGGCCAAGCGATTTGACATGCGAATGTCGCACACATCGCTTGCATGCCGGCAATTGCGGACGTCCGGACTGATTGTTCGAGATGAATCGGGCGGTTTGCGAAACGCCCCCCTCTACCTCAGTCAGAAAGGAATTGACCGTCTTCGCGAAAACGCCGTGGCGAAGTTGCGTCAGTATAGCGACTATTTTTCGGTTGAATCGAATGCTTGCGTGTTGCAAGTTGACGATTCAAACGTGTTGATTGGTTACGCGGAAAGGCCTCCAGGTCCGCTGATTTTCGTTCCAACCATCCCCTCACCATCACCCGAAAGGTCCACTGGAAACGAGGGGGGGGTGTGGGTGCTGATTGCTCAAGACAGCATGGAGTGGTTTTCCATGAGCGATTTTTCACCCACCTCTCCGCCCCCCCCAAGTCAAGGAACCACGCTGCAGGATTTCTCAGCCGCCCCGGAAAAGGTGGGCCTTGTTCTCGGGTCCATCTTTGAGTCGGCCGGGGATGCCCAACTCATGGAAGGGAAGCGGTTCATGTGGGGGAAGGCAACACCAACGCGTTCTCCAACACGGCTACGGGCCGGGCCCGTGGCGTTGGGAACCGTTGTCGGCACCGAGCATTCGTTTTTCCCGCCCAACGGCCTTCTTGCGCAACTCCCCTCGTCTGTTGAACGAAGCTTGGTTCTCCATGCGCTTTCGTCCGATGCGCTCGTCATCAGCGATAGGGACGCCACCCGTCGCCGTCGTCTCCCGTTTTCGGTGCTGAAACCTTGGCTGGAAGAGCGCCATCCCCGCATGTCGGAAGAACGACGGGAGGCGATGTGGTTGGAATTGACGGGCCAGATCGGGCGAGATGAGGCTTCTCTTTCCGTGGCTTTGCGGCGTGAATTGCTCATCGATTTTGGCGAGGCCACCTGGACGAGCGAGGGTTGGACGGCGGATCACCTCGATGTGTACGGGGTGTCCGTCCGAGGCTTGACCGCTGTGCTCACCTCGGTTTTGGACGAGGTTCGCGTGCCGTTTTGTGTTGATTGGCCGTTTGAACACGTAAGCAGGGAACTCTACAATCGCACCTTGGTGCATCCTTCGTGTCGGTTGTGGATTCAACGACGCGGTGCTCCGCCCACCAGCAGTCCCCAGAATTTGTTTCTCAAATCCACGGCCTCGGTTTCGGTCGTGAACGTTCACTCGGGGAAAAAACACCCTTTACCGATTCTTCTCGGGGGAAAAACCTCCACGGGCAGTCCATCACGGCCCTTGTCGCCCGGCATGCCGTCCAGCGCAAGCGAGTTGGTATCCGCCGTTCGCCTCAGCGAGGCGTTGAGCAACACCGCCTCGTTCCCAGAGGGTGAACACGGCGTCCGTCTGCAAAAGGCGCTTGAGGTGTTTCCTCAAGGCGATGAATTGCTTGCGAACGGGTACGAGTCTGAAGACGCGTTGGCCGCTTGGGTGGCCAGCCCCCCGGAGCAACGAGCCGGACGTTGGGTGCGTCTCCACGACCGGCTCCCGTCAGGTTGGGTTGATTTGCTCGCCGTCGAAGAGGTACCGGAAACCCACCTCGTGCACGCCATCAGAAACGCTGACGGCCCCTGGCGCACCCTGGCTTTCCACCGTTTGGGGATGGAATTGCGTACCCGTCCCGGCCTCGTCATGGACCTTGTCGACGGCTTTTCACAACCGTCGCTTGCCCCCTGGTTTGCTGCTTGCCTGCTCAGCGCCGTTGACCCGCGAGACGATGAGATGCGAAACGCTCGTTTGCAGGCCTTCGATGTGTGGTCGGTGAATCCTGTTTGCCCCGAGGAAGTGCTGAACAACCAATTTCGTCGAGCAACGCTCGTGGAAGATGCACCTCATCCTTTGTTGCAATCCTGCCTTCGTCTCGGCCTGACCCAGCCTGTGGACTCGTTGTTTTTTGTTTGGGCTGACGGGTTGCAGCGGCAAGCTGAGGGCGTTCCTTGGTCGCCTGAACATCAGCGCCGCGTCATGGAAACATTGCCGCTTTCCTGGTGGGCGAGTTTCGCAAACGACTGGTTGGCCGTTCAACTCGCCAGTGCCTCGGGCCGTGCGTGGCTCCGAGATCATGACCTGCCGTGGATGGCCCAGTTGTTCCACACGCCTGGTTGGCTTGGCGGCTTCCCGGGGAACTCGGTTCCGCATCCAACCTGCTCGCTCTCTTCCGACCAACTCATCGGTGTGAAATTGATGGGGGCAGGGGAAGGGGTTCCTGGCTTGAACGACCTTTACGAGTCGCTCTATGCCTTTGAACAGGGCCTGCCGCCCCCGCCGTGTGCAACCCACCCGATGGCGGGTTGGTTGGTTCGCCCAGGTGCTTCGTGGCCGTTGATGGACGAGACCGTCCTCTCAATGGGCGAACCTCTCACGGGCCGCCTCTTGTACGCTAGAGTCTACCATGGTCTTGCAGGCGGGGTCAACCCGCTGCCTTGAAATAGCCTTGACGGCCACCCCGGCCTACCGTACCTGCAACATCGGGCTGAGCGACTGTGAAAACTGCAATGATGTCTGACACCATGTGTACGGCCGCAATCGAAGACTGAGCGGACCCTTCGGGGGATGAAGTTCGGTGCAAATGCGGTAAACCATCGGTGGGTTATGGGTCCTTGTGCGACGCAAGAATGAACACAAGACAACCACCTTACCGGACAGTACGCCCCGCCACCGAGGGTCAGGCCTTCGAGGAAACCGTGAACAAGGCCGTTAGGTGGCGGGGCACAGCCCCCCGAACCTCCCCCCTACGCCATGATATGGGCGATGACATCATATCCCGAAGGCAGAACCCTCTCCCATGGAAGGCGAGCATCGCTTTCAACGCTGCTTGGTTGGGGGCACCTTTGACCGCCTCCACGCAGGGCATCGCCTTCTGCTCGATGCCGCTCAACGTGCAGCGGCGTATGTTGAGGTCCACATCACGTCCGACCTCATGGCGGAGCAGAAATCCGACCACATCCAATCCTTTGAAACTCGAAGGGAGGTGTTGCTTGATTGGATCGAACAACACGCACCCCGGCGTGCGTCTGTTCACCGACTGAGCGACGTTCACGGGCCAGCACCCACCCACCCAACCGCAGACTGCATCGTCGCAACGCCGGAAACACGCGGTCAATGCGAGCGAATCAACGAGAAACGCTTGGAGCAAGGCCTTGCCCCCCTCACCGTGTTGGAAGTCGGGCACATGTTGGATGTCAACGGCGACGTCATCAGCTCCTCCCGAATACGAAACGGGCGCATTGACCCGGAAGGCCACCCCTGGTTCTCCCCGTCATGGGAGGGCCAAACATTGCGCATGCACGCACGGGCCGAAGCGGAATTGAAATCGCCGATGGGGACGTTGTACAAAGGTCCGGAGGACGATCCTGAAATCGCCATGCTCGCAGCCCTCGATGAACTTGACCTTTCCCACCTTCTCCTCGTCGCCGTCGGTGACGTGACCGTGCGGACCCTGCTCAACGTCGGCATCGTACCGGAGCTCGCCTTGCTCGACGGTCAGACCAAAAGGCAGCGTTTGGACGAGGGTGAGCGTGTCGACCTCGCTGCGTTCAACACCGTCCTTGAGGCTGGAAATCCGGCCGGTGTCCTCACGCCTTCCCTGCTTGCTGCGATTCGACAAGGGCTGGCTGCTGACGCCTCGGTGGCGATTGTGGTCGATGGAGAAGAAGACCTTGCCCCCTTGTTCGTTCATCTTCTCGCTCCGGTCAACACCGTGGTGATGTACGGTCAACCCGGTCAAGGGGTGGTGGTTCAACCCAGCCACTTGGAGACCAAACAGCGGTGCCGCCGCTTGCTTGAGTTGTTTGAGGTGGTGTGATGGACACCCCCATGGTCTCCATCGCCGTGTGTGTTCGGGACGGGGCGTCATGGATTGAAGGGTGCCTCAACGCCTTGCTGAAGCAAACCTATCCTTCCATCGAGGTTCTGGCGGTGAACGACGGTTCGGTGGACGGTGCTGAAGCCATCTTGGATCCCTTCCACGACCCAGACGGAAAGCGGGGACCGCCGGTTCGCGTGCATCATCAACCGCCGCTCGGGCTCTCTGCCGGACGGCAATGGGCGGTCGAACAGGCGAAGGGAATATGGGTCGCCATCACGGACATCGATGTGAGGCCTGAACCGGATTGGATTGCGAACATGGTGGCGCAATCTCAGGCTGTGTCGCACGCCGAGCGTGTTGTAGCGGTCACGGGACGAACCGTGTTTGAAAAAGCCGAGGATTTGGTCAGCCGGTTGCGCTCCGTGGAGATTGCAGCCAAGTACCGTTCACGTCCTCGCCGAACCAGCCTTGCAAACGGACCGTGTTCCATGTTCCACCGAGCAGCTTTGGTCGAGGTTGGAGGTTTTGACCCGTCGTGGTACCACGCTGAGGACATGGAAGTCAGCCTCCGCCTGCTCGACGCAGGAGGAACCATCGTTTACGCTCCCAACGCCATCGTACGGCACGTGCCGGAAACCGGGATGTCCCATTTTCTCGCCAAACGGAAACGGGATGCTCGGGCCCATGTTCGCATCGTGCGCCATTTTCCTCGCCGAAAGCGTCGCGGTCCGGGGTTCGATTTCTTGGGTTCTTCCTCCATGGTGTTGTGCCTTTTCCCGTTGTGGCTGGCCACCTTCATCGGTGGCTTTCCGTTTCTTTTCGGGTTGCTCTCGGGTGATCTTTTACCGGACAGCTCGCTTGTTGAGCGCTGGGAGGTGCAGGTCCTGTCTGTCTCCCTTGGATTTCTCGCTGTTCACGAACTCTTGTTGTGGTGGGGCTCGCTTGGGGTCGTGAATCGGGAAGTGATGCGGGCCACACAAACACGTAAACTTCGGGCCATGCTTGGTGTGCGATGGTTGACCTTGCGCTGGAGTGTTGCTCTCTGGCACGGTTTGTTGCTCGGCGTGCTGGATGCGTTGTTCAAGCGCAACGGTCATTGAGCCCATCAGTCGATGTTTTCGTCGCCTTCAGGGACTCGGCTTGCATGGTTCAAAGCAAAGCCTGAGGCCACGAGGGCAATCATCACGGAGTAAACGCCAACGTCCATCCAGCCAGCGTATTGAACGCCGTACCAGAAGTAAAAGGCCAGGCCGAGCAACAAGCACCAAGCCGCCATGGTTCGCTGACCTCCGCCCACCGAGGTGTCGTTCAGCGCTGTCCACGTGTCGTTGATGATGAGGCCACGAACCCACTTGCTGACTTCGGTGGTTTGAGCGATGGTTTTCAATCCAAACCCGACCATGGCGAGGCAGGCTGCGATGAACACGGTGTCGCCCATGACTTCGTAATGGAAGCCATCAATGGCCTCGCCAAAGGCAGCGTTGGTGGCTTCAAAGGTCAGCAAACCGCCCCACGAAACGTGTTGGGTGGGGTGAGCCATGCTGAACATGTTGAGGACGGCGAGGAGGAGACCCCATGCGCCGAGGAAGACCATGGCCGGGGCGTAAATCGGTGCAGAGCCGCCCGTTTTTTCTGTTGCCTTGGACGGAACAGCGTTGTCGCTCATGGATTGGGCGACTGACGAAGTGCATTTAAGCACACCGAAAGGAGAACGCCCTTCAAATTGAAAGCCATCAAAGGGAAGTTTGGTGGTTGTAATGCGAGGTAAAGACGACGCCCATTTCTTCTTCAGCAGCCGTCATGATTTGCTGCGGGTCGATGTTGTTGGGTATGGAGGAATTGATTTCTTTGGAACGGCCGTATCGTCCTTTGCTAACGGTTTTTGCCGTGACGAGTCCGAGCATGTCCAAGTTTGAAATCAAGCCAGAGATTCTTCGTTGGGTGAGTGGGTTTTGCCGGATGTGTTTGCATGCTTGCCGGTAAATGTCGTACACTTGTCCGGTTTGCACATTACGAAGACCGTTTCGCTCGTTAATGATCACCGAAGCAAGCACAAGTTTTTGCTGGCTAGGGAGGGTTGAAATGACGGGCGTGATTTGGTCGGATTCAATTTGACTTTGAGCGATGCGCACGTGGTTTTGGTTCACCGTCTCATCACCAATTTGTTCGGCCTTCTCGGCCGAAATGCGCAACAGATCCAAAGCGCAGCGAGCGTCTCCGTGCTCTTGAGCAGCCAAAGCAGCACACAATTCGATGACGCCCGACCCCAGAACCTCGTCGTTCAAGCCAGACTTCGCACGCTGGCGAAGAATGTCCTGGAGCTGTTCTGCGTCATAGGGTTTGAACAGAACGTCCAGTTGTCCAAGCCGAGAACGTACCCGAGGGTCGAGGAAATCGGTGAACTTCAGGTCGTTTGAAATCCCGATGACGCAAGCACGAGCGCTCTTCAAAGAGGAGTTCATGCTCGTCAAGTTGTAGAGCAAATCGTCACCGGCTTTACGAACGAGGTGGTCGATTTCGTCAAGAACAATCACGAACACACCGCCCTGACGGTCCATGCGTCGAACAAGTTCGTTGAACACGCGGTCGGTCGGCCATCCCGTGAACGGAATTTCATCGCGTTCGTGGGCTTCAAGAAGGGAGTTGCCGATGTGACTTAGCACGCGATACTGTGTGTCGATTTGACGGCAGTTGACCATGATGGCCTCCACCTTTCGGCCCATGCTGTCGCCTTTTTCTTTGAGATGGTGACAGACATAGTCCGTGACAGCGGTCTTTCCTGCTCCGGTCACGCCGTACAGGGTCATGTTGGAGGGAATGTGTCCCTTGAGCGCCTCCCAAAGGTTGTATGAAATCTTCTCGATTTCCTCCTGCCGGTGGGGAAGGTTAGCCGGGCGGAAATTGTGCCTCAGGTTTTCCTTGTTTTTGAAGAGGGTTTTTTGGGAAATGAACTTGTCAAAGATGTTGGAATCCATCGTCGTTCACCTCCTTTGTTTCTTCGCCGACCGTTGAGTCTTGGACCGACCCAACGCCGTGTTTTTCGTGAGTCCGAGTCCCCCTTATATGCCTGTCCACGGTTGAGGTTGGTGCCCTTTCGTTTGCACACCGATGAGGTGTTTATATGACAATATAAAGCACCGGCCGGATGGGAAAAATGAACATTTTTTGAAGCCGTTATTCGGGGGGTAAAAAGGTCCAACCTTCACCGTCCCACTCCATCCGATGGCCATCGCGCAAATGCTTCACGTGGGCAGGATGGTCGGGCAGCGCATCGGTCAAGACCGGCGGGTACTCAGAGCGGTCGTCGATGAAGGTGTGCGTGATGGCCAAAGGCGTGGTGCATGTGTTCGCCAGTGCAAGGATGTCCGTCGGCTTGTGGTGGTGGGTTGACGGGACCCAGTCAGGAAACCCCATTTCAAGCACGGCGAGGTGCGAACGCTCAATGGCGGTGTACAGCGTTTCGCAAGGGCCGGAATCACCGCTGTGGACAAAGGAAGCGCCGTCCTCGTGTTCAAAGCGGTACCCGTGAGGCTCAACAGCATCGTCGTGGTGAACCTCAAAACGCTCCCATTTCCAGCCGTCTGCGGTTGCTCCTCGGTCGTCAAACACCCATTCAACCGATTCAAGGGCGCTGCTTAAGGAGCCAGGGAAGGCAAGTTCGCACAACAGGGTGAGCCGATCGCGGACGAAGGGGGTCCCAACCACCCGGAGGGGCTTCACCCCTTCTCGGTCGGAGATGTATTTTCGTTCAAGCAACAAAAACGGGAAACCGAACACGTGGTCGCCGTGAACGTGCGTGATGAAAACGGTCTCCACGTCCGCCACGGTTTGGCCAACTCGACGAAGGCCGGTGAGCGCTGTGGGTGGTGCGTCGATGATGTGACGCCGGTCCAGCATCGCAAAGGAATGCAACCGACCGTGGGGAAGGAAGGCGTTTCCGGTGCCGAGCATGTCAATCCGATGCGGCATGTAGGTCCGAACGGCTCGGGCTTCTTCTCTTCATCGGTAGGGGTCGATGGTCACGGGATGTGCAATCATACCAACCATGATATAGCGACCTTTTGTGGGAAAATCTGTCCACGGACCGAGGTGAAGCCATGGCAGAGAACTGGTCAGCAAAGAACCCCTACACGACGCGCATCACGGAGAACTACATCCTCAACGGCGAAGGGTCGCGTAAAGAGACCCGACACATCGTTTTCGAACTCGGCGATTCCGGGTTGGATTACAAAGTCGGTGACGCTCTCGGTGTCATCGCCGAGAACCCTCCTCACATCGTGGAAGACCTGTTGGCCGTTCAGGGCTGGGACCGCGATGCTACCGTCACCACACACAACGGCGAGCGGACGCTTTATGACGCCTTGAAGAAAGACTTTGAAGTCCACATGGCGAATAAGAAATTCGTTCAATCCCTCGCCGAGAAAGTGGTCTCGAGCGGCATGAAGATCAGCATGACCTTCACGAAGCGGTCGCGGAACAACACCACGTGGGCACCCAGTGAAGAGCAAAAGATGCCCCCTTCCCTTGCTCCCTCCGCACCTTCGGATGACCCTGCTTCAAAAGTGGAAGCCATCAACGCCGACACCAAAGCGGTGGAAGACTACCTATGGACGCGAGATTACATCGACATCATGCGTGAGTTTGACGTGAAGTACACTCCTGAGGAGTTCCTTGAACTTGCTGACCGATTGAAGCCCCGCCTGTATTCCATTGCCTCTTCCCACGACGCCCATCCTGGTTTCGTTGAACTCACCGTGGGCATCGTTCGTTTCGAGTACAACGGGCGGGCTCGTGGCGGTCTTTGCACCCAATTCATGGCCGATGAAATCGACACCTCTGGTGCCCCCATCGGTGTGTTCATGTCGCCCACCAAGTCCTTCATCCTCCCCGAGGACAAAGACACGGACATCATCATGGTCGGGCCAGGCACGGGCATCGCTCCGTTCCGTGCCTTCATGGAGCAGCGGGTCTTTGACGGCGGCTCGGGCAAGAACTGGTTGTTCTTTGGCGACCAGTCCGCCAAAACCGAGTTCTACTACAAGGACGAGATTGAGTCTTGGCTGGATGAGGGTCACCTCTACCGATTCACGACGGCCTGGTCGCGGGACCAAGAGGAGAAGATCTACGTTCAGCATCGCCTCAAGGAACACGGTGCAGAAATCTGGGAATGGTTTGAGCGCGGCGCCTATTTTTACATCTGCGGCGATAAGCAATACATGGCCAAAGACGTTCACCGTGCCTTGATTCAAATCGCCATCGACCACGGCGGCATGTCCGAGGACGACGCCACCCATTTCATCGAGAAAACGATGATGCGGGAAGAGAAGCGCTACCTTCGTGACGTCTACTGATCACTCCATCGAGAGCTGGATGCTGATCACCGGTACGCCGGCCTCTGCAGCCATCGATTCCATCCGCTTGGTCCACACCGACTGAGGCCCGGGAAAGGCCAGCATGTGGGTGGCGTGCTTCACCATCCTCTCGCCTAAATCGGCGACGGCTTGAGGGCGCCCGGAATCCTCTGCCCTGTTTGGGCGAGGTGCATCCCAAGCCTCCGTAAACACGGCGACGGGGATGTTGTTGTTGTCCGCCCATCGCTCAGCGAGGTAGTCAATCCCGCTGGCGCCGCCCAGAATGATGACGTCGGGGTAGCCGTTGTATTTGCACCAGTTGCTCATCTCGTCCTCGAAGAAACTGTAGTCGTAAAATTTTGAATTTCCACACACGATCAAATTGATGATTTTTCCATCGTTGTTGAGGTCCTTTCCAGCAAGGGCCTGCAGCACTTCTGCCCCGGTCGTTGTCGCTCCGCTCATGTGCAGCCATGGGCGTACGGGAATATCAAGGTTCGGAGGAAAAATCGCTATGTTTGCCGTTTTCCGGAATAAAAGGGCAGTAATGTGTCAAAAAACGGTGAAGTCCGCACGGTTTTCACAAACACCAAACACGACGACGAAGGAATAAAACCTCATCTGTCGCTGCTTTCGGCATGGAAGAGGTATCGATTGGTTTCAAGGCTCGAATCCTTTCCATGCTCCTTCGGCTTGTGACGCTGGGCCTAATCGCGGTCGCTCTCATGATTTCAACCGAGGGAATCGTCGTTGTGCTGCTGTTATTTGTGCTCGTGGTGCCGTTTGAGAAAATGTTTCCTCGTCATCGTGGGCAAAAGGTAAGGCGCCCTCATCTGGACACCGATGTGGGCTATGCGCTCGCCTCACCGCTCATGGGCCTGTTGACTGGATTTGTGGCCATCGTCATCGGTTTGCTCAGCCTCGCTTGGATTCCAGGCCTCCTCCTTGCTCCGTATGTCGCTA
>JAYOHN010000040.1:0-15605 GCA_038118245.1 Candidatus Poseidonia sp.
TTCAGGTTCGCTGGGCAACGAGCAAGAAGGCCGTGTGGCCGAACGGTCCGTTGACCGGGCGCATGCCGCCCTTGGAGGCTCGACCCCATTCCCGTTCCATCAACTCGCCGGCCCACTCGACCGTCAGGCCCGCAGCCTCGCAGGCCTCCCATGCCCGTTCCAGCTGGGAAGTCACCGGGCAGTAGCATGCGAGACGCCCGCCGTTGTTGAGCAAACCTGCCGTTGCGGCGATGGCGGATGGGTGGTCCGGTAGATCAAGCACGATGGCGTCGACGCTTTCGGTGGCCTGCGTGACCGCATCAACCACCTCCTCGACCCGGCCGACGAGATGGAGGTGGGTTGGAAATTCGTCCCAGCAATGTTTGGCCCGTTCGAGGTTCTGCAAGGCCACTTCAGCGTGTTCTGTTCGGGGCTCTGACGTGATGTGGAGGCCGTTTTTCCCGAGGACCCGGGCGATGTAAAGGGACAATCCGGCGCTTCCGATGCCCGCTTCAAGGACCGTGTCCCCGGGCCCCAAACCAAGCCGGGCGAGGAAAAACCCCGCATCTTTGCTGCCGATGGTTTGCGCTCGGCGCACCATCCCTCGGCTGAGCTCGGGAAGCCGTGGAGGGAGGCGTTGGACCTCTTTTTGTCCGATGACCACATGCTGGCCAATCTCAACATCCGCCAAGAGCGAGGCGGCGTTGAAGACGCCAAGGCCCTTGACCTTCTGAGGTTCATCGAGCAGCTGAACGACGTAGGTTTTCCCGTTGTCTTCGCCCAACACGGCCCAAACATCGCTCACACACCTCCCAACGCTGCTGAGGTGTTAAGGTTCACTTTCGTCTTCAGGCAGAAAAAACGGCCTCCGAGTCGGGGACTTGAGTCGTCTGAGCGAGTGTTTCATATACCCTCCAAAGTCTGCGGGAACCATGAAACATGCAGCCCGCAGCATCGCCTTGGTCATCGTCGCCGTCTTCCTCGGAAGTTTGGCCACCGGAATGATGACGAATCTCTACCAACCAGCCGTCGAACTCCAAGACGACGAACCTCTGTTGCAGCGTGCCTCCTCGGCCACCAGTCCCGGTCACGTGGTGTTCGCCCAATACATTTCCTCGGACAACTGCGGTCACTGCTCCAAGACCGGCGGCGGGTCCGACACGCACCACCTCCTGAAGGGCAACTTCCCCGACGAGTACGTCTACGTGACCTACATGTCGCAAAGCTACGGCGACACCGACACCGCCCGTGCTGGAAACGTGGCCCCTTACAACTGGGCATGGACCACCGGCGGCGCTCCCGACGCTTACTTCGGCGACCGCACCGACAAGCGGCAATCCGGTGCTTCCGCCAACTACGACACCTACGACTCCCTCTTCTCAAGCGGCGGCGGCATGCACAGCACCGTCAACGACTACGGCATGTCCGCAGCCGTCTCCCAAAACGGCAACAACTACGATATCTCGATCTCCTACAAATACACGGGCTCCGGCACCCCCGCTTCCAACATGAAGCTCTACGCTGCGCTGGTGGACAAGGACTGCACGGGCTATTCCTACTCCTCGGGCATCCCTCACGGCTACAACTGCTGGATGGCTTGGCTCACCGCCGGTGACACTTACAAGTCCAAGGGCGCCGGAACGGGCTCCGCTTTCCACAGCGTGACCGTCTCCTCCACCGAGGCCAGCCAAAGCTGGACGAGCGTCCCCACCTCCGTCGTGCCCGGCGGTCTCGGCAAGGCCGTTGTCGTCGCAGCCTTGATGAGCGGAAACCAAGTTTCCGTTGGAGGCTCCTCTCCTCACGTCTACCACGCCATCGATTCCACGATGGGCCCGAAGATGGACATCGGCGTCTCCGGACTCACCGTCACCAACTCGCAAGGCACCTCCTCCTACATGCGCGGTGACACCATCACCTTGGAAGCCGATGTCAAGAACACCGGTGACTTGGATTACACCGACGGCGGCCAGTTGGAATTCTTCTACAAGAACGGCGCCACCCTCACGCCCATCGACAGCGTGACCGTTCCAACGCTCAACGTGGCTGCTGGTTCTTCTTACCTCAGCGGCTCAGCAACCTTCGACACTTCGTCCCTCCCCGCCAACGCCTGGTCCACGACTTTCGGGGCTCGGTTGACGGGCATCACCGGCGACATGGCGCAATCCAACAACGTCGCTGAAACCTTGGTCGACCACGACCGCCCTCCCGTCGTTCAGTCTTCGGAGGTCTTGGGCTCTGTGATTGTCCAGCGCGGTGAATTTGTCACCCTCCTCGCCAAGGGAGATGCGGACGACAACGTTGACACCATCGATACCCTGACCTTTGATGTTGAAGTCTCGCCTGCCGGTCAAGGCTCGTGGGACGCCAGCACCGTCTCAGGCGGAGAGAACATCCTCTACCGAGGCCTCGCCTCCGAGGGCCGTGAATACATCATCACGCCCTCCATGTCGATGGGCGCCGGCGAGTACGATGTTCGAACCCGGGCCGTTGACGCTCGAGGCCAATCCAGCGATTGGAACGAATTCTCCAGCGCCTTTGAACTCGCCAACGGCCGCCCAACGGTCATCGCCGACCCTGTGCCCACCGTCATGTGCGACATCAGCACAAAGGTCAGCATGGCCGGTCACATCGTTGACCCTGAGACACCGCTCACCGACCTTGTGGTGACCTCCGACAGCGACTACTTCGTTGCCTGGCACGCAGCCAGCGAAGAGATTGAGGTCTTCTTCCCCTACGAATCCGGCTGCAACGGACAGAAAGGCATCGAAGTCAAGGTTGACGATGGCGGCGATTACAGCGGAGCGGGCGAATTGCCTTACGGCACCTTGCTGTTCAACATCATCGAAAACGGCCAGCCTCGCTGGCAAGGTCTGCCCATTCAAACCGTCGATGAAGGCGGCAGCGGCGTTCTTTCTCTGAACACCTTCCTTTCGGACACCGACGACACGGGCGAGCCTGTGGACGCCTCAGGCCTCACCCTCCAAATCATGGACAACACGAACCCCGAGGCCATTTCGGTTGAGCTGCGTGGCTCGACGCTCGGGTTCGAGACCGTCGACAACGACGTCAACGGGGAATCGGTCGTGACGCTCCGAGCCAGCGATGGCGAGCAATATTCCGACCAAACGGTGACGATCCGCATCAACCCGATCAACGACGCACCCCGCATCGATATGACGGACATCGATTCCTTCTCGCTCAAAACCAACAAGCAGATGGTCATCAACCTGAAGAACCGAATGACTGACGTGGACAGTTCGCTTGACCAAGCCTTCATCTCGGTCACGCCTTCCGAACCCGGTGCAGCCCGCTACAACATCATCGACGGCAACATGATTCTCTTGTTTGAAGAAGTCGGTGAACAAACGGTCACGATCTCGGCCACCGACGGCTCGGATGTCAACACCTACACCATCGCCGTGAACGTGTTTGATGCCTTGCGCTTTGACGTGTCAAAGGTTGACGACGGCAGCGGCCACCTCTACGTGAACATGCAAGACACCTACGAGACCCAAACGCCAACGGCGACGTTCTTCTTCACGGAAAGCGCACCGACCTTCAACGTCGTGACCGTGACGTGGTCCTTGTGCAACGACCTCTCCGGGACCTGCGACGGATTCTGGGAGTACGATTTGGACATGTCCCGCGCCAACATGGGCTGGACCGAGGAAATGAACATCCCCTCGGCCTACGGTGACGGCGGGTACGCCCGAACCAACGGCATGCGAAACATGGATTACATCTCGCTGACGGTCAAAGCCGTGGACGCTTCCGGTCAAGAGTACAAAACCATGGACCAGACCAAGTGGTACACCACCGAAGCTTTGCCCGCCCCCGTGAACATGGACGATGAACTCCTCGTCTGGTACGTGGCTGACCTTTTGGCGGACATCGAAGAGGCTGAGTTGGCCATCGAAGAGGGCACGGAAGACTCCACCGTCCTTGAGGCCCGCTTGCTCGAACTTGAAACCAAACTCGGCGTTGCTTGCGACGACCCTCGTGCTGACTGCCCAACCGAAGAAGTGCAATCCAACGGTGCTGAGGCCGAAGACGGCTTGAACACCAACGTGATCTACATCGTGATCGGTGTTCTCATCGTGGCGGCCTTGCTCGGCTTGATGTTCATGCGAGGCGGCGGTGGCTCAGAAGTTGAGGACATGAAGTGGAACGACGCTTCGTTGCCCGTTCATGACGCCGTGGCCAACTCGATGTACGGTGGTGCACAAGACCTGTTCCAACAACCGGTTGCCCCCATCGCCGCCGTGGCCCCGCCACCCGTTCCAGCTGCCGTCCCGGCGGCACCTCCTCTCCCTCCCGGCGGCTTGCCTGCCGGATGGAGCATGGAGCAGTGGACCCACTACGGCCAGCAATACTTGGACCAAATGGGCCTCCAGTGAGTTGGAAACTTTATCACCCCTTGACCGGGCTTGTCGGAAAGCATAGCCCTAAAGGGGAGTGAGGCGAGGGAGAAGCGTGACCGATGCACCAGCGGATGCAACCGAGGAGCCCGTAGAGGCTCCAACCGAGGACACCGATGCCGGTTCCCTCGCGTCCGAACACGAAGAGACCGTCACCGTTTGGTCGCCCGAACCTTCCGGCGCTGACGAGGTGTTGTCGTCTTCGGTGGAAGAATGGATCTCAAGCGTTGAGTTCGAAACCACGGCCGATGTTCCCATTCCCGACCGCTTGGTGGACCAGGTCATCGGGCAGGAAGCCGGCTCGGTGGTCATCAAGAAGGCGGCTGAACAACGCCGCCACATGCTGATGATTGGCGACCCGGGAACGGGCAAATCCATGCTCGCTCGGTCGATGACCGATTTGCTGCCCAAAGATGCGCTTGAGGACGTTCTGGTCTATCCAAACGAGGACGACGAGAACGTCCCTCGGGTGCGAACCGTTCCGGCTGGGCGAGCCGAGCGCATCGTCAAGGTTCAGAAAGAAGCCATTCGCCAGCAACGGGAGAAGTCCCAACGAATGCTTTTCATCGCCTTTGCTGCCATCGGGTTCTTGTTGCTCATCGCTGCGCTTCAGTCGGGTGACCTTTTCACCCTGCTGTTCGGCGGTTTCTTGTTGGCCTTCGGGTACATGTTCATTCGAAGCCGTTTGGGCGCCGCTGACGACAGCCGCATCCCCAAGGTGCTTGTCAAACACGACCTCAACGAACTTCCTCCATTCGTTGACGCCACGGCCACCCTCTCCGGTTCGTTGTTGGGCGATGTGCGCCACGACCCGTTCCAATCCGGCGGCATGGAAACGCCTGCCCACGACCGTGTGGAGCCAGGCGCCATCCATCGAGCCCACAAAGGCGTGCTCTACATCGACGAGATCAATTTGCTCCGCCTGGAAGAACAGCAAGCCTTGCTCACGGCCATGCAAGACCGCGCTTTCCCGATTTCGGGTCGCTCCGAACGCTCCAGCGGTGCCCTGACCAAGACGGAACCGGTGCCCTGTGATTTCATCCTGATCGCAGCGGGCAACCTTGACGCCATCCAGGGAATGCATCCGGCATTGCGAAGCCGTATCCGTGGTTATGGCTATGAGGTGTACGTCAATTCTGAGATGCCCGATACTTCGCGAAACCGACGACGCCTGATTCGTTTCATCGCCCAAGAGGTGTTGCGTGACCAGGACACCGTTCGTGAAATCCCTCACTTTGACAAGAGTGCGGTCGCCATCATTTTGCGCGAGGCACAACGCCGTGCCGGGCGCCGAGGCAAACTCTCCCTCCGTCTGCGTGAGTTGGGTGGCCTGGTTCGCATCGCCGGTGACCTCGCGGTGGAAGCCGGCGCTCCGTTCACCTCAGCTGAACATGTGTTGGGTGCCCGCAACATCGCCAAACCCCTTGAGCAGCAGGTGGCTGACCGCATGATTGAACGCCGCCAAGATTACGCCTTGCTGGTCAACAGCGGCGAACGCGTTGGGCGAGTCAACGGCCTGGCCGTCCTCGGGGCCAACTCGGGCCTCTCGGACTTCAGCGGCATCATGTTGCCCGTCGAGGCGCTCGTCACCCCCTCTCAGGGCGGTGGAGGAAAAATTCACGCCACCGGCGGGCTCTCGGACCTGGCCAAGGAAAGCGTGACCAACGTCAGCGCCGTGATCAAGAAACTCACCGGCAAGGACATCTCGGACTACGACATCCACATTCAATTCGTTGACACCCACGGCGTGGACGGCGATTCGGCTTCCATCACCATCGCCACCGCCATCATTTCCGCTTTGGAGAACATCCCCATCCGCCAAGATTTGGCCATGACCGGTTCCCTTTCGGTGCGCGGTGAGGTCTTGCCCATTGGCGGTGTAACGGCCAAGATTGAAGCGGCCGCTCGTTCGGGCGTCAAAACCATCGTCGTGCCTCGAGCCAACATGCAAGACGTGTTGCTCGACGACCGATTCGAGAGCATGGTCGAGGTGGTTGCCGTTGATACCCTTGATGAAGTGATGAAGTACGCCCTCATCAAGCACGAGCAAAAGGCTGGCCTGGTTGAACGCCTTGAAGCGGTCATCGACCGGTTGACCCCCGACATTCAGAGCAAGATTTCCCTTGTTTGAACGCCCGTTTGAATCGGCGGATTCCGTGACCTGTTGGTGGTGGATTAGAAAAGGTGCGTAGCGTCGCCATCAACGGTGAGCGCATGGCTTCAACGGTGAACGACGCCAGCAAAGGGGCCTTGCTGGTCCTTTTTCTGGTCACCATGATCGACATGATCGGCTTCGGCATCATCATTCCGTTCCTTACCTACCTCGTGAAAGACTTGGCCGATGCCCAAGGCGTGGTGCAAATCGGGCTTTGGGTTGGTCTCTTGATGACCTCGTACTCCGCGGCCCAATTTTTGTTCTCACCGTTTTGGGGGTCACTTTCGGACCGCATCGGCCGTCGGCCCGTCCTGATGGTGGGTCTTGTCGGGAACTCGGTCTTCTTCACCGCCTTCGGCTTCTCAAACACCTTACTCTTTGCCTTGGCCATGCGCTTTTTGGCGGGCGTGTTCAACGGGAACATCGCCGTGGCTCGTGCCTACATTGGTGATGTCAGCACACCGAAACAATTGGCGACGAGGATGGGGCTTATTGGAGCCGCTTTCGGTCTTGGCTTCACCATCGGGCCGTTCATCGGCGGTGAATTTTCCAGTCCTGCACAACGTTGGGATTTCTTCGTTGACACGGTCTTTGAGACCTACCCCTACCTTCTTCCCTGTCTGATTGCGAGCGTTCTGTCGGCTGGTTCTCTGGTGTTGGCCTACTTCAAACTCCCTGAATCCATTCAATTGGAGGCGCAACGAAGATCAGAACCTCGTCGGTCGTGGCGGTCCCACATGGGCGGCATGGCCAAGAATTCCGTGGCGATGTTGCGGACCTCGAGCATCGGGGCCATGATTTGGGTGTCCATGCTCTTCATTTTCGGGTTCACCGTCATGCACGCCGTGTTCATTCTCTACACCGAAATGAGCGTTGACCTTGGAGGCTTGGGCTTCTCAGAGCAGGACAACGGACGTGTGTTTGCTATGATCGGTTTGCTCGGGATTCTTACCCAAGGCGTTCTCATCGGTCCGTTGACGCGTAAGTACGGAACCCGTCGTCTCATCCCGCTCTCCATTCTGGTGACGGGAACCGGTTTGACCCTTATTCCCTACACCCAAGCTTCCATGGCGTGGTTGCAGATGCTCCTTGTGTGCAGTTGCATTGCGGTGGGCAACGGTTTGTTCCAGCCTTCATCCAGCACCTACCTCACGCGAATTGCTCGGGAAGAAGGGTACGACCTCGGAGTGGTGATGGGTGCGCAGGAGTCGTTGGGAGCGTTTGCTCGCATTCTTGGGCCTCTTTCGGGCGGTTTCGTGTGGGAGTTGACTTCCGCAGGCGCTTATCCGTGGGACTACCACACGGCGTTCCATCTTTGCGGGCTTCTCATGGTCATTTCAGCCCTGCTGACGCTCCGTTTACCTCCACTTTCCCACATTCCCGAGCGAGGAACGGAATTGGAGACCGCAGAGAAGTCTTGAAGAAGGCACCTTCTGTGTGACCTCCATGGATGACCGCTCTGCGTGGAACACTCAGCAGTTCCGCAACCGGTTAACGGTGCTTTCTCACGCCGCCATCATCATGACGCTGGTCACGATTTGGTTGATTCAACTCGTCGATGTTCTTCAACCGCTCTTCATCGCTTTGGGGACCTATTTCGTCCTCAAACCCGGTGCCGATTTCCTCTCCAAAAAGGGCTTTCCGCTCATGCTATCCTACATCACCATGCTGATGCTGGCCATCCTTATCGTGCTCAGTGCTGGCTTTTTCGCCTACCAGCAAACAGCGTCCTTCCTTGATGACGAGGAGCGCATGGACGAGTACACGGAAAAACTCAACGAACGGTGGGCGGATGTCAAGGGCTTGCCGTTGATCGGCAAAAGTCTCCTCGATTCTGGCGCCACCATGGACGGCACGTTGGACGAGGACCTCAACAGCATGGGGGTGCTTTCGGAGGGTTCGGGTTTGACCGATGCCATCGGAAGTATGCTCTCCAGCGTCGGGCTGTTCTTCGTGACGGGGATCACGGTGCTGTTCTTTTTGCTCTTCATCATCTTCGAAGCCAGCCTCTTGCCGGGTCGCATCGAACGTGCCTATCCCGGCGGCGCCAGCGAACGGGTTCACATGATTCGTGACCAAATCGAAGCCAGCGTCAACACCTATGTCGTCGTCAAAACGGGGGTTGGGTTTGGCACAGGTGTGTGTGCAGGGATTGTCATGCTGGCTTTTGGCATCGACCTTTGGTTCACTTGGGCGTTGTTGACGTTCTTGCTCAATTACGTCCCCTACATCGGTTCGCTTATGGCGACCATTCCTCCGCTCATTTTGGGTTTTATTTTGCTCGACCCTTCGCTGCTCATCCTCCTGACGGTCCTTCTGCTCACCAATCAGCAACTTTGGGGCAACGTCATTGAAACCCGCTGGGCTGGTAGGGCGCTGGATATTTCACCGGTGCTGCTCCTCGTCGTGACCGCTTTCTCCTTCTGGGTGTGGGGCATTGTCGGAATGATTCTCTCCATCCCGTTGGTGGTGATTTTGAAAATTGTCTTGGAAAACATCGACGCCACCCGCCCGCTTGCAATTTTGCTTTCCGAGCGGGCGCCCACCCTCGAAGAAGCGTGGCGCGAGGCCATCAAGGACGGCCGCATCACGGCGTATGAGGAACGGATGCTCAACGACCTGCAGGGGGTGCTGGGCTACACCGACGAAGAGGTGAAACTCCTCTCTGCTCGCATTGCAGCGGAGTACGCTCTGCGTCGTGGGCGGTTAACGTTCGACCAAATCACGCTCATTCGCACCGGAATTGAGGTGATGGCCAAGCCAACAAAATGGAGTAAACAATTCGAAGACATCGTCACGGAGGGCAAACTCAGCGTGATGGAACGTTTGTTCCTCGGAAAACTCGTGTTTGCCCTTGATTTCTCCCAAGAGGAAGAGTGAATCAAAGCACTTCGGTGAGAATGCGCTCGAGTTCGGTGTTGATGGTCAAAATCAACGTTCCAAACTCGGGTGGAATGTTGGGGTCTTCGTAGAGTTCCTCTAGTTTTGACTGCGCCATGGCGATGCGGACGTCGAGTTTCTTGTCCTTGTTGAGCAGCCAGTGGTCGCAGGCTTCCTTGGCTTGCCGACGGATGTTTCTCGGGACTTTCGGGTCATCAATTTGGTTGATGACGGTGGCAACTTGTTCTAATCGTTCTTCGATGTTCATCTTCATCACCCACAAGCACGCAGAGTGGCCTAAACGGTGACCGTCTTTAAGTCCATGGCCGCTGTCGTTTGTCCATGGAGGCAACCAACGAGGCCATCTTGGGATGGACTCGGGTAGCGGTTCTGTTGCTCGGCATGGGTTGGGCTGCGTGGATGGACCACAAAGCCCGACGGGTTCCCAACGAGCACTGGGTGGTGTGGGCCAAACCCGCCGTTTTCATCTGGGCCTTGGACCTCATGGTTCAAGGTGCGGACTGGACGATTTACTTGACCGCAGCGGGGGTTGTTGCGTATGCCAGCGTCGCCGTCTTTGGCCGCCCGACGCTTCGGGACGCCATGGCGGGTTCTTGGATGGACCGCACCTTCCTGCTCTGGTACCTCGCCTCCTTTGCAGGTGTTGCAGCGGGGGCCTTGCGCTATCAGGCCACCTCTCCGATGGATGTGCTGCTCGGCGAGGGTGACCCTCTTGGAGTGCTTTGGTGGCGAACCTTTGGGGTCTTTTTCATCGTGTTTTTCATCGATGTCGCTTGGCGGTTGCGCCTGCTGCACGGCGGGGCTGATGCAAAGGCCTTGATGTGGGTCACGTTGGTGTTTCCAGCATGGGCGACCGTTCCTCTTCCCTTCGCTCCGGTTGAAGCGGTATCGGTGGTCGCCCTTCCCGTCAGCGTGGCTTTGCTAATCTGGGGTGGCCTTGCTTTTTTGGCGATTCCCTTCATCATGCTGGCCGTGAACCTCAGGTGCGGGCACGTCAAAGGGCTTGGCGATCTGAAGTTGGCGTGGCACGCCTCGATGTTGCCGCTGAGCGAAGTTCAACAACGCCACGTGTGGTTGCTCTCAACCACGATGGCGATGCCGGACGGGAGCCTGCGCGTGGTCCATCAGGCTCGGGCGCCTCGCACCACGCCAAGTGCAGAAGAGCTGGCGGAGCAGGTGCGGCATTTGGATGACCTCGGCGTTGACCGTGTGTGGGTCAGTTTCAAAATGCCGTTGCTGGTCTTTTTGTTCCCTGCCGTGCTTCCGCTCGTGCTGTTTGGAGACCCCACCGCCATCTTGCTGGCGCAGGTTGTGTGAGCGGATCAGTTGCCTTTCCGCTCGATGTTCTTTGGACGAAGTCCCTTGTAACTGCACTTGCGGCAGCGGACGGCTCGAACAGCGTTGCGTGCGTTGCAGCGCATGCAGATTTTGCGGTGAAGCATGCGGGCTTCTGCTTCGGGGAACCGTGCCATGGACTGCCGACAAAATCCCCCTATTTAATCGCAACCACCTCGTTTGGGTATGTTCAAGGACGAGGCGGACTTCGGTCAAGCGTGAAGGTGACCCGACTTCCCGGCATTCACCACGACGGCAACGTCGTTCTGGTTTCGGGCAAGGCCGGCCACATTCTCATCGATGCGGGGACGTCTTGGTATCAAGCGCTTCAGGTGGAGCGCATCGAAGGGTTGCTGAGCGGTGGCTCGCTTGACCGCATCCTCTTGACCTCCCGTCGCTTTCCAGTTTCGGGCGGTGCAGCCCACCTCGCCGAAGCCTTTGACGGTGCCCCGATTCACATCCACCCCGACGGACAAGCCTGCCTCGAAACGGGGGATTTCTTCACGACCTGGGCCAACCGCTACGACTCCGACATGCCCCGAACGCCCACTTCAGCGGTGTTGCCCGATGAGTTGTTTCCGCTGGGTGACGGTGAAATCCAGGCCGTTCCCCTTCCCGGTCATGCCTCAGAGGGATTGGGTTACTTGTTGCCTCAACTCGGGGCGATGGTGGTGGGGGCGTTGCTGCCTCGGGCCGACCGGCCGACGCGCTGGGATCTTCCAGGCGGCTCGCTGGTGGACCTCGTGACCAGTTTCAAAGCCCTCAAGGCCTTGAACCTCCGTTCCATCGTTCCGCTTCAAGGTCCCGCTGTGCGCGGCAAGGCCCACGTGAACGAAGTGCTGGATCGCCATCTTGATTTTTTTCAATCCGCCGTTGAAAACGACGGAAAACCGCCAACCTCCTGGCATCGTCCCGCCCCAACGGCGCTCTGGCACACCCCCATTGCGCCTTGGCCCTTGGAAGAACACGAGCAGGTTTAGGCAGGGTTGGGGACGGTATAACTCCGGTCCAAACGCTTGAAACGCTTGACATGGAAGGCTTCGGAGGTGTTGGTGACGTCGTGGTGGCTGCCGTCCCATGAACGAACATGGTGCACCCACCCGCTTCGCACATGGACCAATTCGCCATCGAGGTGCAAACTCGAGACGGGCCCGTCAACGGTGAACACGAGTCGGGACCGTTCAGTTGACCGCTCATCAAGCGACCACACGGCCCCGTGCTGAGTTCCAACCAGGAAATGCATGGTCCCCTCGGCGACCAAACAAACGGCGCGAATGCTTCCTGAGGCCAAGGTGTACTTGGCGATGGTTTCGAGGCGGGGCAGGGTGAGGACATGGAGTTCGCCGTCGGCGCAACCCACGACGGCCGTGTCAACGCCTCCCATCGGTCCGCGAAGGGCGAGAAGCACCGTGGGCAAGCCATCCAACTTTGTTCGGTGTGGTCGTCCGTCCACCGGTTTCCAGGAGATCGTTCCGTCGTTCATGCCGACCAAAAGCCCGTCGGCGGTGGTCAAACTCCGCACAATGCTGCGTTGGTTCATGGATGTGCAGGTGTGCAGGGGGTACAGGGTGATTGCCCACACCCTTCAACGAAAGGTGAAAGTGAAACTCAGTACATGTCGTCGTTCTTGTTTTCCTTCTTCCACTTTCGGTAGCAGGATTTGCAGACCCGAACCCGGCCTTTTCTCGCGTGGTATCCGCTCGAGCCCCACATGTCGATGGCGTCGTCAATGGAGAGGGAGCGTCCACCCACGGCTTTGTCGGCGAAGTTTTCACAATCTCGCACGCCGCAGGGCATTTCGCCGGTGGCTTTCGTAGACTTCTGCTTGGTGACGTCTTCACCAGCATCTTTGCGGTGTTTGCGGGCCTTTGCCTTGAATCCCATGCCCAATCCCTTCCTCGGCTTGTTCATCAAGGTTGGGTCGCTCACTGGAGGTTTTGGTAGGTTCGGATTTTTTCCAAGAGACCGTCAAACAGACGGAGCAAGCCTCGCAGCGTCACTTCAGAGACGTTGGCCACCGCACAGACTTCGGATTGGGTGCGAGGGGTGCCCGCATCGTTGGAGGTCTTGTAAATCAGAGCTGCGGCAACGCCCATCGGTTTCTTGCCCTGCCAGACGTCGTCGTGGGGTTTGATGGTGTTCCACAACTCGTCGAGCGGTCCCCGAATGCTGGGCTCAAGCCCGAGGTCTGAAATGAACTTGTCAAAGTACTCGTCAGGTCCGGTGATTTTGTGCATGTTGAGGCGGCGGGAGACTTGACGAATCAAGCGAGATAGGTCCTTTTCTGTGATGTCAAAAGCATCGGCAATCTCTGGAATCTGACGGGGGAGTTCCTCTTGACGTGCGACCAGGTAGGTGCACGCAGCGGTCACGCCGGCGATGGAGCGCCCGGTCACGAAACCCTCGCCGGAGAGTCGCCGATAGAGGCGAGCGGCCTCTTCCTGAAGCGGGGCAGGAAGACCGGATCGGTCTCGGATGAACTGGTTGGCCTTGACGAGGTTTCGCTCCCGGCTCTTGCGGGTCTTTGACCGCTCGTCGATGACCCTGCGCCGTCGCCAGTCGCGTCGTGCTTGGGAACTCATGCCGTGACGGGAGGCGATGCCGGTGTTCAGGTCCCGCACATCGATGGTCGTGTTCAGCCCCTTGTCGGCAAGGGTGTACGTCATGGGTCGTCCGACACGAGAACGGTCTTCACCGCTGTCTCGGTTGGTCCACTCTGCACCGGGGTCGGGAACGTTTTCTTCAACCACCAAACCGCAATCCTCGCAGGTGATTTCGCCGCGTGAAATGTCAAGGTTCCAATTCACGGCCCCGCAATCCTCGCACGGCTTTGTGTGGCCGTCAAGCGTCCGCCGTGAGGGGCGTTGGGCGCCGATGCCCCGGTGGGCGGTGACCTCGGTTGGAGCGTTGGTTTTTTCCGATTCGCTTTGTTGTTTCATCTTCTCAACTCCTTGTTTAGTAGTGGGGTTCAATGTTATATAAACTCGTGGTTTCTTTTCTAACACCTAATACCGCTCATGACACCTTTTTTCATCATGATAAGCGGGTCTGCTACGATTTGAATTTAACTTCAGTTCTTATAAAGCGTCGTTCCGAATCGTGCACGATTGTTCGGTTTTGGACGCCGTTGCTTTCAAGTTCATTCAACACAGGGTTCAAAGACGGCCTGCTTCGCCCAATCTTCGGAGAACATCATGCCAGCAACCGTCATTCTTGGTGCTCAATGGGGCGACGAAGGGAAAGGGAAATTGGTTGACCGGTTGGCCGAAAAAGCCACTTGGGTTGCCCGATTTCAGGGCGGCAACAACGCCGGCCACACGGTGGTCCTCGGTGACCAGGTGCTCAAATTCCACCTCCTCCCATCAGGCATCACCCGCAAGGAGTGTCATTTGGTGCTGGGCGATGGCATGGTCATCGACCCGTGGGTGCTCGATAAGGAATTGACCGGTTGGATGGAATCCTCAGGAGAAGACCCACGAGGGGAGCGTTTGTTCATCAGCGAACGCGCCCACATCATCTTGCCCTACCACCGCTCGATGGACAGCCTTGACACCAAAATCGGCACCACTGGGAGGGGCATTGGTCCGACCTACGCCGACAAGATCAACCGCGTCGGCCTTCGCTTTGGAGACGTTGCCGAAGTTCTCGGAGACCAACCTTGGATCGATGCAACGGTTGCTCGGATGAACGCTTCCCTCGAGGCAGCTGGGTCCAACGACCGGGTGACTTCGGAGGGCCTTGCCGGTGACCTCGCTTGGATTCACGAAACCTATGCCACCTCCATCGGCAACACCGGTCTCATGTTGGACAACGCTCTGAAACTTGGCGAGCATGTGATTTTGGAAGGGGCGCAGGGGTGTTTGTTGGACATTGACCAAGGCACGTTCCCTTTCGTGACCTCTTCGGTCACGTCCCGAGGCAACGCCACCCACGGTGCCGGCATTCATCCCGGTCATGTTGAGGACGTGATCGGCATCACGAAAGCCTACATCACCCGCGTCGGCAACGGGGCGATGCCCACCGAACTCAACGACGAAGCAGGCCAGCACATGGGCGAGGTCGGTCACGAATTTGGAACCACCACCGGGCGACCGCGGCGTTGCGGTTGGTTTGATGCTGTGGTCATGCGCCACGCTCAGCGCATCAACGGGTTCACCGGCCTTGCACTGACCAAGTTGGACGTCTTGGGCGGGTTGGACGAACTGAAGATTTGCGTGGCCTACGAACTTGACGGGAAGGAGATCACCGAGTTGCCTTCAACCGCCTCTGCGCTCGCTCGGTGCAAACCGATTTACATCAGCATGCCCGGTTTCCCGGCGCTCTCCCTCTCGGAATGGCTGGCCATGGCGGTTCACGCCAACGAGTCGGGCAAGGGCCTCTCGGTCCTGCCCACGGCCGCTCAACACTACATATCCAAACTCGAGGCGCTCGTTGGTGTGCCTTGCACCAGCGTGGGTGTTGGTCCTGACCGAGATGCGACCATCGACTGCGCCTGAACGCAGCCCCCTCTTCGGTGGAGGGTGGTTTGTGCAGGTGAAGGCTCAAAAGGGAGTGGCTCACCGCTCGGAACACAAGGGCGCTTAGCTCAGTTGGAAGAGCGTCTGGTTTGCAACCAGAAGGCCGGGGGTTCAAATCCCCCAGCGTCCATGTAAAATCGCTTGCAGTCTCACGGTTGCGTGTTTTGGAGTCCAAACCTCTCAAAGTTCAGACTCACAAGGAACCGCCTCAAAATCGTTAAATGAAAATGGATGTTCATTTCACCCATGGAAGCGAACGAGTGTTTCATCGCCAGCGTCGGAAAAGACTGGCACAAAATT
>JAYOHN010000041.1:0-15296 GCA_038118245.1 Candidatus Poseidonia sp.
CTACACCTAGCCTTTGAGTGTTGCTCCTCAAATCGTGACACATCGGCCGAGTTCAACGGGTTGGACAGGAAACGGAACGAATCGCCAACGACCTTACAAATCCGCAAAGACCGAATCGAAGTCGTCGCCTTCTTCGTCATCTCCGAACAGGTCGTCCAGTTCGGAAAAGTCAAAGTCGTCCTCTTCAGGCTCATCCGCCACTTCAACGGGAGGGACGTACATTGGCTGGGCGTTGGCTCGCCGACGGAGTGCACGGGCAAAGGCCGCCACGAACACCAACCCAAAGAGGACCGCTGCCCCGATGCTGCCGTACATGACGACGGTGTCCTTGTCCACTTCTTCAAGCCCTCCACCGAGGCCGCCAGCGGTTTTCCCCGCTTCAAGTTGGATGGAGATGGTGGTTTCGCTGACCGGTGCATCGGCGTCGTTCTCGCTTTGGGCTTGGAAAACGACCTGGTGGCGTTCATCGGCCAGGACATCCGATGGGGCCCGCAAGGTCAATTCACGGACCGTGGAACTTCCGTCCTCAACCACGTTCTCAGCGACGAAGGTGCCTCCCGGGAAGCTGAAACCCAAGGCCTCGAGTTCCTCGGCGTTGACAATGCTGACCCGGATTTTATCGTCGTCGTTGCCGTTGTTTTGAAACTGGAAGGATATTTTGACCTCGTCATCTTCTTGCATCGTCCGTGTGCTCTTGTCCGAGATCTCCAAGTCCACCATACCATACGTAGCGATGTTCAAGTCACCGCTGACGCTTGCGTTGGAGGTCAACGCTTCCGGCCAGTCGAGCATGCCCACGTTGGTCACGGTAGCGACCAACGTGAAGTCGTAGGAAAGCGAGGCAGAGAGGCGCGTTTGACCCGAGAACGTCACCTGAAAGTCCTCTTCTTCATCAGGCCCAAGGTCAAAGGTGTCTTCCTCGAGCATCATGTCGACTTCCATGCCGTCCCATTCTTTGGTGACGCTGATGGACTCTTGGAACGAGGAGGGGTTTCGCACCGTGCAGGTGATGGAAACCTCGGGGTCGTTAAGGGGGTGAACGTCAAGTTCGGGTTGCTTCTCCTCACAATCGATCTCAACACCCGGTGCGGTGGGGACTTGCGCAGCACCAAGCGGTGCAAGCATGCCGAGCAACAAGAGCGCCACAAGCAACGACCAGCGGCTTGGACACGGCATGGCGCTCACGGATGTGCCTGTGAATCCTCTTTCATCAATGTGATGGGAGATTTGGACAGGATGTTCTTTGATTTCTACGAACCGTCAAGGGCGCCGTAAACCTTCGCCGGAAGGTCGTGATGCGTGTGCCACAAGACCTCTTCCTCCATGCCGGCATCAAGAAGCTGGCGGGTTCTTTTGGGCACGGTTTTCGGCCCGAGAACAGCCCCTGGACGTCGAGGGTCGTCCATGTAGTCGGTTTCGAGGAAGAAACCGTTTTTGGCCTCTCCATGGGTTTCCAACAAACGCTCAATCGCTCCTTTCCCGCACAGGACGCTTGGCGTCAAGCCGTGGGTGTGATCGGAACGGACGTCCGGTGGCGAGTAATGGCGCACCAACTTGAGCAGGTCCATGCCTTGGCGAAGCGCCCGTTGAGCAAGGTCGGGGTAGGTTTCGTCGGATTCGCCCTCAACATGCAGTTGGAGAGGGACGCCTTCCTGGGCTGCGAGGTGCATGGTCTCCTCGAGCAGGAGGTTGGACAACGACCAAACTTCATCCGACACCGGCCAGTGAGGCCTGCCGACCTCACCGATGGCGTGAGCCTGACCCTCGTGGACGAAGTCGAGGGCCGCTTCAATCGAGTGGCGGTAATTTTGAACAGCCCGCTCCCGTCCAGCATCGCCCTCGTTGGTGACCCAACGTTCGAATTGGTGGGCAAAAGCGGCCGGGTGAGGCCCCAACACCACGCGAGCGCCCAAACCCACCTCGTTGCGCACGGCGTTGGCCATCGCAACGGTGTCGGCGTAACCGTCTCGGTGCCCCTGAAGCGTCTCAGGAGGGGACGCAAAATCCGGGCAATGGACGAGCACGATGTCCGTTCCTCCTGCGTTCTTGAAGGCGCGAGCGGCATCGAGAAAGAGTCCGTTTCGGTTGAGGTGGAAGTGGTTGTCGAGCACCGGGCCGTCGTAGACCATGCGCTCAACCTCAAATCCGCTCGACGAAGAACCCGCGTTCAGCAAAAACAGATTTCCAATAGACGGCGGCCATGGCCACCATGTTTGCATGACGCGAATCCGCAACCACACCGGTCCCGTTGGGCCAGATGTTCACGGTCAAATTGTGTCGCTCATCGGTCAACACCGTGCATCCGAGACGGGCGTCGTAAACGGCTGTTCCGGAGGGAAGTTGGGCCGGTATGGCTTGCAAATTGATGTCGTGGTCAAACTTGAACGAGGCCACCACGGGCCCCATTTCGGCCACCAAGCCGCTGTCATCCATGCCCAACCGAAGCAAGAGTTCCTTGGCGGCTGCACGGGCGGCTTCGACCCGATGGGTGCCGTGAACCACGATGCGACCCTCCTCATCGATGACGAGGGTAGCACGAGGTCGGTCCATGGCCTTGATGACCACCCCGCTGTTCCGGGTGCCGCCCAATTCCGTCACGACACGGTCGTGGTCAATACGAGAGGGGCAAACGAATCGAACGAGTTGATTTTCAACGCGGACATCGATGGAACCGGCGACCACGTCATTCCTCCTCCATGGGTGGGGTGACGGCGGATGTTGATGAAATCTCCTCCGGTTCGGGGAGGCTCTTCAACGCCGCTAAAATCGCCTCGCGTTGGGGTTGGTGCAAAGCCACGACCAGAACGGCGTCCTTTCCGTGGCTGGCGCGAAGCGACGCCAAAGCACCTCGGAGCCGAGCAGCGTAGCGGTTGTCACGCTCCTTGTTCAATGCGGGCGTGCTCATCTCTCGGTTGATGTCCCACCACGCCGAAGCCATGACGCTCGCGCTGGCGTAATCCGCTGATTGGCCCTTTGGTGGCGGCGTGACGGAGAAGATGTGCCGTTTGACGGCCTTTTTCCATCGCTTGCCGATACGCACCATGCTGAGCAATTTCTTCCAGTGCGACATCGCCTTTGCCTCCTCCGTGAGGAACGCATTCCATGCCGGGTCGTCGGCCGTCGGTTCGAGAAAAAACACCGGGCGGTTGTGTCGGACAGCGTTGCGTTGCAGGCGCCGTGGTTCGGGGTCTGGGAAACGTCCGCCCTGAAGTTCGGTGAGCATGGAAATCCCTTCGGCATACCGTCCAAAGGCGCCTCCAGACAGCATGGCGTGGGTCAGGTTCACCCCTTGGGATTCGGCTTCGTCCTCTTCTTCCTGCTGCCAGAGTTCCACCACATCGGGTGTCTCAAGCAAGGCAAGCCCGTCCCACGATTGGCGAGGACGCAACACGTTGGGATACACCACGGTGGGCAACGTCCCGTGGAGGACCACGGTGCCCCCTTCTGGGTCCGACCACGTGGGGTCCTCCCAATCCAGCGAGGCATCCATTTGAGGGCCTCACTGGTTGTTGATCCAGTCCTTGAGCGACTCGACGTTCCAACCTTGGTCAAAGTACCCCTGAATCTCTTCTTGGGTCCATTGCGGGAAGGCCTGCATCGCACGGGCCATTTCAGGGTCAACGTTCGCAGGAATCTCGGCGAGCACCTTGCCGCTGTCGGCGTAGACCTCATCGTCCATGTCCTCGTATTCGTCGTCCAACAGCGAAACACCGCCGCTGTTGCGCCGAGCAAGGACCAGAACCAAGGTGCCGAGCACACCGATGACAACCACAAGGAGCACGACGATCAGGACCAGCGAGGAGGAATCTTCCTCCTCGGCCACCTTCACGTTGAAGACATCGCTCCACTGGGCTGCTGAGCCATCGTACAAGGTGTCCGTGGAACCGTTCAAGGTGATGGTGTAGTACATGCCCGTGGTCTGCTCCGCAAAGGGCTCCAAATCCACGACGATCCAGTCGCTGACTTCAGCGATGTCAAGTTCAGCGCTGCTCACGGTTCGTTCAACGACGGGCGTGCCGCCGTCGGTCACCGATTTGATGACCAACTCAGCAACGCCGGCCATGGTGCCCGTGTTCTTGATCTTGATTTGCATCTTCATCGAATCGCCAACACGGGGGTCGTCGTCGAGCAACACGTCCTGCACGGAGAAGGTGGCCTTTTCGTGGATGAACGTGTATTGGGACTTGTACTGCGGCGTGCTGGAGAAGATGGGCAACACCGTCGTGCCGTCGTCTTGAAGACCGCCGCCGTTGGGCACGGTGGAGCCGGCTGAATCCACGCCACTCACCCAGAAGATGAGGGTTGGTGCTTCATCGGTGATCTTTTCCTGGTTCGGTTCAAACGTGTTATCGTCAAGCGGCCAGAGGTCAACGCAAGTCGCTGAACCGAGGTAGCCACCGGGAATCGTCGTGAGCGTCAAGCTTTGCGTGGCCGGCTCTGAACCGAAGTAATTCGTGTATTCAAGCCAAGGCTGGTAGTTGATGGTGTTGCTGTAGAACATCCAGTTGACCTGGAGGTCCCCGGGGAACATCGCTTCCTTTTCTTCGATTTGCACTTGGAGGTCAACGCAGTGGTAAGTGGCGGTTGACAGCACGTTGGCGATGGGGCGGTTAGCGTCGCCTTGAGGGAGCGCTCCCTTCTCGGCGAGCCAAGAATTGGACACGACCTTGGGCGGCGTCCGGTCGACCTTCAAGGTGAAACTCTGACAGCCGTAGTCCGTGGACGTTGCACAGAAGGCCGAGGTGTAATCCTCTGCGCCGTCAGGAAGATCGATGAGACGGAAGGTGTACACGTACTCGTTGGTGAACACCGGTGCCGTGACGTTGATGTCAAACACACCGCCGGTGAAGGTGTGCGTCACCGTCTCTCCGGGGGTTGAAATGTACCCCTTTCCAAAGTCTTCTGCGGCGTCTTGACGCGTGATCTCCATCGTCAATTCAACCTCAGGGTTGATGAACACGCTGTAGAAGATGCCCTCTCGGAAGGCAAATTGGCCCGAGAACCGGACGGTGTCCCCTGCATAGACAAAGCCTTCACGGACGTCGTTGGTCAGCGGCTCGCTGAGGTCGTCAAAGCGGGGCGTGACCATTTCGTTGTTGGCTTCATCGGTTCGGAAATCGAGTTGGATGCCGTCGCTGTATCGCCAATCCTGTATGTAGCGTCCTGGAACACCGGAGAGCATCGTGTAGAGCGGGTTGTCGAGGTCCTGCATCTGGAGCTTCGGCTCAATGTCCTTGCCGTCCAAGCCCACGATGCCCCAGTTCAATCGGATGGGGATGTTGAGGATGAAATCGGCCTCGAAGGGGTCGATGAGGGCCGTGTTGTCCATCGTGAGCATGGTGGGCACCACATCACCGTCGTAGACGATGTCGAGGTGCGGGCTGTCGCTCCAAGCGGTTTCGTTGCGCGGGAAGTACCACACGTTGAGGTCCTGCACCACCCCTTCGGCGTCCGTGGTTTTGTCAAGGTTGATCTTGAAGTAATCCACGTCACGCCAGCCGTTGTCGTCGCTGGCCTCGAGGATGAGGTGGTAGGTGTTGCCGGCGTACATGGTTTGGTTCCACGTGCCGTCCCACTGCAACTCGTTGGAGTTCAGGAAGCCGTTGCCTTTGGAATCCTCGATGAAGAAATTGCGGATGACCGGCGATTTTGAGGTCATCGAAACGTAGGTCACTTGGTCGTTGGCGAATCCAGGGCCGCCACCATCGATGGGGTTTCCTGCGAGGTCGTAGCCTTCAATCCAGAGCGAGACTTTGCCTTCCAGACCTTGGTTGGCGTAGTCGTTGTATTCGCCAGAATAATTCGCCGTAGGGGCTTCACCATCGCCGTTCATGGTGATGGTGATGTATTCGTCTGCATCCGGTTGGCCGTCGCTGTTGGCGTCGTGGTCGTGTTCCACCCAGAGGTGGAGGTCAAGGGAAGCGGGTGGGCTTGGCAAGTCTTGGCTTGACATGCGAATCTTCTGAGCCTGCTGCGGCACCACCCAGGTGTCGTCGAGCAGGGTTCGCCAGTTTTCGTCCACGTTTTCGTCGGTTCCCGGACTCAAAACTTGGATGTCCAGGAGGTTCGGCTCGTAGGTGTCGATGGTGATGTCGAACGGAATGGCGCAGGTTTCGTCGGGGTTGTACACCGAGGGAGGGCAGAGCAAGTCGCCACCCTCGTAGCCCCGAAGCGCAAAGCGGTAGGTTTCGCTGCCCGCAGCGCTGCCGAGGTCGATGTTCCAGTTGAAATCTCCACCAATCACGCCCGAGCGGTTGGCCACTTCTTCCCACTCGATGGTGATGTTGCCGTCGGTCGTGTTGACGTGCTTGAGTTCGAGCACCAAGAAGTAGGAGCTGGGGTCGGGGGCTTCGCTCAAGTCTTCAAGGCGAATTTGTCCGATCAGGTTGATGTCTTGGCCCGATTCTGCACCGGTCAACGCTTGCGTCACGCCGATGCTGTTTTGCAACTCAAACATCGTGATGCCGGCGTCGTTTTCGACCGCATTCCCGACCGAGGGGTCAAGCAGCACGGCGTCGGGCAGACCGTTGATGTTGTTGGCCGTGGTCAGGCCGGCGTAGACGCGGACCGCTTCGGTGTCGTCCCAGGTGGGGTTGACCCGGAAATGCCAGGTCACTTCGTAACCGTCGGTGATGGCGCTGACCGATGACGTCGATTCGAGCGTGACGTGGTCGTGTTCATCGCTGGCTTCTGCGAAGGACATGAAATCGCTCCAGGTGAACTTGATGTAACCCGATTCGGATTCAAAGGTCAACCATGCCTCGGAAAGGGAGGTCCCGGTGAGTTGGTCCACCGTGTGGGTGGTGACGATTTCGTAGATGTCACCGTTGGGGTACAAACCGACGGGGTTCCCGGTGATGGAAATGGTGTTGCTGTACCCGGTGCTGGACGCCACGCTCAGGTCGCTGAGCAAAACGCCACCGCCGGAATCGGTGTACAGGCCAACGGGCACGGTTGCCGTGGCGCCACCCGTCCAGAGGGCGACGCCTTGGTTCAACTCGATGTCCAAGCCATCGGCCGAGGTCAGGGTGGTGGAGTAGTTGTAAACGATGTCAAGGTTCATGATGTTCAGCGAAGTGCCTGAAGAGGCGTTTGGCGAGTCGACGGTGAAGCGGAACTTGACCCAGTAGCGTCCAAATTCGTCCTCATGGGTTCCGGCGACGGAAGGATTGGTCAACAAAGCGTTCAGGGCGCTCTTGAAGTCCAGCGCTGGAGAGAGCGACTCAGGGAAAAGAACGGTGCTGTTGGGCATGTCGCCAAGGCTCTCGGATTGCGAACCGGCCATCAGGGCGAGGTGGAAGCCCTCGGTTGGGTCGGTGTTCGAGCGGATGCTGACCTGGTCGAACGAAAGGTCGGCTGAAGCGACTTCAGCCCCTTCGGGCAACATGAAGACGCCTCCGGTGGCTTCGCCGTTCAAATCCAGCGTCAAGGTGGCTGAATCAGCGGCGTAATTCACCCCGTTAACCGTGTTTGAAACGAAGGTGGTTTGCCGACCAAACATGTCGAACGCCGGCTCCGTGAAACCGTAATCCACGTCGCCGTCGTCGGCCACGTCGAGACGCATGTGGTCGGCGTGGTGACCAAACTCGAGGTCAAACCAAATGCCGCCGACGTTGCACGGCCCCTGGTAGGCCGTGACGGAGGTGAACCCAAACAACGGTTCGTCGAAGAAGGAGGTCTCCACGCCGTCGGTCACGTTGACGATGCGGTTGGTTCCGGTGGGCGTGATTTCAATGCTTGGCGATTCGGTACAGTCGTCTTGAATCATCGGCGTGATGGACGTGATGGGGTAGCTGAACTTGCTTCGTTCAAGCACCGGGTTGAACGCTTCCAAGCGAAGGTCGGGAGAATAGATCATCGGGAAGCCACCGCCACTCGTCTGCCAGACGCCGTTGTCGATGGAGGAAGGGCCAAACGACGAGAAATTGAAGCCGGTCCCCACTCGGGTACCGATGCTGAAGCCGTGCAAAACAGGGGTCGAGAGGCGGTCCGGCCCGGAATCAAAGGTGAATTTGAGGTTCACCGCCCGGTGCTGTTGGGAGTCGATGTTCCATAGTTCGATGATGTCGCCTCGCAGACCGCTCATGGCCGAACCGTCTTTTCCGTAGACTTGGTTGCCGCTCGTGTCAAGAACGTCCACGGTGATGGTGGCCGAAGAAGTGGTTTCCGCTTCCAAGGAGAGGATGCCGTATCCGTTGGGGTGGTTCTCGCCTCCGAGCACCGAGGGCGTCATGCCCCGAACCGTCATGCTGGCGCTCTGGGGGAGCAGGTCGCCCAATCGGAAGTTGTCGATGTACCAGCCGGACATGTTGTCGTCCACGGGGTCGTCGGAGGTGAAGACGTGTTGCATCACGAAGCGAATCTGGACGTACTGGTCGATGTAATCGGTCAGATCAACGGCGATGGTGGTCCATCCGGTGGGGTTTTGAGCGTTCGTCGAAGCGCCAGCAAGCCCCCAACCATCGGTGCCGGAGCCGTCGGTATCGGCCAGTTTGGTGCACGCCGTACCAATGCGACCGTTTGTCGTGCTGCCGCCCTGAGCATAATTCGTTCCGAGACTCAATCCGGTGCTGGCCTGGTCGTCAATGGGCAGGAACTCCCATTCTTGAGGGTTGTATATGGCGCCCGGAGGGAAACCTGGGTTGGCCGCAGACCGAATTTCCATGTAGGCGCAATCGGTGAAGCGAACGGTGTTTGGATTGGTGCCGGCTCGAGCCTCGAGGTTGTGCCAGGAATCAAAGGTCGCCGTCTTGCTCTTGAGCAGGGGGTCGACGAACAATTCTTCGCTGAACATCGCCACCGTAAACGCTTGCCCGTTGTTGTCATCGGTGTAGTTGGTGTCAGCGAGGTTTGTCCCCCAGCACTCGGAGCCCGATTTACAACCCGATGGGGTGTCGGATGAGGTGAGCGTTCCGTGCTCCCATCCCACGCCAGAGGCGGGCATGGCTCCGGGGTCCGTGGCGTCAATGAAGCCGCCGTCGGTCCCCTCAAAGTCGGAGAGGTACCCCTCTGCAGCGAGGGAAACCGGGGTGGCTTGGGAGCCATCTTCAATCTGGAACAAGGATTGGTCGGAGAAGTTGGTCAGTTGATTGTTGTACTGAGGGTTCCAGACACGTGGCATGGTTTCGGTGTCAATGCGAACTTGTGCGCCGTGCTCGACCATGGTCGTGGCGACGGTGAGGCTTGCACTGGTCACCGTTTCCCCGTCGGGAAGATCGATGCTGCCGTCGACCAGATTGACGAGGTCGCCACCGTCACGGATTTCAACCGAGACCGAGGAAGAACCGTCGGAAAAGTTCGTGACGTTCGCTGCCGCAAGCGGAGCGAGCAGCATCAACATCGTGAGGAAAATCGGCATCGTTTTACGGGGTGATTCGTTTTGCATGGTGTCACCTACGGGTCCGCCACACTTTGAACGCATAAAATCCCGTCGCCTCTCGGACTCTGCAACTCAATTGACGATAGCGTGCAGGTCGCGTGGACGATGAGTTATGAGGGTGAACCTTCTGCCCGAGGCATGGAGCCTTACTCCACCGAACCCGTCACGCTCATCGAGGAGGTTTTTCCGCAAGACACCAACGCCTACGACACCCTGTTCGGCGGACGCTTGCTTTCACTGATGGACAAAGCTGGAGGCATCGCTTGTGCAAAATTCGCTCACCGTGAATTCGTGACCATCTCCATCGACACCTTGACCTTCATCGCCCCAGCGCGCCAGGGCGACCTTCTCGAAGTGACCGGCCAGGTTGTTTACACGAGCAGCCACACGGCGTGCACCAAGGTCACGGCCTACACCATGAGCAAGGCGACATGGGAGAAAAACATCATCTGCGAGGGTTACTTCTTTTTCGTCGCCATCGATTCGATGATGCGGCCCATTCCCGTACCGCAGTTCACACCTTCATCTGAGGACGAACACGAAGAATGGAACAAAGCGAAGGGCATCCGCGAGAACATGCTGGCTCAGAAAGCCAAGCGCAAGGCGTAAACACCCATTGGTTCTTCAAGCCGAGGCCAGTGGAGGCAACATGGTCGTCTTGAACGTGGCCGTGGTGGCATCCGATGAACTGGCAAAAAGCGTGGCCAAAGCGGCTGACCAGCGAGATGTCCACACCTACGTCCACAAGGAAGGCACGGGGGACAACGCCCGCATTCTCTCGTTGATTCGCCCGGCAAAATACCCCGAACGGCTGCGCCCGTTCCTCAACGCCCTCTCCACCGCTCAAGCCGGGTTGATCGAAATCACCGCTGTGGACGGCACGCTCGGTGAGGCTTTGGTGGCGTTTGCGAGCGCAGGCATCCAGCGGGGCTTGGCCGTCCTCAACCCACGTGATGGCTGGATAGACGAAGACCAGGTGAAGATGCTCTTCAAGCAGGCGGGCCTGACGGCGTGGCGCTTCGAAGCCAACGACGGCGTCGCACTCCGAGAAGGGCTGTTTGAATTGATGAAGGAAATCGAAGGCGATTTGCTGGAAAACGCTGAGGCCCCTTTGGTGCTCCCCGTGGACCAACATTTCAACGTCAAAGGCATCGGCTTGGTGGCCATCGGGTACGTTCAATCGGGATCCGTTCGCGTTCACGATGAATTGAACCTGCTTCCGGCAGACGGCAACGGCACCGCAAAATCCCTTCAAGTCATGGACGACGATGTGGAGGTTGCAAGGGCCGGCGACCGTGTGGGTTTGGCGCTCCGCAACGCCAAGGAAGACCACCTCAACGGGGACACCATCATCGTTCATCCCTCGGTGGTGGACAAACAAAGCAACACGGCCACGCCCCTCGCCATCGTCCGGCACGAACGCTCCGTCCTTCAGTTGTCCACCTCGCCGTTCCAAAAGCGGGTCTTGGCCGCCGGCGATGTGGTTCATGCGAGCGTCGACCTGCAATTTGTTGTCGGCCGCATCTCGGCCGTTGAAGGCTCCCAACTTCATGTTGAATGGGAGAACCCGCTCTTTGTCCGTCGCACCAACCCGCCCCCTGTTCTTCTTGCGCAACTCGATTCTCGACCACGCATCATGGGCTCGGCCGTGGCCAGCCTTGACGAATGACCGGACGGCGGTTTCGGGCAGAAGGCAAGACATCCACCCCTCCCCGCCTCCTTGGCGGTGGTTTCATAACCTCGTACGGGTGGAGCAGGAACGGGATGCGCGAGATTGGACAGGTTCCTGTTCCAACCGGCGATGCGGAGGGGGTGACCTTCCCGTCGATGCGGTTGGCAGAAACGAAAGAGAGGGTGGACATCACGCTCGATGAGCGGATGCTGAGCGTTCAAGGTCGCCGTCAAGGCAGCCTTGACATCCGACTCAATGCGATTCACACCGTGAAGCACCACTCTTCGCAGCTCGTCCCCGGCTGGATGGTGTTTTTCGGTTTGTGCTCGCTCTGGATTGGGTACCGAGTGATGGTCCCGCCGATCTACCGTTTGGGCTTCATGGGCGTGGGCATGGCGATGGTGCTGGCCCGGTTCGTGACCAAGCAGCCCACCCTCACCGTGCAAACACTGTCGGGCGACACCCACGTGGTGTTCGGCAACGAACGGGCCTTGAATCGACTGAGTTTCATGTTCCACCAACTCGCAAACGGCAAGAGCATGAGCGAAGTCAAGGCGATGATGGAGGCCATCGAAGCCAACATGGGCCACGGGCAACTCGAACCTGAACAGTCGGAAATCCCCTCGGGACCGATCGCTTTGCACACCCCGGTCGCCGTGGATGCCTTCCTTGCATCTGCAGGCGAGGAATTGGAGCCAAGCCTCGAGCCGGTCGTGGAGGTTGAACCCGACTGGACGCCCATCCAAGAACCCGAACCCGTCGCACCTTCGCCTCAGACGGGTTTCTTCCCCACCTACCTCGCCACGCATGCGGCAGCCATCGTGGGTTTGAACCCAGACGACCACCGCCCGAAGCCGGTGGACGGTCATGTTCTCCTCCCCGTCGCAACACCGCCGATGCATCAACCCTCATCTTCGCCCCCGCATGGAGCGAGACCGTTTATTCCCACGTGGCTGGGCCCTGATTCCGGCGAAGTTACGCCCCCTTTGCCCGACATCGATGAGGGCGAAGAGCCCATTCTTGAGGATGAACAGGTGGAAGAGGCGTTGGAAAATCTTGTGCCTGACGAGGAAACCCCGTCGCCCCACGCCGGTGGTCAGCCTTCGCCCCAAGAACCCCTCTTCACACCACGCCGTCCCCGTGAACTCAACGACACGGTCTTTGTCCCACGGCAAGCCCGTGCGCTGCACCGACGCCGTCCGGGTCGAAGCCTCCTGAGAAACGTCCGACAGCGCTCCCAAAACATGCTCGACCGGATGCGGCCTGCACGCTCGCCATCACCGTACGGCACCTCGGACACCTCAAGTGCTCTTCGAGCCAACGCCGAAGCCGCCCGCGGGGAACCAGCAAACGTCCTCGATGCGCTCTCCACCGAGCACGGTGGGGCGTTGGCGCCCGAACAAGCCGCTCGTTTGTCGCAGCGGGCTGAGGCGATTCAAGCCGCAGCCGATGAAATCGCTCAGCGCAGCCAAGCCGGCCTCGGTTCGCTGTCCTTTGAAGACCTTCAACCGAGCAAAGCCGTGGACGACATCGATGGGTTGCCTCGCTTGGACGAGGACTGATTCAGCCCATCACCGTTGAAAGATAGCGGTCCAAGCGTGATGTAAAGTCCTCGTCGCTCAAGGATTGCAAGGCCTCGGTTCCAAACCGTTCAAGGGTAAAACTCGCCGTCACCGTGGCCTTGACCAGCCCTTGCCGGAGTTCGGCCAAGGTCAATTCGCCTTGGCCTGCAGCGAAATGGGCGGCCAAGGCGCCGGCAAAGGTGTCCCCGCACCCCGTGGGGTCGACCACCAGAGCCGTTGGGTACGCCGGGAGCGCGAGAACGTCGCCTTCGTGCAGAGCAATGACCCCGTGTTCGCCCCGCTTGACGACCAGGGTTCGGGTGGCGGTTTGTTCGGCCAAGGTGTGCATTGCACGCACGATGTTGGCATCTTCGGTAAGTTGACGAACCTCGCCGTCGTTAATGATGACCAGATCGGCCTGGATCATGACCTCGAGCAGAGCGTCTTTGGCGATTGAGATCCAGAGGTTCATCGAATCAAGCATCGTCAGCCGGCTTGGTTTGGTTTGATGCATGACTTGTTGCTGTATGAGTGGGTGAAGGTTGGCGCAAAACAGGACAGCAGGGGACGAAAGGTCGTCGGGAACCCGGGGCTCAAACTGCTCAAACACGTTGAGGTGGGTCGCCAGTGTTTCTGCTTCGGCCATGGAGCCGTGATACGCACCCTCCCAACGAAAGGTCTCACCGGGTGCGACCTCCAACCCTGAAAGGTTGAGCCCTGAGCGTTGCAAAACAGCACGGTCTTCGTCAGCAAAATCCTCACCAACCACACCGACGATGCCGGCAGCCGGCAGGCCTTGCCGGGCGAGGTGGAACTGGCATGACAGGCCGCCGTAGGTGGCTGAGCCGCCCAGTGCTCGTTCAACGGCGCCTTCTGGAGAGGCAACGGAGTCGTAGGCGAGGCTTCCAACAATCAACACGCTCATCTGTCCACTTCCCTCTCAGCCCAAAAGTTCGGGATGCATGTCGATGTATTGGATGGTGATGTCTCCGGCGTTGAAATCAGCTTCATCCATGATGCGGCGATGGAGAGGAATCAGGTGTTCAACCCCGGTGATCATGGTCTCATCAAGGGCCGTTTTCATGCGGCGGACAGCGTCCTCTCGGTCGTGACCCCAGGTGAGGAGTTTGGCCAGAAGCGAGTCAAAGCAACCCGGCATCTCGTAACCTGGATGGGCGTGGGTGTCGCACCGAATCCCAAACCCGCTCGGGAAATGACACTCCCACAAACGCCCAGGGCTCGGGACAAAGGCCCGAGGGTCTTCGGCGTTCAGGCGGCACTGGATGGCGTGGCCGCGCCACGTGATGTCTTCTTGCTTGAGCGGAAGCGACTCGCCTTGGGCAACACGGACACCAAGTTCGACAAGGTTGTGCCCGGTGATGAGTTCGGTGACGGTGTGCTCAACTTGGACTCGAGGGTTCACTTCGAGGAAATAGAAGTCGCCGTTTGCATCCCGAAGAAACTCAAACGTTGCAAGGCCTTTGTACCCGACGGATTCGGCGCCCTTGCAGACCAATGCCCCGATTTCAGCCCGCTTCTCATCGGTCAACCACGGTCCTTCTTCCACCAATTTTTGATGACGGCGCTGAATGGAGCAGAAGCGTTCACCGAAGTGGATGGCGTTCTTGCCGTCGGCGAGCACCTGAAATTCAACGTGCTGTGCGCCTTGAATGTACTTCTCAACGAACACCCGTTCGTCACCGAACGCCGATTTTGCGCGGGATTGACAGAGTTTGAGCGCGCTTTCAAACTCGTCGGCCTTGTCAACGATTTGCATCCCGATTCCACCGCCACCAGCGGCGGCTTTGATGATGACCGGATAGCCGATTTCGTCGGCCAATGCGCTCGCAACATCGGCGCTTGCAATCGGCTCGGACGACCCTTTGGCCGTCGGCAAGCCGGCCGCTTCCATAGCAGCCCGGGCTTCGATCTTATCGCCGAGCAGCGTGATAACGTTTGAAGCGGGCCCGATGAAGGTGATGCCTTCTTCCTCAAGGCGAGCAACGAAGGCGGCGTTCTCGGCCAAAAAACCGTAGCCAGGATGGACGGCATCGCATTCCAATTCCTTGGCGGCTTGCACGACGGCTTCGATGTCCAAGTAGGAATCCAACGGGTTGGTTCGGTAGTTGGGGTAAGCGATGTCGGCAAGTTGAACGGGAAGCGAAAGTCGGTCTTCTCGACCGTGGATGATGGCCGCCTCGATGCCCATGTCTCGGAGGGTACGAAGAATACGGAGTGCAATTTCTCCACGGTTGGCAATCAGCACGCGCTTGAAGCCCATGGGCCATCGTCAGCCGAGTCAATCTATGAGCAAAGCGGTCACAACATGAGGATTTTTCACCTTGACCTTAGGCCAAGGGCGGCATCAATCACTGCGCCCTTACAGCTTCCTCCCCCGGATAAACGTCCCATGGCTTCGAGCCCCGCTTGCGAAACATGGACTTCCGCATGGAGCGGAGAATGGCCCTTGCAAACGACAACGAACGTCGTAAGGATTGGAGGGGATGAAAGAGGTACCACAACGGGTTCCGCCAGCCTTTGAATGGATGACGTAACTGACGGAGAATGCCGTGAGGGATGGGTTCGTTCACCCCGTAGGACTGTGGACGTCGGTCCTTTGGCATGAAATAGGTCCCGAACAGCTGGTCCCAAAGCGGCAGGAACGTGGAGTAGTTCGTCCAAA
>JAYOHN010000042.1:0-14860 GCA_038118245.1 Candidatus Poseidonia sp.
AACTGGTCAACATTTTCAGCGACAAGAAAATCTCCCACGTCGGTACGGTGACCGACAGCATCAACGTGCCCATGATTGAGAAGGGCACGGCCATGGTAACCCACATCGAGGGCGAAGAAGTTCACGCCATGAACATGCGGGACCACTCCATGATGATCCTCCCCATGGAAGCCGAGATGAACATCGAAGCCGGAAAGGAAATCATGTGGATGGAAGCCCTTGGGCGGTACAAGATCATCCGAGACCACTGATGGAGGAAGCATCGAAGGGTTGATTCACCCTTCCTCCACGCTGATGGCGGGTATGTCTTCATAAGGCAAACCAGCACTCCGTGTTGGTATGGAATCTGCTGCGATTGAAACAAGCAAAGACCAACGCGTACGTGGGTATTGCGCCTACGATTGGGGAAAAAGTGCGTTTGAAACCTCGGTAACGACGGCCATCTTCCCGGCCTGGTTTGCTTACCTGTTCGCAGAAGCAAACGGGATTTCGGGGGAGTTCCTCGGACGGGAATGGACCGCTGACGCCACCTTTTCATTCGCCGTGATGGTCGGCGCCCTCCTCGTGGCCATTTGTGCTCCGTCCCTCGGGGTCATCGCTGACCGTCGAATGATCAAAATTTGGTGGCTTCGGATTTTGACCTTCGTCGGTTCCATCTCGTGTGTTTTGCTTGCCCTATCGCCCTACCTCGGTGTCTCGCTGGGTTGGATATGGGCCATGGTGATGTTCATGCTCGCCAACGTCGGCTTGAACGGTGCGGGGGTGTTTTACAACGCCCTTCTGCCACACATGGGTGACGAATCCGAGATGGACTCCATTTCAAACAAAGCCTTTGCAGCCGGCTACCTTGGTGGTGGCCTTCTGCTCGTCGTCCACCTCGCCATGGTGCTGACCCTCGAAGGCACCTGGGTGATTCCCTTTGCGATGGCGACCTCCGGTTTGTGGTGGCTGGGTTTCGCCCAGATGACCTTCCGAATGGTACCTGAACCGCACATTGAGAACGAAATGGAGCCGATGGGCCTTGTCCCTTCGACCAAGATGGCGCTCGGCGAGGTCAAAGCCACCCTTTCGGACATCAAGAGCTTCCGCACGCTTTTCTTCTACATGCTGGCGTACTTCTGTTTCATCGACGGCATCAATTCCGTGACGGCCTTGGCCGGCGTTTTCGGCATCGTTGTACTCGGTCTGACAACCACGGGTCTGATTTTGACCATCCTCATCATCCAATTCGTCGCCGCACCGGCCGCCATTGGGTTCACCAAACTCGCCGACAAGTGGGGCACGAAGAAGGCATTGCAATTCTCCCTCGTTTGTTGGTGCTTTGTCATCGTCGGTGCGCTTTCGTTTGCTCCGTTGGAACTGGAAAATCACGAGGAATACGATATCCAGTATGCCTGGGATGAAGGCGATGGGACGTACGTCGCCACCGCACGGGAGGGCGTGAACAACCTCGCAGCACTGCCAGGCGATGATGAGCAGGATTGGGCGATGGCGAACGCCGATGTCTTGCCCGTGGTGAAAAACGAGGCCTACAAGCAAGGCTTTGCCGTCAAGTGGAACTTTGACGACGATGGCGTCGCTGTGGGTAAAGCCGTCAATTTGTCCAACGAAACCCTTGCCTCCCTTTCGGCTTCCATGGTGGAATCTCGCTTTTCCTACAGCGTTGAGGGCGGGGCCTTGGACGGTGCGACCGGATTGGGCGAAAACCATCCGACAAGTTTGGGTGACGGGAAGTTGGACTTCATCCCCCAAACAGCCAGAAGTTTGGTGTGGGGTCCACTCCAAATGTCGGTGTTTTTCCAGTTCTTGTTGTTGGGCGTCTTCGGTGGAGCCCTTCTCGGAGGCTCCCAAGGCTTGGCTCGCTCGATGTTCGGCCAGATGGTCCCTGAGACACGTTCAGCCGAATTCTTTGGCTTCTTCGGCTTCTTTGGGAAGGTGGCCGCTTTGCTCGGTCCGCTGATCTACTCGATCATGACCGTCTGGTTTGATTCTCGCGTCGGAATTTTCGCCATTTCGCTGCTCATCGTGGCCGGAGCCGTCATGTTACGAAAGGTGGATGTCGAAGACGGCATTGCCGTTGCCCGGGCTGAAGATGCTCGGAATCGGGGCGTTCCAGCGAGCCAAGAATAAGACCACCCTGAGCCGAATCATCGCAACGGTCATGAAGTGCCGATGCAACCCATCGGACAGACGCTGAGGCGTCGCGGTGGTTGAAATGGCGAACGGTCAAGAATCCAAAGAAAAAACCGTGACGAAATCGGCCTACCGTCAACCGGTGACGCCCGAAGGTCTCAAGGCCATTGAAGCAGGCACCTTGACGTGGCTCGATGACGAGATGTACAACAACTTGAACACCGGTGTTCTTGAACAATATCTGGAGGAAAAGAACCTCCAGGAGTCCTTTGAAGTCTCGCACTGGAACACGCCAAAAGTCCTCATCGGGATTGGAATCGGGGCGATTTTTTCTGGCGTCACCGCCTACATTGGCCTCAAACTCGGCCTCGCCATCTCCGCTGCGTGGTACATCGCCTACTTGTTGGGCATGGCGCTCAAGTGGTCGCCGTCCGAGGTCAACATCGCCACCTCAGCAACGACCGGGGCGACCCACGCATCCACCGGGTTCATCTTTACGTTCCCAGCCATTTTCCTCTTGGCCAGCCAACCGGCGTATGCCTTGGCGGACGGGCCTTTGGTCACGCTGGAGGACGGTGAGGCCTTCACGCTCGCTTTCATCGGCATCGTCGCTTCCATGTTTGCCGGATTTTTGGGGGTGATGTACTTCATCATCTTCCGTCGGGTTTGGCTGGTTGAAGACCCGCTTCCGCTTCCCGGCTTCGAAGCGACCCTCAAGATGCTGGACATCTCCTCGGATGTCAGCACGGGTGCGGTTGAACACGCCCGTGATTCGTTGAAGACCATCGGGGTCTGGACGGTCCTGACGATGGTCGGTTTGTTCTTGGTCGAGTACCCGCTGATTTGGTTGAACGACCGGAAAGTGGCGCTCCTCGATTACATCGCAGAAACCGTGCATTACGGCGACATTGGCTTGGCGAGTTTTTACTCACACGGGAAAATCCACCAACCCTCAGGGACCGTGGACGGCATCTCCTTGAAGCAAACGCACTGGTCTGAAGAGACGGCATGGAACCCCTTTGCCTACACCTATGTCGGGGTTGCCCTCACGCCCTCGATGTTCGCCATCGGGTGGTTCATGAAAGCTCGCGTTGCCTTCCTCGTGAACCTCGGAACGATCGTTGGTTGGTTTTTCCTCGTCCCCCTTGCGGTCTTCATGAACGTCCCCATCTACGATGCCACACAGCAAGCCAACATTCCGATTCAGGATTATGCAAGCGGCGGTTCCGCCCCCCTGCAGATGATCGCCTTCGCCAAAACCATCCGCACCATCGCCATCGGCGCCATCGTCGGTGGAGGGATGTTCGGTTTGGCCAAAATGTGGCGGACCTTCGCCAACATTTTCTCCGACATCGGTTCAGCCTTCAAAGGAGACGGGAGTCAAGAATACATGGAAGGAAAGGGATGGTACGAATGGCCTCTCAAACACATTCCCATCTTCATGGGCGTGACCTTTTTCGCGATGATTCTCATCTTCAGCGTCGGCGGTTTCTCGCCCTTGGCGGCCCTTGTGTTTGCGCTGGTGTTGATTCTAACGACCTTCATGCTCGGCGCCATCGCCGTTCGCGTAATGGGCGAAACCGGCATCGAACCGGTTTCGGGAACATCGTTCATCGTCCTGCTCATGCTCCTTGGTGTCTTCCTCAACGCCCAGGACCTTCTTGACCTTTCAACGCAAGACGCCGTTTTGTTGGGCTTGGTCGGCACAACGGTGTTCGGGTCTGCCATTTCCATGTCCGGGACCGTCATTGGGGATTACAAGAACAGTTTGTACATCGGAAACCGACCCTACCACATCTCCAAGGGTAACATCATGGGTGTTGTTCCCGGGGCCATCATCGGTGCGGGCGTTGCCATTTTCCTTTCCATCCAGCTCGCCGAAGGTCGCATCCAACTCATCGCTCCGCAGGCCAACGCCTTCGCCACCTTCTCGGTGATCTTCGCCGAAGGCCAGGGTGACCTCGTCTTGCTCGGTTTGGGCTTCCTCCTCGGCATGTTTGTGGAATGGGCGACCGGCATGGGCACCTCCTTTGGCTTGGGCATGTACCTTGACGTTCCACATACGCTCCCCATGCTCATCGGTGGCGTGGCTCGTGACCGCTGGGAAGACAAGAAGTTGCAACCGCGCATCGACGCACTCAAGGAAAGCGAAGGCACGACAGCGGCCGAGAAACAACGAGCGCTTATCCTCCTCAGCACGTTCATGGTCGCCGCTGGTTTGCTGACCGGCGAGGCCTTCTTCGGCACCGAATCAAGCATTCTGTCGTTCATCGATTCGCTGTGGTACGACGACACCGGTGCGGGGCGCACCGTTATCGGGGTGGAAAATTTCCCTGATTCAAAAGCATGGTACGCGATTCGCATGGCCGGTTTGATCCTCATCAACGTCGGTGTCGGCGCCGCCATCTACTACCTGTTCAAGCGAGCAGGTGTCATTGGTGGTGAAGCCTCCACGAAGGCTTGAGCGTGGGCGGAATGACGGCTTCCCAAACGCCTCGTTGGGTTTGGGGATTGCTTGCCGCTGCCGTGGTCGGCGTCTCGAGTGCAGGGGCGTTGTTTCAGCACGTGGATGCCGTGCCACCGCTGTTGAGAGCGTCGTGGCGTTTGCAGCTCACCTCCCTCGTGCTCCTGCCGTTTTTTGTTCGGCAGTGGTCGTCCATGGACGAGACCACGCAGCGCGGTTTCCGTGAGCGACGAACGTGGCTCTTGTTATTGACCAGCGGGGCCGCTCTCGCCGCTCATTTTGGAGCTTGGGTCGCCAGCCTCGACCTCACGACCCTCACGCACTCGTTGCTGTTCGTGACCGCTCACCCGCTCGTCATCGTCGTCGGGATGCTGCTGTTGGCGCCTTTGGTGGCGAAGGTTCGCTCGCCGCACCGTTTGGAATGGGGAGGTTCGCTCATCTGCTTTGCCGGTGCGGGCATGACCCTCCTGGATGCAGGGTCCTCCCAAGGGGACCAGACCGTGACCCTGCTTGGGGATGCACTGGCTTTTAGCGGGGCGGTTTTCGTGGTCGGTTACATCGTTGTGGGCCGAATGTTGAGAACTTGGATGCCCATTTTTCTGTACGCCTTTCCTGTCACCGTCATCGCTTCGGTGTTGTTGCTTCCCGCCTCGATGCTGATGGAAGCCGAGCATGCTGAATTCGGGGCCTTCGGTTGGACGAACACAGCCTACTTTGGTTGGTTTCTCTTGCTTGCATGCGTGGCGGGCTTGCTGGGCCACACCGGCCTCAACACTTGCCTGAGGTACATTTCGCCGCTGGTGGTCTCGGTTTCCGTCACGCTCGAACCGGTTCTGGGGTCGCTCATTGGTTGGCTCTTTTTTGATGCCGGGGTGCCTGGCGCCTGGACGTGGGCAGGAGGGGCCGTTCTCATGACAGGCCTCATCACGGTGGTGGTGGCCTCGAACCAGGTCGATGGGGCGAAAGCGAACAATGAAAGCACCTCGGTATGAGCCGTGGACGGTGGAATCATGCAACAACGACGCGGCTGGCTCCTTTTGACCAACGACGACGGCATCGAGGCCGTTGGCTTTCGCTTGCTGGTCCAAGCCCTTCACGCCGAAGGTTTTCCACTGGCTGTGCTGGCACCAAGCGCCAACCACTCCGCCACCGGTATGCGCATCAATCTGATGCAACCCATGCCGTTTCGCCCGCGTGATGATTTGGTGGCGTCTTGGGGTTTGGACCCGCACGCCTGCCCGGTTCATTTGTTTGAGTTGGACGGTACGCCTTGCGATACGATGATCGTTGCCCTTGACGGCGGTCTGCAACGACTTGTTCCGGGCGTGCAGCCTCAGTTGGTCGTTTCGGGGGTGAACCTCGGCCCCAACCTCTCGCAGGACGCCTACCACAGCGGCACCATGGGTGCGGCAAGGGAAGCGGGCCTCTACGGCGTACCCGCCCTCGCCTCTTCGTTCACGTCCTTTGACCCTGATGGGATGGAGGCTGCGATCGTGGCGACGGTTGAGGCCGTGAAGCGTGTCTGCGAACATCTCCCGTTGGTGGCTGCCAACATCAGACGGCCTCACGGCCAAATGGACACCGGGTACTTCACGGCCTGGCCAACGCCCGGAAACGACGGTCGCTGGTCAGAGCAACCAGAAAAGGCTCTCTTAGAGGCGTTTTCCAACGGCGACCTCATGCTGAACGTGAACACGCCTCCTGCATGGAACGGGCGGTGGGCATGCACCCGCCTGGGAGTACGCTGGTACCGAAACGCCGTACGCTTTGACGACGAGGGAGACGATGAAACAGCGACGTTTACCATAGGCGCCGCCTCTGTGGACCATTCACCTGTTCTTCTCGGCGATTGCGATGCGGTGGAGGAAGGCTTCGCCAGCCTCTCCCCGCTCTCGGTTTGGCCCCAAAGCCATCCGTTCGCCCTGGACGAAGATTTGCTCGCTCACGGGCTCGAACATTCGGTGGACGGTTGGCCTGCGTGGCTCAGCCAAGGTTGAGGTCGACCCCTTCATCCAGAAGAAAGTGGACGAGGCCGACCGCCATGTGGCCCTGCAGCCACGTATCGCCCAACGACCGTTTCAGGTAACCGTTCTCCTCCATGTTGTCCAACGGTTGGTCGTCGCTGAGGACGAAGGCGAAATCGGCGGTGTTCTCCGTTCCTTGCTGCAAAAGCACGGCACCCTCCTTCCACAACCTTGGAGCGTCGGCATCCAAGACCACCACCTCGGCGTCCGACCATTCTCGAAGCGTGTCCGTCAAGTTCCCTCCGCTGTGCGATAAGCCTGCTGAAACCTCATCCCAGCGACCGATTGGAGGCAAAGGGCGGGCGATGACTTTGCCGATGGTCCCGGCTATAGAACGCTCTTCTGCGTGAAGACCCTTGAGGCTGCGCCCGTCAAACTTGACCCGTCTTGGGGGTCCCGGGCCGCCCATCAGGTGCAGCACCACTTCGGTGTCGGTGCGCAGACCGTGACTGGTTAACAAAGCGGCCATCGTGGCTCGGATGAGGACGTCCATCCGCCCAGCGCCGCCGGCAAGGTCGTTGAGAGGTAATTTCCCTTTGGCCATCGCCCGGTGGCCGAGAACGGCGAATCTGCGCATGCTCACGCCTCCGGCCCTCGTTCAACCAAGGTTTGGACTGCAACGCAGAGGTCTGCATCTGTTTCCAAAACGAAGTGTGCGCCTTGGCGATCCACCAGATAGCCTCGTGGTTTTTCTGGACGGCGAAGGTCCTCAAGTCGGTTCGCCACCACGGCGGTCATGCCGGCTCGCTGGATTTGGGCAACAGCACGGTGAATCAAATCCGTTTGCTTGATGCCGGATTCAAGTTTGAACCCAATTCGCACGGCACCCTTGCATGGCTCTTGGAGTTCAACGATGTGTTTGGCGCTCTCGACCAGCGGGACGGTCAACGGACCTTGCTCGCTTGCAAGTTTCCCTTCGGCAGGGGTTTCCACCACATAGTCCAGCACAGCAGCCGCATGAATCCAAGCGTCGATGGTGTCGTTGGCCAGGGCCTTGCATTCCTTGAGCATGGCTTCGGGTGTCGGTGTTCTGATGACCAACGGAAGCCACGAAGGTTGCGGGGCGGTGGTCACACCGGCAACGCAGGTGACATCGTGACCGTGTTTGTACAGATGGTTGGCGAGCGTCCACCCGGTGGCTCCGGAACTCGTGTTTTGGACGTGGCGGATATCGTCGATGGCTGACTTGGTCGCTCCGAGCGTCAAGACGACCGAACGCCGTTGTGCAGCTTCTGCGTTGACCACATGGGCGAAACGTGCGACGATTTCGTCCACAGAGGGTGTTTTTCGCTTGCTCTCTTCGACCGGTCCCCAAAGGACCGAACAGCCGGAGTGTGCGACGGCCTCAACCAATTCTTCGGTCACCGGGTCGGCCGCCAAGTCTTCATGCATGCTCGGGACGAACATGGTCGGTGTTCCACGTGATCGGGCCACCGAGAGAGCCATCATTAGCGGTCCGTGTTGCAAACCGTGGAGGTGGCTTGCGAGCACATCCCTCGTCGCTGGCGCCACGAGCACGCCATCGGCTTGATTCAAGGCGTTCAAATCCCCGTCCCAGTCGGTGATCACGTCGGCTTGCGATGCCCAACGCACGGCCAGTGGCGTGATGATGCGCTGAGCAGAAGGGGTCATGATCACCGTCAACGTTGCTCCTTCGCGGCGCAGAGCACGGGCAAGACGAACGGTTTCAACCGCAGCGATTCCTCCGGTGACGCCCAAAACAATGGCTTTGCCCTCAAGGGCGGTGCCGGTTTGGACGACATCGGTGTCGCGAAGCGCCATGAACGGGCCACACCCCTTTCTGTCAAGACACCTTCGCTTGGTCCGTTGCTCGGAAACGGATGGTTCAAAAGCGAGGGGCCACACCAAAAATCCGTGGCTCAGGACCGTGCAGATGAGATGGTCTTGGCGGGTTCTGCTCCCTCCGCCTCGTATGCGGGCGACCCCATCGCCCACGTCCATCGAGGCACCGGTTTTGTGGTGCTTGTGGACGCTGGCATCGTGGTTTACCTCACGTACACCGCTTTGGGCGCCCTCGGCCTCTTCCCGTCTTCTGGAGCCGCAACCGGCTTCCTCGTCGCCTCGTTGGTGCTCGCATATTCCGTGTATGCGGGCTATCGAAGCCGTCGGCCGTGGGCCTACTGGCCAGCCGTAGGGGTCCTGTTTGCCGCGAGCATCATGTTTGCCTTCCTGGCGTTTCTCAACCTGTTGCAAGCGCTGATGTCCGGAGCGCTGATGGGTTTGGTGTTCACCTTCCTGATGGGCTGGGCCGCGTTAGGTTCCGGTCGCCGAGCGGTGTTTCACTGGCACCCGATGTACCGGTCCGGGTACCACAACACCAACCCGCTCACGTCATTCGACTTGCAGGACGGTGAAATGTTGGCTGCGTGCCCGACGTGTTTGGCGGTTTTGGCGATCCGTCCAGCGATGTTGGGGCACGCCGACAAATGCCCGCACTGCGGCAACGGTTTGGTCAGCAAAGACCTTCTCGCAAGGCACGCCTCCGAAGAAGAATGAGTCTTTTCTTCTGTTCCGTCTCAAAGGAGGCTTCTTGAAGGGAAGCGGTTACGGGGTTTCATCGGAGGCCTCGCATGACGTCCATTCATGACCGACTTCAACAGTTGTTGGACGGGGAACTGGACCCATCCGAAATTGCCGATGACCCCACCCTCGTCAGTTTAGCAGACCGCCTTTACGGCATCAAAATCGCTGCGGTACAACCGGTTAAACCTCGCCATGCAGAGATGTCCATGCCTGCCGGAGCGCCGGTCACGGAGGTTGCCCCACCGACCAACATGCTGGTCGAAGTCATTGCTCCGGTCGCTCAGGCTGAAGCGCCTCTCCCGCTCCCCGATGTGCCTTCACCGACCTTGGACATTCCTCCGTTGCCCACGAAAAAGGCGAACCGGTTGCGTTGGGTGGCTGCCGGGGGTCTGCTCGGTGTGGTCCTGAACGTGTTCGGTCTGTTCTCATCGTTCTTTGAGGGCACCTGCCCGAGCGGGATTGGCGCCTGCCGAGGTCCTGAGCAAACCCGAATGAACCTCATGGACATCATGAAGTTGGGCGAGTCCGACGGATGGTCGTATTCGGTTCTCTCCGAAAGCATGAGCGGTTTGGGCGGCACAACGGGCGGTATCGGCATCCCCGATTTGGTTGCATTCGTCGTTTTTCTGCTCGGCTTCATGCTTTTGAACAAGCGGAAGTGATGTTCGTTGTCTCCCGACGGATTGCTCTCTGAAGCCATTGCCTACATTGGCATGTTGAGCATCTTGGTCGCTTTTCTCCTTGAAACGAGGAACGTTGTTCACAGCAAACAACCGGTGTATCTGTTCATGATGGCTTTTGGTTCGGGTTTGTTGGGTTTGCGTGCGTTCTTGATCGAAGAATGGGCGTTTTTGATCCTTGAAATTGTGTGGTGTGCAGCCGCCGTGGCTGCTTTGCTGGCGGTGGGAAAGTCAACGCTTTCCTCCGAGGCCGAAGCGTCATCTTGATGAAACGGAAGTCCGCCCCAAAACCATGGGCCACGGAAAAGCGAAGCGAGGGATTCCATCAAAATCCGAGAACTTCAACGAGTGGTATCCCTTCATGGTTGAGGCGGCTGAACTCGTTGACAAGCGCTACCCGATCAAGGGCATGGACGTTTGGCGACCCTACGGTTGGAAGACCATGAAACTCATCGACGCCCTCACGCATGCGGAGATGGAGCGTACCCAACACGAAGAAGTCAATTTCCCCTTACTTATTCCTGAGAACCTCCTCGAGAAAGAAAACGCCCTCGTTGCACGTTTGAAGCGAGCTCGGGAAGAGGGGGTTGACCCCGATGATTTGCGAGATGAAGAGGAAGAAGGCGGCTTCAAGAAAGAGGTCTACTGGGTCAAGCATGCTGGCGAGAACGACCTTGACATTCCGATGTTCCTTCGCCCGACCTCGGAAACGGCGATGTACACGATGTTTCCATTGTGGATTCGCTCGCACAAGGACCTCCCGTTGAAGATCTACCAGATGGTCAACACCTTTCGCTACGAAACCAAGCAAACCCGTTCGTTCATTCGTGTTCGGGAAATCCACTTTTTCGAAGCCCACACGGCTCACGCTGATGAGGCGGATGCCAGTCGCCAAATCGAGGAAGACTTGGAAATCGTTGACCGCATCATGAACGACCTTTGCCTCCCCATCATCAAAGCCAAAAGGCCCGTTTGGGACACGTTTCCCGGTGCCTGGTACACGATTGGTATCGATGCGGTGATGCCCAACGGGCGAACCCTTCAGGTGGCTTCATGTCATCACTACCGTGACCAATGGGCGAAGGCCTTCGATGTCACCTACGAAGACCTCAACGCTCAACAAACTCACTGCCACCAGACCACGTACGGCATGTCCGAGCGTCTTCTTGGGGCTGTGGTCGGCATGCACGGTGATGAAAACGGCCTCATCATGCCGCCGAAAATTGCTCCTTTCCAAGTCGTCATCTGCCCGATGATTCGCAAGAACCTCGAAGTGGACACCGTTGCCGTTGCGCATGAGGTTGCCGAACAGCTCCGCTCCCGGGGTCTGCGTGTCAAAGTGGACGACCGGGACCTTCATCCGGGTCAGAAGTACTACGATTGGGAAATCAAAGGCGTCCCGCTTCGCTTGGACATTGGTCCCCGTGACATCGCTCAAGGCACAGCGTTTGCAGCACGACGTACCGGTGGGAAGGAGCCGCTCGCCATGGAGAACATCGTTGAGGAATGCTACCGTGTTCTTGACGAGATCAGCGACGAATTACGCCGTCGGTCCACGGCGCACATGGGCGATGTGGTTCAACCGCTTCCGGCGTTCACGGAGGACGGCGGCACCTGGACCATGGAGGGTGAGGTCAAGGACGGCCACATTTACGAGTTGGCGTTCAACGGCTCAGACGCTCATGCAGAAATTATAGAACGGACGACTGGACTCTCCTTCCTCGGTGATGCAACCGACCCGTACGAATCAGAGCGACCCTGCCACATGACCGGTGAGATGACCACCCGAAGGGTCTTGCTCGCCAAGTCTTACTGAGCGTTTTCAGCCACCAGAACGGTGCCGCAATTCATGCAGTGTTTCCCTTGTCCGGGTGTTAATTCCCCGCATTGGCTGCACGGAACATAAGCGTGGAGTTCGAGCACGGCCTTCTGCTTGATCATCACCCAGGCCACCCACGCATAGGCCACGGTGAGCAGGAGGAACAGTCCAACGACGGCACCGGTGCCGAGGTCAAGGAATTGAACCCCGAGAGCGAAGGCGAGGAAGACGCAGGCCGTGAAAACATAGACGGGCCATTCAAGACGCATTTTCCGCTCACTCTTCCTCATCGTGTTCAATGATTTTACAATGCTCAAGATACCCAGTAGCTTTGATGCCCTCTCTCACCCTCTCTTTTGGGATGGTAGACTTCACAGTAATGTCGTAGCCCCACCATTTCTCCCGCTTTTTTGCAGGATCGAAGAATATTTTGAATTTATTTTTGGCAATTGCGATGATTCCATTTTCCAATTCTGTGATTCCACGAATGATGCAGTGGTCATCGGAGTCCGAGTATCGTTCAACTTTGTCAATCGGAATTTTACCCGAAAAAAGCGTGTCTTCCGAGTTTGAATTCATCTCCCGTGTGTTATGTTCTTCTTGTTGAGGAGTGTTCGTTTCCTCGGTGATCTGATTGGAATCGGCTTCCTCGGTTCCGTCGTCGGTAAGTTTGATCAACGTTGCCTTCTCATGTTTGTTTTCTTGATTTATTGGGTGGCACCTAAACATGTAAACACTCGATGGTTTGAAGAAATCCTCTCTCTGTTTGAGCGAGTCGGGGATTTCATCAAGTATCTCAATTTCAAATCCACTGCAGTTTTGGTTCATCTCGATTCCGTCTTCCAAAATCTTCCTTTTCCCTCCAGCAATGGCGATTGTTTTTCCTTCCAACACATCAAGTTCTGAGATAACGCAGGCTCGCTCGGTCCCTTCGACAAATGAAATTTGGTTTTTTTGAACGAAACCTTTGAACAAGGGTTTCACTTTTTTTCGTTTCTTTTCTCCGCACCACTTCTGGATGTCGGCTTTGTCTTCTTCTGTCCGAGTTCCATGGTGAAACCGGTGCACAATTCGGTCGGGATACTGTAGTTCCCACCAAGAGCAAACCACAACACCGTTTTCCGTCGCAAAGTCATCATATCTATCAGAACGATGGTCGATGATAATGAGGGGAATTTGCCCTTTGCGGTGGCCAAATAGACTGACTACACCCATGAGTTGACCTGTTATTTCCTCTTTTTGGTCATCGAGGGAACTTATGCTCACTGCCTTTGCCTCACCAATCACCACACCGTACTTGGTCACCGCATAATTATCAACTTCCCTTGTTGAGCCGAGTTTAAAGTTGCCAAGTATAGGATTTACATTCAATCCGATTATTGAATGTTCACTTTCCCAATAATGATGAATCATATATCCCGCCAAATCTTCAAGCCAATTTCCTTTATTGTTCTGGCCTGAGTCACCTAACATCAATGAATTCCCTTTTTTGTTTCTAATGTTGAATACCTGATCATCTTGTGAGTGAATATTGATTTCCTCACCCCTTTTTGATTCAAATTTGCCAGTATTGATTTTCCATCTTTGGTCAGGTTTTCCAACGCTTGATTTTTTGCCTCTTGCGTTATCAACTATGACCTCAAGGATGTCGGGTATATTTGGCATAATTTTTTCTTTGTTCGATATGATCTTACCGGTGGATGGAAGAAATTTACGAAGGAGAAACAAGGATAGGTTCGAATGAGGGGGTTTGGTTATTTTATTTGGTTTTGAAATCTGGTACGACCTCAATGGATTTGCATCTGTTATCCATTGCTCCACATCCAGGTCATTCTGCTTAAGAATTGTGAGAATCTTGTGATGAAGCCCGGGGAAGCCTGAATTATGGTCGAACAAGGTTCGTTCTGCATTCAGTACTTCTTCAGGCAGCTCTATTTTTGTATCACTCAGCTTACTTAGGTCAACGAGGTGAAATCTAGAATAGATTTTTGGAATAGGGTTGCTGGTGAAAATTTCTGCCTTCGAAGGCACTATGCTTTTCTTGCCCTTATCCATTGGAAATATACTGTCAAGAGTTTCCAACAAGTGCCCAGAAAGGTAGGATACAAGATACGCAGTCTTTCCGTTTAATTCAGTTTGTTGATTGACATTCCCGGAATTAAGTTTCCAAAGAACCACATGACTCGGTTTGTGGGCGAGAATAGCATAGGCAGTTGGCGTAATGTCCCCGGCGTTTACAACAACGTGAAGGCATGTTGTATTTTTTTCCTGAGTTCCGAAGGGGAAACCAACTTCCGGAAATACAGAGAACATCTCGTTTTTGTGTATCTTTTCCTCGCCTTCCAATTTGACAGGCCGACGTGTTCCGATGGGAAATCTATCCCGATGATGGAACTTACTCTGTGGTATGGTGATGTCATAGACGCCTTCGGAATTTAAGCGACACAAACGACCTATTTGTGCAGATATATGCTTCACGAGTTTTGTTTGTTCTTTGTTAGGTAAATCTATTGTTGGCATGACCCATTTCAAGACCAATTTGTCTTCATTCATGTAAGCCGTGTCTGGGCTCGCAATTAGCGTGTCCTCATGGAACAAGTGGTGATGTCCGTCGTTTTCTTCATGACGAAGGCCCAAGAGTTGCCAGCTAAGTTCATCCGGTAGTTTCGTGAGTGGCCTTGTTGTACCGTCTGACAAGTAATACGAATCATTACTTCGGTTCATCGTAATGGTCGAATGGTCCGGGAAGGTTGCAAATATGCAAGCTACATGCTTGTTTGTTGAACCGGTTGTCGATACCCACGTCTCTTTATCTGATAATGTTGATTTGATGTGGTTCAAATCAGACAACATTTGGGTGACTGTGACATCCTCGCCAACAACAGGCATTGTGTGCAGCGAATAAGTCGCCTTGGAACCCAAATCTGTGGCTGCTTGTTGAATCCGAATCAATTCATTCTGAGTCATTGACTCTGGCGAGCTGATGACGACAACTTCGTCCACGTGGGGAACTAACCCAACACGAACAAGGTTGGTACGACTGAACCCTCCAGGTTGAATGATTCGAACCATTTTAACAACCCCATCGATTTCATTATGTTTCACATGCCGAAGGACGACGGGTCAATGTCCATGTCCCCTTCCTTCATCATCTTCCGCATCTGCTTGTTCAACTTGCGGTTGCCGCCCATGCCCT
>JAYOHN010000043.1:0-14821 GCA_038118245.1 Candidatus Poseidonia sp.
GGCCGTCGCAGCCAACAAACATGAAAGGCTGAGCCATGGGGTTGGTTCACCGTACACCGAGGCGATTGATGTGAACTTCCTGCTCCTTTGTTTGTTGACCTTGTGGCTTTACTTGCCCGGCTTTCTCGCCAACACCTTCGCCATGATGTGGGGGAAGTGGTTGCCCAAAACCGGGTACGGGCCTTGGCCCATCGATGGCGGTCGCAACTGGAAGGACGGAAACCGAATCCTCGGTGACGGAAAAACGTGGAACGGCCTGGTCGGCGGCTCGCTGACCTCTGGCCTGCTTTGCGTCCTCTTGGCGAGCCTTGTGAGCGAGGGAAGCATGACCACGGTTTTTGACGACGGCGCCACCGTTTTTGCTCATCCGCTCATCGGTGCGGAAGGGGCTTGGTTCTTCGTCGGTGGAGCCACGGGTGCTGCCTTCGTGTTAGGGACCTTTCTGGGGTTCACCTGCCTGCTTGGCGACAGCGTCGGATCCTTCGTCAAGCGTCGCCGGGGCCTGAAACGTGAGGGCAACGTGTCGTCGAAAGCACCGCTCCTTGACACCCTGCCCTTCGCCATCATGGTGTTTTTGTGCGGCCAACTTTTCCTCGGCCCTTCCGTCTTGGCCTCTGATGAATTGCGGTTGCCGATGCTGGCCCTTGTCCTGATCACCCCTGTCCTGCATCGGTCGTTCAACCTCATCGGGTACAAAATCGGGTGGAAAGATGTCCCGTACTGATGCAACATTGGTGGGAAAAGCCAACCCCTATGAAGGCCAAGCCGGACGCCAAAGCATGCTGAGCGCCTCCAGTGCAACCGTCCGAGCCCTTCTGCTCGTCTCGTTGATGCTCATTGCCCCCCTTTCTGGGTGCTTTGGCGAAGAGGAACTCGAAGTGGTCACCGCCGATGAGGTGCTCACCATTGACGGCCTTGCACCGAGCGAGGTGACCGTACGAGCCGGCGAATGGCACGATGTGCTGCTGATGGGCGAAGGCCTCCGATTGAGCGCACCCGCTCACGACGTTCTCCTGTTCGTCAACGGCAGCCTTGACATCGACAGTTCCGTTCCGGTGAACGGTGACCGGGTGCTCGTTCAGTTATTGACGACGCCCTACACCACTTCGGTTGAGTTGACCATCTACACCCAAGACGGGCAGAAAACGGTCTTCACGCCGCCCGTCACCAACGGCACGCCCATCGTGAGCGGCAAAGCTTGGTTTGAGAAAATGGACTACATCACCTGCGACACCCCCTCGGATGATTGCGGGGCGTACAATCACCGCTGGATGGGAAGCCCCAACCCGCAATTCGAACGAGCAGCCTCGTACTTTCAGGGCCACTTTGAGGGCCTGGGCTACGACACGCACCTGATGCGGGTGATCGACACGCTCAGCCCCACCGAACCCGAATCGTTGAACGTCATTGCCTGGAAACAAGGACGCTCAAGCGAATGTGTCCAAGGCATGGGAGCGCACATGGACATTGCGCCGCCTGCGGGACCGCCCGGTGGCGGCACCTGGGAAGGAGCGTACGACAACACGGCCGGAACGGTCACCATGATGCTCTACGCTCAGGTCCTGGCTGAAATGGAGGTTGAATGCGACACCTTCCTCGCCCTCTGGTCGTCCGAGGAAGAAGGCTTGCGAGGTTCGAACGCCTTCGCCAACAACGATTGCGACGCCTGCCTGCCGCAGGACAAAGAACTCAGGTTTTACATCAACATGGACATGATGGGCATTTCTTGGCCGGCCGTCAAGGAGAACGGCGACCCGTTTCCCTACCATGCGTGGTCCGGACCCGACCTTGACCCCGAGACCCAAGACGTAGCGATCACCAGCATCCTTGACCACGTGCATCGCAACATCCTCAAGGCGCCCATGGACCTTCGAATTGACGGTTCGTACGGAGCGGGCTGCGACCAACACTGGGACGACCATCAGAACTTGGTGATGGACGTTCACGAGGACACCTTTGGACGCTCAGACCACGTCACCTTCCGAAATTTGGGTGCGCAGACCATCTTCCACCTCGGAGCCTACGACGACGATTACTCGGCCTACCATTCGCCTCAAGACACCCTTGAGAACATGGTCGCCGTGGTTGGGGGTCAAGAAAACCTTGAGGCGAGCATTGAATTTGTGATGTGGGCCGCTCTGCTTGAGTTCCTCTTCGCCGACCAGACGCCCGAAATTCGCAACGTGAACGCCTGAGGCCGTGAACGAAACTTCATCTACAAACACCACGGAGAGACTTCGTGGTTGAAGCCCTGCCCCACGAACCAAGTCCCCCAGTGCAAACCGCACGGTGGTTCAACCGGGGCCCTTTTTGGTGGTTGCTTGGCGGTTATTTGCTCGCCTTCTCCGAAATTCTCCTCAACCTGCTCATGGGGGACACCGTGGTGGATGCGATTTGGCCGCATGCCGTTCGCTCTCTTGAATGGACCATGGCCTTGCGTGGCTCTCAAGCAACACCGTTCACCCTCGTGCTTGTGCTTGCCGGAGTCGCGTATTTCGGACGCCAACGTCTGCAGCAATCCCCGCGAAGGGCGAGCATCGAACCCGTGCTCTACGTCAGCGTTGGTGCGGTGTTGGGCCTGCTCACCCTTCACTTTGTCATGGACTGGGCGTACCTTCGCGGTGCGTTCCTCCTCTTGCCGACTTTGTACGGTTGGACCCTTGCGATGCTGCTCTTGACCTTGGGAGGCCTTCCGACATGGCGTTCAGAGGACACCGCTTTCTCGTGGACGAAAACCAGTCACCTCGTTGGCGTGTTTTTCGCAGCCTGGTTGGTGATGCCGGGCATCCCCGCTCTCGTGGGCATGGCCCCCGCCCCACCCCAAGCACCTCGCATCGGGTACGGTTCCGCTCCAGGGCCGTACGACACCGTTCAATTTTCGACACCGTACACGCTACCTCCAGAGGTCGTTGCAGTGCAGGGCGACCTGGAGGAGGACGTCACGTTCAACGTTCACCTCACGTTGCCTCTCCTCCCCGACGACACGCCGGTGTCGACCGTACCGCTTGCGGTCTTGTTGCACGGATTTGGCTATCCCGATGTGGACGCCTATCAAGGCTGGATCACCCACCTTGCGGCCAAAGGCATCGCCGTGGCGTTTCTGCAATACCCCTCTGATTTGCGCCCCGAGGGACACGAGACGTTGGACGAAAGGTACGACCAAGGGACGTCGAATTTTCTCCAGCACACCTACCGAAACCTCTCCATCCGAGCCGCCATGGACGCCCTTCAAGCGATGGCGTTGGGCGATGGCCGAGACGAACGCATTGACGAAACCCTGGGCCAGGTGGTCATCGACCCCTCCTCGCTTTGGGTCGGCGGTCACAGTTTGGGCGCCGCCTACACATTCCTGAGCCTTGACGACGCCTTTGACCGGGGATGGGGGCAGCACGCCCTCGTTGTCGCCCTTGAGGCGTCGGCGAGCCGTCCGGTGCAGGAAGAATTGCAACACGATTTCTCCCGGATGCCCGAAAACACGCTGGTCCAAATTGCGGTCGCTGAAGACGACATGAGCGTCGGCATGTGTCCGGGAGCCTTTCACCAGGAGCAGTTCAATGCCCTTCCCGAGGAGCGAAACCAGCTCATCGTGGTGCGCTCGGACAAGTACGGCTTCCCACGGCTTGTGGCGAGCCACTACATGCAGACCGACCCTGCTCACGATGCGCTTTCGGACTGGGGATTCTACCGGCGCATCGATGCGCAAGCGGACTACATCGTGGCCCAAGGGCGAAACGACACCTTCACCGCCGATTTTGCATTCCAGTACATGACGGACGAAACGATGCTCACCGGGATGGGTCAATGGGACGATGGAACACCTGTTTTGCCGCTCCGTCTCGTTCACAACGCCATCGCTACCGACCCGGTTTTTGCAGCATGCACATGAGGGAGCATTATGGAACATCAAGGCATTTCACACAGCATCAAGGCGCTTTGGAAATTCATCGGTGGAGCGGCTTTTCTGGCTTCCATGTGTTGTTTTCCGAGCGTGGTGCTGGTGTTCTTTGGACTCGCCAGCGTTTCAACGGCCGCTGCCCTCTCCAACGACCTCTATTGGGGCACCAACGGCATGGGATGGTTTCGACCGTTGCTCTCTGTCCTGAGCGTCGTCTTCCTCACCCTCGGCCTGGTCCTTTATTTTCGAAACGAGGGTATCTGCACCCTTGACGAAGCAAAACGGCAGCGAAGCAGGATTCTGAACACCTCGCTGGCCGTCATGACGTTGAGCCTTCTGCTCTACTTGTTGTTCAATTACGTCATCCTCACCGAAGTGGGCATCGCGTTGGACCTTCCTTGGGAAAGCAGCCGATTTTGGAAATGATCACCTGACGTTGCGTTGGGTGTTGCACCCTACCCCCCAATCGGGATTGGCCTCCATGGCCAGGCGTGTCTGTTCAAGCAACGCCTCCTCGGGGGTGGTTTGGGAGGGGTTTTTTGACCGTGTGGCGAGGGAGATATGGTAACCCTTTTCAGCCCAATAATCCAATTGCAAAATTGATTTTCCAATTGTAATTTTAGATGCCGACTCTTCAATTGGAATTTCAATATCCCGTGGATTCAAGTGCATGCCCATGCCCATCGCTTTCTGCACGGCTTCCTTCCCAGTCCAAAGTCGCATCGCCCGCTCAGGCCGGTCCCGCAACCGCTCGAGTTCCTCGCCCCGTGCAATGAGGTCAAACGCATTGGAGGCCAACCCTCGGCCCTCCGGTTCAATGTCCACACCAATGGCCGCATCCGAAGGGCCAAGCGCCACCACAACCGTCCCGATGCTGTGTGCAATGGACAACGAGGGCAGAGGTGTGCGCCGCCAGACGCCTTGAATAAACGCCAACGACGGCGCACGCTCCTCGCTGCGTTGAACCTCAAGCACCGAAAGGTCGATCATCCCCCGCATCATCAAAGCTCGGCCAAGCAACCATCGCCCGCTCAGGTGTTCATCTCGTCGCTTCTCGGTCGCAAACGTGGCCACCTCCTGAGGGTCAGCCAGCGGCACCTCGGAAAGCGAACGGGGGGCAACGGGAGCAAGATAGAGACGAACACCGGGGACGGGTGTCTTCACTTCCACGATGCCCTCCATGGCCGCCACCCTCAACGCTCGAGGGAGAACCGTTGATGGTCTTCAACGGTGGCCATGGCCTTCAACTTCAGCCCCTTCAAAGCGAGGACGGGGGCATCGTCGCTCCCAACCACCAACACATCGTGTTCCGTCACGCCGTCGTCGTGCTGGGCCGTTTGGACGCTTCGCAAGCGCAACTGCTCGTCGGCGTCGGGAACCCGAAGCATGGTTGACCATCCGATTCCGACGGGGAGGCTGCTGTAGCCCAACGATTCCATTGCCACCAGGCCGGCGTTTTGGAAGCCCGCCTCAATGAGCATCGGGAGCGATTCCAGCAGGACCGGTTCGCCTCGGTGTTCGGCGGCGAACTGGTCGGTAGCGGGCAGTTGGTGACGCATCAAGGCCACCCCATCGATGCCCATGGCCGTCTCATCGCCCACGCCGGCCAGCACCCCACCATGGGATTGGAACCGGGGTCCGTGGAAGTACCTCGAGTAAATGAAGCCCGGCTCATGAAGCAAATCCCGGTTCGGCGGCGTGCCGACCGTCGGCAAGGCCTCAACTTCCCGTTGCAGGAACGGGCAGAGGTCATCGCATTTCTCAACGAGGCGAACCGTGGCTTGGTGGTGTTCCCGCTCCCCAAAGCGTTCGCCCTTTGAGTTGGTGAGATCGGAAACCAAGCGGCATCGGATCCACGTCATGTCGCCTTCAGTACGAAGGTGTTCGGCCTCAACACGAACGGTCATCGGGCCTTTGAGCAGTTTAACAGGCAGCCCAAACGCCACGTCTTCAAAGCCTGCGAGGCAGGTGGATGAGCGCAAGAGCAAGGCGTTCTGAGCAAACATCTCAAGCGCCATGACACCGGGATGGTACGGCACCCCTTCGATGGCATGGTCCACCAGGAAGGGGTGTTCTTCGGTTGACAGGGTGCATTGCGAGACGAGGCGTTGGGTCTCGTTCAATTCAACGAGTTTGTCAACGAACGGGAAGCGGGAGGGGTCAGCCATCATCGCCGACATCGATGCGGGCAACTTCAGTGGAGCCTCTCTGAACGAGGAGAAGCGGTCCATCAAACCGAGTGACCCGCAACCCAGAACACGTCGTTTTCCACCCTGCAAGGCCTCAGCGACGAAGATGCTCACGCCGTCCTCGACCGCGAGGGTTTCAATTCCGGCTGCAGCGAAGACCGCTTCAATGGAACCACGGGTCGCCATACCCACGTCACGCCATCCCGTCCAACCGATGGCGACCCCGCGGCAGGTGGTGGTTGCCGTCAGACGGGCCATTTCGGCATCAAGAATTGAATTGGCGGCGGCGTAATCGGTTTGCCCGCCGTTCCCGAAGCGTCCGGCAACGCTCGTGAAACAGCATGCAAATTCGGGGACGTCCCTTCCAGAGGCTTGGACGGCACCCATCAACGCCCGCCAGCCGTCGACCTTGACACGGACCACACGGTCAAAGACATCGTAGCCCTTGTCCCCGACGAGCTTGGAATCTTCCAGACCGGCGCCGTGAACCACACCCGTGATGGGGCGGCCCAAAGCCGAGCCAAGGTCACGCAAGCCTTCGGCGTCCATGACATCGACGGACCGGTACTCGGCGGTGTTTCCGGTCGCCTCGATCTCGTGGAGGGTTTGGAACACGTCCCGACTGCGGGTAAAGGCCTGCCAGGCCTTGTTCCATTCAACCATCGTGACTTTTCCGGACTCGCTTGCCTCCAAAAGCCGTTCACGAAGGGCGTTCTTTTCCTCCGCCAACTGCTCCTCGGTCCATTCAACCCAAGAAGCGGTCGATTCGATGAGCACCGACCGTCCGAGCAGGACAAAGTGCGCTCCAGCCTTTGGAGAGGCCTTCGCCACCCCGATGATGGAAGCCGCGGTGACGCCCGAACCCCCACCCGAGACCAACCAGGTGTCGTTTGAGGTGAGCGGACGAACTTCGTCAACAACGTCTTCGGCAAAGGCCACCAGAGCCCAGCGCCGCTGGTCGCGATCCAAGCCAACCTCAACTTCACCGTCGAGGTTGAAGAGGTCGTGCTCGATGGCTTCGGCCGCAGCGGCTTCGTCGAGCACAACGTCGGGATGAAGGTCGAGCGCCCTGCAACGAACGTCGGGCCGCTCAAAGGCATAGGATTTGGTGACGCCGCTTGCAGCGCACTGAACGGCGTTGAAACGGTCACCGCGGTTGCCGTGACGACCATCAAGGGCCGTGACCGAAGCGACAAGCCCGTTTCCATTGGAAGGGAGTCGACCGCCCAGTTCCTTCAGAAGACCGAACCAACCGTGGGCCGCAAGCGCCACCTGGGAAGAGGGGTAGGTGTCTTCGCCCCATTGCTCCGAGGCGAGTTTCAAGGGCGCCATGTGAACGAGCCCTGCGATGGCGACGCCCTCCAATTCGTTTGCAATCCACTGGATGTGTTCGGGCTGTTCGGGGTCAGCACGCAACACGGTACGTCCGTTCTCCTCGAGGCGGGACGGGTCCCGGATTTTGCTCTCAAATCCAATTCGAACAGCGTCAAGGCCCCTGGATTCCATCCGCTTGCAGAACGCCTCGGCAATGCCCCAACCGTCGTCGGAAACCACCACGGTTCCCGAGAGGGAAAGCGGTGCCTCCACGCCCGGGCAGGCCTCAATTTCCACTTGCCAGCGTCGGGTCCCCGTGAAGCTTCGTTCCTCAACCGGGGCATCTGTTTCGGGCGAGGGTTGGACATCTTGTGCGGTGTCCGTGGAAGTAACCTGCGCATCGCCGCCTTGCATTTTGACGATGTAAGCGGTGAAGTGGTTGAGCGTTGGGTGGTCGGACAACACGAAATCTTCGTCCACAGGCAAGGAAAACCGTTCACGGATTTCACCCATGATTTCGGCTTGCTTCACCGTGTCAATGCCCAACTCGCCTTCGAGGTCCTGGTCCATTTCAATGAAATCAGCCGGGTAGCCGGTGTGGTTCACCACCACTTCAACCAAGACGGTTTCAATGTGGGCGTGGTTTCCGGAGGGCACCGGAGCGGGAGCGACGGTGGGCTGTTCGGGAACAGGTGTTGGGGCCGAAGGAGAGGGCGTCGCAGCGACGGGTGGAGGGGTGCTTGGTGAGGAGACCGCCCCGCCCTGCATGCGTTGAATGTAGCCGATCATGTGGTTCAAGGTGGGGTGGTCTGCGAGCACGAAATTCTCGTCAACCGGGAGCGAAAAACGGTCACGGATGTCAGCCATAATCTCGGCCTGCTTCACCGTATCAATGCCCAATTCGCCCTCGAGGTCTTGATCGAGCTCGATGAAATCAGCCGGGTACCCGGTGTGCTGGACGACCACGGACACCACCGTTTCCACCGTTGCAGCATCGTCAACCGCAACGGCAAGTGCTGTCGGGGAGACATCGCTTTGCGGCGCAGGCGGTGTGGCGACTTCGGGGGCTTGCCCCTCTTGTGGAGAAGGCGATTCGGCAGGCGTTGCCGGCGCCGGTGCAGGTGCACCACCGCTGGTCATGCGCTGAATGTAGCCAATCATGTGGTTGAGCGTCGGGTAATCGGCGAGGACAAAATCCTCGTCAACCGGGAGACCGAAGCGCTCCCGAATGTCGGCCATGATTTCGGCTTGCTTCACCGTATCGATGCCCAATTCGCCTTCCAAATCCTGGTCGAGTTCAACGAAATCAGCCGGATAACCGGTGTGGTGAACCACGACCTCCACCACGGCAGCCACCGTGGCTTCATCACCCGCAACAGGAGCGGGAGCTGGAGCTGGCGCAGGGGAGGCCCTCACGGGTGGCGCCTCAGGCGCAGGCGGCTCGGCCGCTTCAGAGGACGAGGGCGTTTCTGCATGAACCGAGGGTTTCCCTTCCCACGCTTCCGTCGGCGGCCAAGCATCGCCCTGAACGCCGCCGTGGAGGTTGTCGTCCCCGTTCACGTACGCGACGAGTTTGTTCTGCAGAATTCGCATCACAACATCATCGGTGCCGGCGAGTTGGCGCGCCCATGCGAGCAACGCTGCGCCGTTGATGCGGTCGCCTTGAACCGGCCATTTCCGCATCAAGGAGAGAGCAATTTGGGAACCAAAACCGGCCGCAAACCGAAGGCCGTATTCCACATGAGGGTAATCGCCGCCCGTGGACAAGTTCAGGTCGCCGAGTTCGGGGTCCTTTTCTTTGTGGTTGGCGATGGGGGGCAGACGTCCGGTCAACAGGCCGTAAAACATGCTGGCGTCTTCAATACCCACCGCCATGGGGTGACCGGTGAAGCCCTTGGTGTTCGCAATCACGAGTTTGTTGGTTGAATCGCCGAACGTGTCCCGCAACGCACGGACTTCCGATTGGGCTGAACCTCCCCGTGCCGGGGTGTAGGTTTCGTGCGAGTAAAACACGGTGTTCGCAGCGATTTGGTGCCGGTCAAGGCCCCAGCGTCGTTCCATGTCGGTGATGAATCCGTTCACAACTTGGCCAACGTGTTCCACATCGAGACGTGTCCCGTGGTAGGCGGAGTTCGCCGTGGTTGAGCCGAGGAATTCAGCGATGGGTTGTACGCCTCGTTGCTGTGCTTCTGAATGGCGTTCGACCACGAAGGCGGCGGCTCCCATCCCCAAAATCAAACCGTTTCGCCGACGGTCAAAGGGCAGCGCCGTTTCTTCCACGACGTTGTTGGTGGCGGCTGCGCCGGAGGCGGCAAAACCGCCGGCAATCCACTCCCAGAGGTCGTCGCCGGTGACGTCGTCCCCGCTGATGATGACGACGCGGTCGACGCGACCGGCGTCCAACCAGTCCTCGGCCACGCCAAAGGCGGCGGTGGCAGAGGCACAGGCGAGGTTGATGGTGGTGTTTGGTCCACGAATCCCGGTGTATTGAGCGAATTGGGAGTGGCCCATGTTGAGCGTTTGGAAGAGGTACCTGCGGTCAAACCGACCTTCTCCGTCGTCCCCGTTGGTTTTGGCGTGCTTCGAAGCCATTTGCAAGCCAGGGAAGCAAGAGGAGAAGACAATGCCTGTACGTTCTCGTTGGATTTGCGGCACCTGCCAGTTTCGGATCAAACGCAACCCGCCCTTCCCGACCTGCTCCACCGGGGTCAACGGAATACCGGCGTCCCGCAAGGCGAGGAGACCGGCAGCGACGGCGAGCTGCGTGCTGATGTCCCAGGCGACAACGGCTTTGGGGTCAATCCCAAATTCTTCGGCGAGGTCAAACGCACCTTTCAGGCCAGCGAGTTGCGGAATATCTCCGAAAACAGTGGCTTGGTCCATGTTCACCGAACCGTCACGGCCTTTGATGAGCCGGACGATGTTTTTGTCCAACAGGCGCTGCTTGTATTCGTCAGAGACTTCGCTGATGCAGGTTTCACCCCGAACCAACTTCTCAAACGCATCCTCTGAAAACACCCGGTCCATTCCAGGCAGTCCCAGGGAGATGCCCGTGACCACGTAGGGGTCCTCGTCTCGCCGACTCGGGCCGCCAAGCGCACCAACGGTGCGAACGGGGACACTCAGCGGAGAAGGGGAGGCGGCGACCGAAGCCATCGGCTGCCATGAGGCGGGTGGGCGTCGAACCCACCGTGCAAAGTCGCCTGCGGTGACGGCTGAAAAGCCGTCAACTCCGGGGTCGGTTTGGGCCTCCGATGCGAGGGTTGCCGCCACCTGATGGACCTGTGAAGGGGTCAAACCCAAACCGTTGACAAGTTCGACATGGCCGTGACAAAAGGCTGCGGGATAGCCGCTGAACGCCGCAATTCGGTCGCCCACGTAGCCTCGGATGGCCCGCTCAAGGGCCGCTTCATCGTTGGCAGGAAGGCCCTGAACCGAGGGGGCAACGGGTGAAACGGGTACGGGTGAACCGTTGCCCGGCAGCGGACGAGCACGTATTCGCAAGGCTTCGAGTTCCGCCGTGGTCGATGAGGCACGCAAGGATTCGCCACCCCTGGCTTCAATCGGTCCGGCCTTGAAGGCGTCCTGCAAGGCTGAAGAATTCAAAGCCGGCCACTCCGGAGGTTTGCCGGCCAAGGCGAGCGCTCCGATGGCCGTGTAGAACGAGGCGATGCCGCCTTGCTTGGGGTGATTGGTCATCACGGGAACGTGCGGTTTGCCTTCGAGGATTTGCATCGCAAACATCGTCAACGCCCGCTTGGGGCCGACCTCAACGAACACGCGCCCGCCAGCAGCGTACATCGCCTCAACTTGCTTGGTCCATTCCACCGAGGAGGCCATTTGTGGGGCGAGTTTTTCCAAAATCGCTGCTTTGGAATCGGTGCCCTCGGTGGGGTAGAACGCTCCGTCAACGTTCGCGGTGATGGGGACGCTGGGCCATCGAATGTCCAAGCCTTCCAGGAAGCGGCGCAAGGGTTCGTTGGCGGGCGCCACAATCTTGGAGTGGAAGGCGTGGGAGGTGGCGAGTTCAACGCAGTTGAACCCTTTTGCCTCAAACGCAGCCATGGCCGCACGCACCGGTGCGGTTTCACCTGCGATCACCGTCATCTTGGGCGAGTTTTTGTTGGCTGCGATGACGTATCCGTCGGTCGCCTCGAGAACAGCCTCCACCGCTTCATACGGAGCGGTCACGCTCGCCATGAGGCCTTTGTCGTCAATGACGACCGACCCCATCTCGGTTCCTCGGGCAGCGGCGGCTCGCAGGGCGCCGTCCATGTCCAAGATGCCCGACGACATCAAGGCGGCGTATTCACCAAGCGAATGACCGGCGACCATGTCGGGCTGATGACCGAACGCATTCAGCGTGCGCTCAATGGCCAGATCCGCCGTGAGCATCGCCGGCTGGGTGTATTCGGTTTGCTTGAGTTTCTGCTCAGCCTCTTGGCGTTCCTCTTTGGTGAGGTTTGAACGCAAGACAAAACCGGAAAGGGTCTCGCCTTCGAGCACCTCCACCATCGTCTCGTCGGCTTGACGCCAGACGTCTGCAGGCGCCGTGAATCGCTGGGTCAAATCCGCCGTCATGCCGACGTATTGACTTCCTTGGCCGGGGTACATGTGAACGGCCTTCGCCTGAGCGGGCAGGGCCGCTTCATCGGTCAGCAAAACGCCCTGGGCCTGCAAAAAGCCCCATTTGTCCTTGTCTTCCATCGCTTGAGCGGCAAGGGTTTGTCGCTTCGTAAACTCGGCCCACGAGGTGGCGACCAGGGCGAGGCGAACGGGGTGGTTCACGTCGTAGTCTTGGCTCGCTTCTTGGAGGGCTTGAGAAAGGCGAAGCCCGCGAGGGTCGTCATCAAACAAGGGGCCGTCGAAGGCGAGGGAAGAAATGTCCTCGGCCAACGCCTTGAGGGAGGTGGCGGACCGCAAGAGAACCCCGCCTTCGATCGCTTTGAGCGCCTCATGCGAGAGCGTGGGGGGAAGCGAGCCGTCGTAAATCGAAGGGGCCGAAGCACCGGTCTTCCCGCTGTAAGCCTGCCATCGCCCCTCCCACATCTCAGCCATCGGTGCGTGGAAATCAGGTTCGAACCCCTCAAGCGCAATGTGGAAGTTCGTGCCGCCAAACCCAAACGCCGACACGCCCGCTCGCCGAGGATGCTCCGCAGGGCGAGGCCAGTCCAACGGTTGGGTCGGGACAAAGAAGGGGATGGAGGCCCAATCCACGGTGGGGTTGGGTGTTTCGAAGTTGGCGCTGGGCGGAATGGTGCGGTGGTGAAGCGCCATCACGGTTTTCATGATGCCTGCAATGCCTGCCGCTGCTTTGAGGTGGCCAATTTGGGATTTGATGGACCCGACGGCAACCTTCCCGGTTCCTTCAACACCCGTCCACAGTCGGGAGAGGGTGGAGAGTTCAGTGGCGTCACCAACCTTGGTTGATGTGCCGTGCGCTTCGACCAGTTCAACGCTTGAAGCGTCGTACCCTGCTTGGCTGTAAGCGCGGGCGATGGCTTGGACCTGACCCCGCTGACTGGGTGCTGTGATGCCTTTGCCGCGCCCGTCCGACGACCCACCAACGCCACGTATCACGCTGTAGATTTCGTCGCCTGAGCGAATGGCGTCGCTCAACCGCTTGAGGACAAGAACACCGGCCCCTTCACCCATGACGAACCCGTTTGCCCGGGCGTCAAAGGGCGAGGAGTGCGTTGGCGACAAGGCCCCTATCGCTGAGAATTTGGCGAAGGTTGCGGGGTCCATCGTCCGGTCGGCAGCACCTGCAAGCATGACATCGACCTGTCGGGTTTGCAGCAAGCGACATGCATCAAGAACGGCGGCCATCGAAGAGGCGCATGCCGCGTCCATGGCGTGGTTCGGTCCTTGCAAATCCAACAGGTTCGCCACCCGACCCGAGACCACGTTCGCCAATTCACCGGGCATGGTGTCCTCATCAACCCGTGGGGTGCCCTCCAGAACGGCCTCTTGGAAAGCATCAGCGTGTTCGGCCGGCAGACCGTGCTCGGTGGCCAAAGCCTTGGTGTGATTGGACCACACCCGGATGTTGGACATGTTTCGGTTTTCGCCGCCAAGCGCATTGGCGAAGACCACGCCGGTGCGGGTTCGGTCAAGGTCTCGACTCTCGCCGTCGTAGCCTGCGTGTTCAATGGCGTCAGCAGAAACCGTGACGGCCCACTGCTGGCACGGGTCGATTTGAGGAAGCGTTCCGGGCGGTTGCCGCCATCGTCGCCAGTCAAATTCTGCGCCTTCCACGAGCGCACCGATTTTGGCGTACGTGAAGCCTTCCGTGTGTTCACCAGGGCCTCCTTCCTTCCAAAAATGCTCAATCGGTCCTGGCCATCGCCCCTCAGGCAGTGGCCGAATGCTGATTTTGGCGTTCAACACGTTGTCCCAGAAGGCGTCGATGCTCGGTGCGTCCGGCATCAGGGCTCCAAGCCCCACGATGGCAATCGGCTCAAACGGACCCTGCTCAATCCCTTCGCAAGGTTTCCCGTCTTCGGTGGTCAATCCCATGGTGTCACCTCAGTTCATGATGCTCTCCGGCACCATCGTGATGGAATACCCCGCGTCAACGTAGATGCACTGGCCCGTCACGCCGGACGCCAGGGGACTCGCCAGCCAGAGGGTTGCGCCGGCAACGTCGTCTTGGCTTACGTTTCGCCGCAACGGGGCGTTCGCCTCAACGTGATTGAGAATCCGGTCAAAGCCCGGAATACCGCTGGCGGCGATGGTTTGAATGGGTCCCGAGGAAATGGCGTTGATGCGGTGGCCTTCCGGGCCGAGGTGACACGCCAACTCCCGGGTCCAACACTCCAGGGCGGCTTTCGCCATTGACATGATGCCGTAACTTGGTACAAAGCGGTTTGAAGCGGCGTAGGTCAACGTCACGGTCGAGGAGCCTACAGCGAGGTACGGCAAAGCGTGCTTGAGGCAACGCTGCAGGGAATTGGCCGAGATGGTCATGGCGGTGTTGATGTCTTCGTCCTCGACGAAGAGGATGGGGCGGTCAAAACATGCCCTTGGAGCGAAGCCGATGGCGTGGATGAGAATGTCCGCTTTTTTCCCAGGGTGGTCGGCAGCAAAGGCGGTGAAGAATTCCTTGGTCGTGGCGTCGGAAGCCACGTCCAGCGGGTAAAAGCCCCCGATGGCGGGGAGTTGGTCCTTAAGTTGGAAAATGCGGCTCATGAACCTCTTTTGGTACCCCAAATACAGGGTCACGCCGGCGGCTGCGAGTTGCTTGCATATCGCCCATGCGATGGAGTCTTCGCTGGCGACGCCAAACACGAATGCAGTTTTTCCTTCAAGTCCCAACATGAAAAACACCCTTGGGGAACAGGTGTAGTCCGCTACACCAAGCCTTTGAGTGTTGCTCCTCAAACCGTGACACATCGGCCGAGTTCAACGGGTTGGACAGGAA
>JAYOHN010000044.1:0-14392 GCA_038118245.1 Candidatus Poseidonia sp.
TTCACCCTCTTGATGCTCTCGCAGGCGAAGGCCTACATAGGGTGGCCTTGTGTTTCTTTCATGGGCTGCAACCTAAAGGACATCGCTCCGGCCGAACAGACCAACTTGAAAGCTCTCGCTGGAAAGCGGGTTGGCATCGACGCCTTTCTCACGGCCTTTCAGTTTCTGACCACCATGCGCGATCGCTCTCCCCAAGGGGACGGCATGCCGCTGAAAGACGACAACGGCAACCCCGTTTCTCATCTCATGGGGTTCCTTCACCGAACCTCGACGTTGTTGGGCATGGGCATCAAACCGGTCTACGTCTTCGATGGGGAATCGCCTGAGCTCAAAGCCGAAGAGATGGCTGCTCGCCGAGCCCGAAGGGAAGAGGCCGAAGCCGTTCACAAAGAAGCGCTCGCAGCCGGTGATTTTGGCCTCGCCCAGAAGATGGCCGCTCGCATCATGCACTATTCGCCCCAAATGGTCCAAGAAACCCAGCAACTGCTGGATTTGATGGGCGTGCCTTGGGTGACGGCCGCTGCAGAAGGGGAGGCCCAGGCCGCCGTGATGGCCGCCAGAGGACAGCTCGATGTCGTGGCGACCCAGGATTGGGACGCCCTGCTGTACGGTTCACCTGTCCTTGTGCGCAACCTGATGGACGACGGGACGAAACGCTACGGCCGCATTGTCCACGCCCAGTCCATCGACCTGGAAGAGATGCTCAAAACAAACGAATTGACGCGAGAACAACTCGTGGATTTGGCCATCATGATCGGCACCGACTACCACCCCGGCGTCAAAGGCATTGGCCCAAAGACCGGCCTGAAACTCATCAAGAAGTTCGGGACGCTGGAGGCGGTCTGTGAGGCGAAAGAGCAACCCGTCCCCGAACGTTTGGACGAGATTCGGGAAATTTTTCTCAATCACCCTTCGGTTGAGGTCGCTGACGAAGCCTTGGTTCAAGGTCAGGTTGACCGTCAGGGCCTGATTCAATTCCTCCAAGTCGAACGCCAATTCAGTCAGCGTCGCATGGACCAGGCCTTCGAGAAACTCACCGAAGGCGGGTACCTCCGCGAGGGCGGTCAAACGTCGTTGTTTTCCTTTGACGGGTGAAGAAATCGGAGAGGGCTGGCGAGCGTCGTTACCCCGGACCGGTCCACGAGGCCACCGCGCGCTCCGGTCTGCACGTCCGTCAGCGCCTCGTTCACGGTGTTGACCGGTGCGCACGGTATGCCCTCGAGACGCCGCTCGAGCCACGCTCTGTCATGGCCCGAAACGGCGCTCTGCACCATGGCTTCGACCGCATCTCGGTTCTCGATTCGTGCGCTGTTGTCTCGCCATTGCTCAGGGGCGTCGAGATGGAGGGCTTCAACCAACAGGCCCCACTGTTTTTCGGTGCCGACGCCGATGGCAAACCATCCGTCTTGAGCCTTGAAGGCCCGGTAAGGGACAAGGTTGGGATGGGCGCTGCCCATGCGTTTTGGGGTGGCGCCGGCCAGGGCGTTGTGGGCTTGATTGACCAGCGCCGCCAGAGCGGTGTCCCACAAGGAGATGTCAATTCGTGCTCCTTCGCCGGTTCGCTCTCGGTGGTACAGAGCGGCGAGAATGGCGCTGACGGCGTTCATGCCGGTCATCACGTCGATCCACGCCACACCGACTTTGGCCGGAGCCCCCTCTGCGTCTCCTGTGATGGACATGATGCCGCTTCGTGCTTGCATCGTGAGGTCAAAGGCCACTTCGTCCCGCCGAGGCCCTTCCTGGCCGTAGCCTGAGATGCTGCAAACGATGGTGCGGCTTGGAACGGGCCCCAGCAAGCGGTCAAAGGTGCCGGGCCTGAAATTTTCGACCACGACATCGGCCTGGGAGATGAGTTCACGAATGCGTTGTCGCTCGGTCTTGATGTTGCCTGAGACAACGGTTTTGCCGCGATTGCAAGCCAGGTAGTACGATGCCACCTGTTCGCCGTCAAACCCGATTTGGAAGGGCGGACCCCATCGTCGGGTATCGTCGCCCCACGGGGCTTCCACCTTGGTGACTTCTGCACCCAAATCAGCGAGGGTTTGGGCGCCGTGTGGCCCTGCAAGGATTCGAGAGAGGTCAAGCACCTTGATGCCTTCAAGCGGTTGCATGGCGTGGCCTCGGCCACGCATCAATTCAACCTATGCTCCATCGAGCAGCCGGATGTATCAGCGAGCGCTGATCTCAATCTCAGGCGTTCTTGTCGGCTTGCACCTGGACGCGAACGGCCTGTGCAGCAGCCTTGGCTTCCTGCATGGCCTTGCGGACACGGGTGCCAGCGGCGGAGTTGCCCTTGTCGTGCTTTGCAGCGTCAACAAGAGCGGCGGTCAAATCATCAATCATCTTCTGTACCATAGCCTCAACGGACATGAAGCGTGGCTCGGAAAGTCGGTTCTTATTGCTTCCTCAAGAAAACGATGAACGTCGGCCACAAGGGGCGATTTTTCCAAGGCCGAGGCCCGACACGAGCGACGGGAGGTAGCGAATCTTTGGCGAGGGATTGAAAACCCTCACCATTGAGGCCTTGACAAGGGGGACACCGAAGATGGGCTTCTCGCGCCGCTCAACATCCCCCGACCCCGACCCCGTTGCGACTCAGGAGTGGGAAGATTCCATTCGGGCCGTCGCTGAGCACCTCGGGGCCGAGGAGGCCCAGCGGTTGCTGCACGCCACGGTCGCCTCCGCCAAGGATGCAGGCGTGGACATCGACGTGGTTGATACGCCCTACCTCAACACGATCCATCCCGACGACCAAGGGGCCTACCCCGGCGATTTGGACGTCGAAACCCGCCTTCACGGCATCGTTCGGTGGAACGCCATGATGATGGTCACGCGGGCAAACAAGTACTTCGAAGGGATTGGAGGCCACATCTCCACCTATGCCTCAGCTTCTCACGCCTGGGAAATCGGTTTCAATCACTTCTTCCGAGGAAAAGACAACGGAACCGCCGGCGACCACCTGTACTGGCAGGGCCACGCTTCACCGGGCATTTACGCACGCGCTTGGCTCGAAGGCCGATTGACCCAAGAGCACATCGAAAAATTCCGCCAGGAAGTGGGTGGTGAAGGCCTCTCCTCCTACCCGCATCCTCGGTTGATGCCCGATTTTTGGGAATTCCCGACCGTTAGCATGGGTCTGGGAGCCATGACCGCGATCCACCAAGCCCGATTCAACCGCTACCTTGAGGACCGAGGCCTCATCTCAACTTCGGCCTCTCGCGTCTGGTACACGATGGGCGACGGAGAATCCGACGAGCCCGAATCCCTGTCCCAACTCTCGCTCGCAGGGCGGGAAGGCCTTGACAACATCGTGATGACGATGAACTGCAATTTGCAACGCCTTGACGGTCCGGTCCGAGGCAATTCAAAAATTGTTCAGGAACTTGAAGGCCGCTACCGTGGAGCGGGTTGGAACGTCATCAAGGTGCTTTGGGGCAGTTCGTGGGACGACCTGTTCGAGCGCGACACGGCCGGGCACCTCGCCAACCGGCTCAACGGGCTGGTCGACGGGGACGAGCAGCGGTTGATGACGGCGGACGGCGCCACCATCCGCAACGAATTGTTCAACACCGAACCGCTTGCCGCTCTCGTGTCTCATCTCTCCGACGACGAACTGGTCGCTCTTTGCGCCGATGTCGGCGGACACGACTTCGTGAAATTACACGCTGCGTATGCACAAGCCACGGCTCACAAAGGTCAGCCCACCGTGGTGCTGATTCGCACCATCAAAGGGTACGGCCTCGGCCCTTCGTTTGCCGGCCGAAACACGACTCATCAGAAGAAGAAAGCCGACATGGACACCATGCAATTCATGCGTGACGACTTGGGCCTTCCTTTCAGCGACAAGGACCTCGAGGCGTACCCCTACGTTCTACCTGCAGACGTTCCTGAACTCGTGGCCTACGCCAAAGCCCGGCGCGAAGCCTTGGGCGGCTTTTTGCCCAAGCGAACGGTGCCCAGCGAAACCATTGTCCTTCCCGAGGCAGCGGCTTACGCTGAGTTTGACGGAGGCACCAAGGGCAGCATGGAAGTTTCCACGACGATGGCCTTTGTCCGCGTGCTCCGGTCATTGATGAAGGACAAGGCCTTCGGTCAGCGTGTCGTCCCCATCATCCCGGACGAAGCACGAACGTTCGGTATGGATCCGCTGTTCGCCGAATTCGGCATCTACCATCCTGAAGGCCAGCTCTACAAACCGGTTGACCACAAGGTGCTGATGAAGTACAAGGAGTCCACCAAAGGCCAGTTGTTTGAGGAAGGCATCAACGAAGCGGGCGCGACCTCCACCTTCATCGCCTCGGCCACCTCCTACGCTACGCACCTCTACCCCACCGTCCCGTTCTACACCTTCTACTCGATGTTCGGCTTCCAGCGGGTGGCTGACCTCATTTGGTCGGCCGCCGACCAGCGCGCTCGCGGTTTCTTGATGGGAGCCACCTCCGGCCGCACCACGTTGAACGGTGAAGGGCTCCAGCATCAAGACGGGCATTCGCTGCTCATGGCGCACACCAACCCAGCCGTCCGAGCGTGGGATCCAGCCTTTGCCTACGAGTTGGCCGCCATCGTCCGTTTTGGTATCGAGGAAATGTACGAGCAGAACAAGGATGTTCTGCACTACATTGCGGTGTACAACGAAAACTACCCCATGCCCCCCAAGCCCGAAGGGGTGGACGAGGGCATCGTGAAGGGCATGTACTTGCTTCGGGGCGCCCCAAAAGGCGACGGGCCCGTGGTGCGCCTCATCGGTTCGGGGCCGATCATGGTTCAGGTGTTGGATGCGGTTGAGAAACTCGAAACCTACGGCGTTCGGGCGGAGATCTATTCGGCCACGTCTTACGGCGAACTGCGGCGAGAAGGCTTGGCGTGTGAACGTCACAACCGCCTTCACCCCAATGAAGATCTTCAGAAGCCTTGGGTGGAACGTTTGCTCGATGAACCGTTGCCCACCGTGGCCGTCTCGGACAACATGGCGGCCGTGCCCGACATGATCCGCCAATGGGTGAGCGGACCCTACACCGTCTTGGGCACCGACGGCTTTGGTCGTTCTGACACCCGAGAAGCACTCCGTCGCTTCTTTGAGATCGACGGGGCGTCCATCGCTTTGGCTGCTCTCTCATCGCTTGTCCGTGAAGGCGAACTCAAGGCCGATGTTTACACGACGGCTCGCAAAAATTTCGCCGTTTCCACCGAACGGGTCGACATCACGGAACTTTGAGTTCACCGACGCTGAAGTTTTCCAAGGGTGCATCGCCTCGAACGCACCGTCGAACAAAGTTTCCGGTGTGCTTCACGCTCAACGGTTTCAGCCATGTTTCAGGTAGCGTTGTGCTTTGTGGGCAACGGCGGGGCCCACTGACCCTCGTTCCTCGCAAAATCGAGCACATGGCAGTAGAGCGTCGTGACTTCGGCGCCTGCATCCTCCACCCGATTCACTTCGTTTGCAAGCAGCAGCCTTGACGTCCGTTTCCACGCTCGCCGGGCGAGGAGGGACAGCGGAAAACGGAACAGCGCTGGGCCGTTCACGGGCAACGACCAACGGGTCAACCAAGGGCGTTCAATCACCCCGTTCCGGGCCATCGCTGTTTGGACTTCGGACCACGATGCGCCGCCAGCTTTCTTCACAACGAGCCACGAAGGGTTGACCGAGGAATCCACGGTGTAGCCGTGCTCGGCCAGGACCGGCGCCATCCAGGGCGCCACGTACCCGTTCGGGGCGCGGAAAAACGGCCGAAACGCATCACCCGCATGTTCCTTGAGCAGCGCCGTTGAGGTCGCGAGCATCGCCGAAAACCCGACCTCGTCGTCGCCCCAAGCCGACCAGGAGCGGTGGCTGTGGCCGTGGCAGCCGACGGTGAGTTGTTGTGGAAATCGTCCCAAGGCTTCGCCCAACAACGCCACGAAGGCGTTGTTTTCCAACAAATCGGTGATCAAAAACAACGTGACGGCACCGTCATGACGCGCCATCCACTCGACAAAGCCGCGCCAACCCACGAGAAAGGACGAGGAGAGTTCATTGGGGTGGCCGTCAAACGGCACGTTGCTTCGGGTGGGATGGCCTTGATGCTTGGGAAGGTGGCGCAGGTCGTCGCTGTCAACCGTGAACCATGTCGGCATGTCAGGCCTCCGGCTGCAGGTCGACCAGATGGAGGTGGTGGGGCACGGTTCGTTCGTTGAATTCAATGCCGATGAACTCCTCAAGACGTTCACCGTTCCAGCGGATGCAGATGGCGCTGGCCGTGGCGAGCCCTGCGATGTTGTGGGGGTGAACTGCGATTTCGACCAGCGTCGCCTCGCCACGTTCGGTCAGCCAAGCAAAAATCGTGTCGACGCAACGGCTCGCCACGCGTTGTTGGCGGTGAGTTTGCCGAACCCAATAGCCCAGGTTGAAGTCGGAATGGGGCGATTGCAATTCGTCACCGAGACCGACCAAACCGGCGAATTCGCCGGTCGCCGCCACATGAATGGACCAAAAATGGAGTCTGTCGGTGCCTTGTTGGGCGTTGATGTCGTAAATCATGTCCCTCAGTTGCCGACGAACGTCGTCGTTCGGGTCCAACCAAGGCAAGGCGGTTTGGGCGGCCTTTGCGTCTTCGTGGTAGGCCGCAATCATGGCCTCAAGCACGCCTTTGGCGACCGGTCGCAACACCAATTCGTCATCAACGACGAGATCGGGTGTCGCTTCCATGCTTCTCCCTCTATGCGAGCAATTGAGCCCGGGCTTGTTGAACATGCGGGTCGTTGGGGTGGACATACGCCGCCATGTCGAGGGTCCACTTGACGTGGTCGTGACGGCCCAAGTGTTGCATCAACACCGAGATGTGAAGCAACATGTCGAGGTTGACATCGAGGTGCGGCCCGAGGCCGTCAAGGGTTTGGGCGGCTTGTTCCATCCGACGGTGCTTGATGTGTTCCAAGGCTGCGACCACCTCTTGGTAGACTTGGGTTGGCGACCAGGCCTCGCCTTTGGGCCAGGGCCAAATCCTGTTTGGGTCCGTCGCAGGCTCGTCAGGGGTGGCCTCTTCCCCGCCTGCGGGAGCGTTTGCGACCACCTCGTTTTCTCCATGCCCTGAGGCAGCCTCCTCTTCGTCGTCGAAGAAGTCGGGCAGGTCGGGGGTTGCTGGAACGGCAGGTGTTGGCGAAACCGCTTGGCTGGGTTCGGTGGAAGCGATGTCGCCTTCAGCGGGTGCAGAAACCGATTCGCGCAGAGGTTCGCTCACGACCGCTTGCGCCAGCGAACCCGTTGGCTCATCATCGTCATCGTCGGGGAGGTCCGGCAGGTCAGGCGTGCCTCCCGTGAGGGCGGGCCCCACCTCACCGAGCAAATCGTCGTCGTTGGGGGTGGCCACCGTCGGGGAATAGAGCCCTCCTTTCCCGGTATGCACGGGGTCAGCCACTTCAGCAAGAGGGTCGATGTCCTCGAACGTGAATTCCACGTGTTCCTTGGGGGCGTCGGCGGCCGTGAGTTCCTCTTCCTCTTCTTCTTCGGCCAGGACGGTTTGGGACAAGGTCGGGCCTTGGCCCTCGATGAAATCGAAGGTTGCGGGCACGTCGTCCTCCTCGCCATCCGAAGGCGGCACCACGGCATATTGGTCGATGTCCACGGTCACGTCGTCCATCGCCAACACGGCTTGAACAACCTCCGGAGCTTCCTCAGGGTCCTCGTTTTCACCGAGGAGCAAATCCATGATTTCGTCACCGGTGGTGGTGGGTTCAGCCATCGGTTGGTCCCTGGCAGATTTGTTGAGTTCGTAGTAGCACTGCTCGCACGTTTGAGCGCCAAGGGGGTTCATGTATTCGCAATAAGGACAAGAAACACCGATGGTGTCCTTTTCCTTTTTCTTGCGTCCAAACACGAACGACCCACCTCAGTCTTCCGCCGTTGATTCTCGGTTTAAGAATGCGGGTTTCTCGCTCGCTGAAATCTTCGTTCAGCATCCATACGATGATGAGGGGCGAGGCGGTGGTCCTTCCATGGGGCGAAGAGGGTCCGTGAAACGGATGAACAGCGCCTCACCCCCCGAGCCACCCATGGCCAAGGACGAACCGATGCCGGACCGATGGCGCCGGAGCCAAGACCACTTCACACGAATGACGGCGTTGATTCGCCAAGAGTTGGACGATGAAACCCAAGCGGTTGAGGAGCGGTGGAAGACGTGGACCAAACAGCGACTGGTGTTGGCCGGCCTCGCCATGTTTGACCTTCGGGCCCGAACCCAAGGTCGTTTCTTTGGCGAGGACATCGTCGTGTTTGAGTCTCAAGACAGCGGGCGGTTGCCCGAACATCGTTTTTCCCACGGTGACATCGTTCTCATTTCACGGTCTCGGCCCTGGGGCGAAAAGGTCGTTGAAGGGGTGGTGCTCGACCGAGGTCCAACCCGGATTCGGGTGGTGGTCGCTGAGCGGCCCCGAGACTTGAGGAAAGGGGGCTGGCGACTTGACCGCGGAGCCAACCGGGTCGCTCACGACCGGATGCACGAAGCGCTTGAAGCGTTCCACTCCACCGAAGGCGATGGCGGAACGGTGCTGCGCGAACTCATCTTGGGCAACGTCCTTGACATCAACGAGAGCGCTCGCCTCTCTCCCGATATCCGCGGCAAGTTATTGCAACGGGGACCTTTGCCGTCCTTGGCAGAACTGAACGCCTCACAACAAGCGGCCATCGAAGCGGCGGTCAACCAGCGGTTGACTTTGATTCAAGGGCCTCCTGGAACCGGGAAAACAACCACAGCAACCCACCTTCTTCGCTACCTTGCTTGCCGAGGCAGCGGGCCGATTCTTGCTACGGCCGAATCAAACGTGGCGGTGGACAACCTCCTCGAAGGCCTTCTCGACTTGGGCGTCAAGGCGCTGCGCGTCGGCCGTCCGGTCAAGGTTCGCGAAGCGTTGCGTTCGGCCACCCTGGATGCGATTCTGGAGGACCATCCAAAACAGGAGGAACTGTCGTTTCTTCAGGACGAACTTCGGAAGTTCAAGCGAGAACTGCCGTCGCTCAAGGGAAAAGACAAGGGCATGATGCACCGGGACATCAACATCAACCACAAAGAAATTCGGCGTTTGGAAGACGAAATGACCGCCAGCATTCTTGACGAGGCTGAGGTGATTTGCGCCACGACCATCGGGGCAGGCCATCGGTTGTTAGCGCAGCGGAAGTTCCCCATCGTGTTGATGGACGAAGCCACGCAGGCCACCGAGCCCAGTGCGTTGGTCCCCATCGTCAAGGGGTGCCGGCAACTCGTTCTGGTGGGGGACCACCAGCAATTGCCCCCCACGGTCATCAGCAAACGAGCGGAAGAGGGAGGCCTCAGTCGGTCCCTCTTCGACCGCTTGATCGCTTGCGGCTTGGAGTCGATGATGCTGACCACGCAATACCGGATGCACCCCACGCTTCGGGAATTCCCGAGCGCCCGCTTCTACGACAACCGTCTTGATGACGGTTGCAACGCAGAGCAACGCCCCCCGCCCGCCGGATTCCTGTGGCCGGACTGGGACCGACCGATGGCCTTCGTTCCCGTGGAGGGCGTGGAAGAAACCGACGATGAGGGCAAAAGCCGTTCCAACCGAGACGAGGCTGCTAAGGTGCTCAGCATTGTCAACGACCTGTTGGCGATGGGCGACCTTGAACCGGAGGACATCGGTGTCATTTCGCCGTACAACGGTCAAGTGCGGGAACTTGTGGCATTGTTTGAGCACGCAGGCGGGCGCGAGGCCGGACAACCGTACGCAGGTTTGGAAATCAAGAGCGTGGACGGGTACCAAGGCCGCGAAAAAGAGGTCATCGTGATGTCCACCGTTCGAGCCAACGACCGTGGAGAAGTGGGCTTTCTGGCGGACTACCGTCGCTTGAACGTCGCCATCACCCGCGCCAAGCGTGGTCTGATTCTTTTGGGCAACCCCACCACGCTGCGCCACGACCCAACCTGGCGGTCGTACCTCGACTGGGTGGAGGAAAGCCAACTCTTTGCCTGGCACGTGACCCATCAACATTGACGGAGTGAAGTTTGAATCATCTCTTTGAGCGGTTCAACGGCCAAGGTTCGGGAACAATTATACCGGGAAAGATGGAAGAACAGCCATGCAACCAGCACCTCCCATGATGACGCTGCCCACCGCTTCGGACAAAGATTGGATCGTGACCCTTCTGCTCTCCATCCTCTTGGGCGGCTTGGGCATCGACCGGTTCTATGCAGGGTCCATCGGCTTGGGCGTTCTCAAACTCATTACCTTCGGTGGTTTGGGGTTGTGGTGGCTCATCGACATCATCCTCCTCGTCACGGGCAATTACAAGGACGGCTCGGGTTTGCCCATCGCCACCAAGTGAAGCCCGTCTCGCCCCTGGCCCGTGTTCACCGTGGCCTTAACGCCTTGCAGGAAGCAACGCAGCCTTTGACAAAGGGGAAGCCTTCGCCAAAACATGGCCGACGACCCCGTAACCATCGTCAAGGGAGGAACCCTTGCCCAAAGCATCCTGGGCTCGGCACCGGAAGGCATGCTCATCGCTCCAGCGTGGAAACGTGTGCTGGCGTTCATGCTTGACGTCATCATGCTCAGCGTGGTGCTGTCCTTCCTTTCGCAGGGCCAACTCATCGCCAACCTCTACAACCTTGGCCTGCTGTCCGGAGGCGGTCAGAGCGTGGTGTTCTTTGCCGTCAATTGGTTTGTTTTTGCCGGAGCGTTCTATCTGTACTTCAAGTACACCGGACAAACGATGGGGCGCTCGTTGGCCCAGCGCGGGTTCAGAATCGCCATCGTCCACGATAACGGCACGGTCCTCGAGTCCCACCACTGGGGACCTCGTGCGGTGGCGAAAATGATCTACATGCTCCCCGTGGTCGGCCCCTTGTGGTTTGGTCTCCGAGATGCGTTTAATGCCAGCTCGAAAGCGAACGAATACCGAACCAAGGTCGACGTCGTCCACCACACGGTCGCTGCCGTGGATTGGTCCTTGCCTTCCGAGACCCGGCTGCGCTTGCGTTGATTTTGTTCCTTGACGAGCAAGCCATTGAAGTAGAGCCACCCCTCAGTCGCGTCCGGTGAGCCATGATGAGCGACGACCACAGCGCCCGTGCCGGCTCCCTCAACGCCCGGTTGATGTCCGTCAGCCTGGAAATTGACGACGACGACGAGGATGTCATTTTCGCAGTGTTCGACGTCGTCAATGAATCGGCCATCCCTGTCGGCGGCCTTTCCGCAGCCCTCGTGACCGACAAAGGCGTGCGCTACGAGCCGGTCGAGGGCATCACGTCCATCGGTCCGGGGTTGACCCGACAATTCAAGTTCGAGGCGGGGATTGTGACCGGCACATGGACCTTTGAGTTCAACGGTGGCGGCCAAACCATGAAGATCGGGCCTTACGAAGCGGATTTTGAATTCAAGGCCGAGCAAGGCCGCGCCATGGGCAACGCCATCGGTTCCTCGTTGTTCAGCGGCGTCTTCGATTCCCATTTGGGTGAGTTTGGAACGGTGGAAGAGCGGGGCATCATCAACCCGGATTCCATCGTCATGACCTCCTATGTTGGCGAAAACATGGAAGGCGGCGGCACCAAGGTCAGCCAGGGCTTTTCAGCAGAAGGCGAGGATGAAGAGGGCCCCCGAACCCCTCCCTGGGCGACCTCAACCACCGAACCCTCTCCGACGGCACCCGCACCCCCAGTCGCCAGCGATGCGCTCCTATCGCCGCTCACACCTGTTCCGGTCGAAGCGGCCGCTCCCGCCCCAACCCCTCCGGTTGCACCCGCCGCCGATGCGTTGCTCGCTCCGCTTCCAGCCGAGAGCAGCGAACCCGAGCCTGCCCATGAAGCAACGGCCCCCACGCCTCCACCCACGCCCCCAGCAACGGCAGCGACGCCGCCACCCATCCCTCCTGCGGCTCCAAGCCCGCCATCGGCGCCACCGTCAGGCCCTCCCAGCGGTCCCCCATCGGGTCCTCCTTCGGGCCCACCCTCCGGTCCTCCCAGCGGCCCTCCATCGGGTCCACCCTCCGGTCCCCCCAGCGGTCCTCCTTCGGGTCCACCCTCCGGTCCTCCCAGCGGGCCCCCTTCGGGTCCGCCTTCTGGCCCTCCGTCCGGCCCTCCGAGCGGTCCACCCTCGGGTCCTCCCAGCGGTCCGCCTTCTGGCCCACCGTCCCGTCCAGACGACCTTTGAGGTGAGGCCATGGGTGAGCGGTTTGCGATGAAATTGTGCGGCACCCAAGCCTCCTACCAAATCGTCCCCGAAGGCATCGAAGGCATTGACTTGGATGCGGTGGGGGCAGCCATTGAAGCCGAGGGTTACGAAGTCGGCGTACGTTCGCGCTTGTGCTGGACCTTCACCGAACCTTGCATCATGACCCTTTTCCCGAGCGGGAAACTCATGGTTCGCACCGAGGACAAGGACCTCGCCACCACGGTGGCGGAACGCCACGTCGATGTGTGGATCAAGGCGTGAGCGTGAAGGCATGATCGGTGACGACCTGCTGGAACACCTCAACGGCAACGGCGTCGTGGCCTACCCCACCAGCACCCTTCCCGGGTTGGCGTGTCTTCCCAACGCTGAGGCGCTTGATGCGTTGTTTGCGCTCAAACAGCGGTCGGCGAACAAACCGGTCAGCCTTGGGGTGCTTTCGATGGAACAAGCCGCAAGTCTGGTCGTCGTCCCTCCTGAAATCATTGCGTTGGAAGCTGCGTTTCCCAAGGGCGGTTTTTCCTTCGTGCTCGATGCGGTCAAACCGTTGGACGCCCGTTTGGGGGGTGCTCGTGTGGCGGTACGATGCCTGGCGCATCCGGTTGCTCGGGCTTTGGTGGAAGCGGTTGGACCCATCACCGCCACCAGCGCAAACGAAGCAGGGGAAACACCCGCAAATTCATCCGAAGACGCAGGGCGGGCTTTGGGCCTGCCCGATGAGGCTGTCCTTGAAGGGGCGTGCCCGGGAGGCCTCGGGAGCACCTTCGTCAACGTTGTCCAAGGCGATGTTGGCGTGGAGGTAACCGTTATGAGAGAGGGCGTTGTACCCACGCGTAGCGTGATGGAATGGTGGAAGAGTCGCAACTGAAATATTGGCGCGATGCAGGTCACGTGGCTCGCCGTACGCTCGAAGCGATGAAGCTCGAATTGCAACCCGGCAAGACCTTTCACGAGATCATCGAGTCCGCTGAACGCTTCATTCACCGGCACGGCGGGAAACCTGCGTTTCCCGGTACCATCGCTGTCAACGATTTGGCAGCCCATTTCACCACCAACCATATGGTCGAACCGGTGGAAGGTTGGGACGGTGAGGCGGTCCTGCAGAAGGGCGATTTGGTGAAAATTGACTTTGGGGTTCACATCAAGGGCCACATCGGGGACAATGCGTTGACCTTTGAGGTTGGCAACAGCAACGAACACACCGAGCAGATCAAGGCCGCCAAAGAGGCAAGGGACGCCGCCGTGGAGATGCTTCATCCCGGCACGCCGTGGTACAAGGTCGGCCAGGCCGCCGCTCAACCCTCGCTGGATGCCGGCTTCCAACCGATTCGAAACCTCTGCGGGCATCAACTCAAGCCCTGGGAACTCCATGCCGGTGTTTCTGTGCCTTCCTTTGCCTGCGGCAAGGACAACCAAGGCTTCCGAGGTGTGGTGGAAGAAGGCGGCGTGTACGCCATTGAACCCTTCAACACCACCGGCTCTTCCGGCCTTATCGAGAACATCGGGAGGCATCACTCTTCCAACATCTATCGCGTGACAGGCTTGACGACTTCGCGCAAAGCACGGGCCAAAGGCCAACTCAAACCGTTGGGCGCCCAGATGGCTCGCAACCTCGAAGAGCGATATTCCACGCTGCCGTTCGCCGAACGTTGGGCCTTCCCGATGCTCAAGAAACCCTTCCCCGATGCCGACGAGGCCAGCCTGCAGAGCAAGTGGAACGCTCTGGTCAAGAAACTCATCAGCATCCGTTTCCTGGAAACCTACCACGTGTTGCGCTGCAAGGACGGGGGCAACATCGCCCAATTTGAGCACACCGTTCACGTCACGTCGGGCGGCCCGGAGATCCTCACCGTCGAATGAGGCCGGTTTTTGGGTCAAAAACGCATATAAACTGGCTATGCCTACGGACTAATGAACAGGGCTGTTGAAGTTCTCGTTGAGTGCATCCCATCCCCTCTCGGTTTCTCTCACCCTGTTCACCTCAACTCCACCCTTGAGCGAAAGCGTTGTTTGTTCATTTTCTCGTGATTTTGATATTTACAAACCGTATGCACCACTCTCGGCGCGCGAAACCCCGGAAACAGGCCGTGGAAAATTTCGCCAAAAAACCCGTTTTTTCGCGCGGGCTTGAGGTTTCTTCACAGTATGGTTTAATAGAAGGACGGGCATAGGAGGCGTTACCCCCAAAGGGGAAAGGAGGACAAAAATATGAAAAACGAAAACCGAAATGAAG
>JAYOHN010000045.1:0-14361 GCA_038118245.1 Candidatus Poseidonia sp.
ATATTTGATCTTCGTGCAACCGAAATCGCAACATCGGCCCTTTTAGTAATGCCCAGAATTTTTGTTGTTTGCGTGTTATACAATGTGGTCCTCCAGTTGCCAGTATTTGGGGAAATCAGCGGTACAATTGCAGATGTATCGTTTGGTTTGGCAGCTCATTTTTTCATCTCCTGGTTTGTTTGGTCGGTTTTTGCCCGTTCTCATTTCTACGGATCGTTGAGTTCTCCTTTTTCTGTCATCTCAGACACATCATGCGGATGCGGCAGCTCGGATCGCGGTGTCCGAAGGTTTAGCCTCCTCAGGCGTGTGATTTTCTTCCATGTTCATGTCCTTCTCAAGATCAAAATGCCTCATGCATCGGCCGAATCGGCGCTTGATGGTGCTTGAAACGTGGGGCGTCCAGCAGCCCTGAAGCGTGTTCCACTCCATGGTGGGCTTGGACGTCTTGATGGCGAAGGCAATCGATTGGTTGCGCTTAGCGACCGCATCAGGTCGACAACCGCAAGGGCGGAAGTACGTGTGGTCCTGTCGAATACGAACGTCGTCTTTTCGGGCTCGCTTACGCCCGTTGTGATTCCGCTTGTGGTGCTTCATGATGGTCTTCTTGTATCGTCCCATGTTTGCTCGCTCCTTGTGTTCTCAATTTACCTGCGGTTTGATGAATCCGATTTCTGTCATTGTTGACTCACCGCAAAGGCCACGTTCAGATGCTTGGTTGATTCCATGGCTTTGATGTGATGATGTTGCTCCCTGAAGGCCTTCCACGAAGCCTTGTTCTTCTTGGACTTGCGCCTCTTTGCGTTCTGCGTTTGCGGCGTGTTTCGGTAGGTTCGTGCCATACTTCTCATACCTACGGCGTCTTGAACGGTTGAAATTCTGTCAAAATTTACAGGGTGGAAAAAGGCTCACTTTTTCCACCAAGTGGGTGAATCGGGCCCCCCTCGATACGTTTTGAGAAGGTTGATCACCTTCTCCATTCGTTCCATTAACGTCACACCGCGAAGCAAATGCTGGAACGAATTGTACCGATGAGTCGGTGTGATGGATCGGTTTGAGGCGACGATGACCTCCTCAAGCTCGTTGCAGACTATGCGCTCAAGAATGTAGGGCTTTGAGGCAAACTTGTGAGGGATTTGAAGTTCATAAAGGTAAACGCATCCAAAGGACTTCATTATTTCAGAGAGCGCCGTGGTTGGTTGAAGTTGACCTTGTTCCCGTTGAAGAGACCGGAGGGCTGTTTGCACCTCTTCAGGCACGGCGTAACTCGCAGCAAAATAGGGGTTTGAAGCAAGGAACACAAAGGGTTGGAGGCGACCCCGTCGATGCTTAGCGAATTGATGGCGAACCGCATAATCGCTTAACGGTGTTAACGATTGCAAGTTCGTATTCAACGATCCGTGGTAAAGCATGAGTTTTGAGCCCGGTTTCACCAAGTGCTTAAGCCGACGTGGATACATGAGCACCACAACCGGCCGTGTTTCGCTCAGTCGACGAGACCGAGCCAATGCTTTCAAAATACCCATTTTTCCACGTCCATGTTTGTTCATCAAAAAACCGCTACGAAGACCAGGTACGCAAGGGCAAGCGGAATGAGAATGGGGGACAGCAAGGAGACAACAAACACCACCCCAACCACGAGAAGGCCAGCGAGAAGCAAGCCGAACAGGAAATCGATGATGTCAATGAACAGCTGGACGAGGCCGTCAACGATGGCGACGAACAAATCGACGACAAACGAAAGCAAGCCAAGCACAACGCCTACGAGAGCGTCAAAAAGAAACACGAGGATTCCGACGACGCCCTCAACGAGCGACGCCGCTACCCAAATCAAGCCACCAAGAACGAGTTCAATCGTGCCGACGACCAAAGCGATGGCAAGTTCGAACACCCCAACAACCAGCCCAACCACCAACGACACAACAGCCTCAATCGCCCACTGAGCAAGTCCTTGTACGGCAGAAAGCAACCAATCGCCAAATCTCACAATGGCGTCGAAAACCAAGGTCACTGCTGCTTCGATAAGCAGGTATCCACCGACAGCAACACCTACGACGGCGGTGATGCTCAGTGCCGTAAGAATAAGAAATTTGAGTCCAAGGGCGATGAGTTCCAAAACACCACGCGTAAAGGTCACCACACGTGGCGGCTGATCCCAAGCCTCGGGCAGACGGGGTACATGGCGAATTTCAGGACGGTGAATGCGATGATGCAGGCCTGCCCGTGGTTTGACCAAACCGGCGTTTCCGCCTTGAGGCCTTCCGCGGGCACCGGGAAGGTCGTTGAGGTCAATGCCGTTGTCCATGCAAATCTCCTCGTACAACCGGAAGGTACAATCACTTAATTTGTGTCAAAGATGACATCGATTTTTTCCACCAGTTCACTGGTTGAGCAGGTTTTGAATGTGGTTGATGTAGGCACCCACCCTGGCGATAGGGTCGTTCCCAAGGCGGTCCAAATGGGGTTTGATATCTCCATGACAGACCCAATACCCGCGAGTGGTCGAGGAGCCGGGAATGAAGCCGTTGCCTGCACCGGATGCATAGTGGACGGACGGTGGACTGGGGTACAACGAGACCCCTGCACGCCCCGAAATTTCATCGAAATTCAGAACATACGCATGCATCAAAGCCCTGCCCGCATCGGGGCAATGAACCACGACCTCCCAAAAGCCGCTCTCCGTTCGACCGTTGGATGGAAAGCGGACGAGGAACATCTTCGATTGCTTTCGATCGGTCCATTGTTTCACGGGTTGAATCGAGGGGTATTCAATTTGCAATTCACCAAGACGTTCCCGGGGAACGCCCCCGCCCACCACCTTTTGCACACCGATGTAAAGCGTCGAATCGGCGTGAGCGAGCACCGGCTGATGAGAGATGACGTTTCCAAGTCCATCGTAGACATCGAACGAGGCCAGCCCGGTTTGGTTTTGACCATCAACCGCTTCTTTCACCGTTTGTTGGCTGCTCACCTCCACACGGCGTTTGGTGCTTTGGTCAAGGGTGTTTGCAAGCGTCAGTGAAATCATGGTGTTCTTCATGGTTGACATCTCCTCATCGGGCGTTGTTCGCATCTTCTCTTCGATTTGAAGAGGCTTGAATGTGTCAAGAATGACAAGCTTGCCGTTCTTTCTTGGCCTGCCGCACCCTGGCCACGGCCTTCAGGTCCGCGAGCGGCGTTGGTGAGGTTTGGAAGATCATGTTGCTGGCACCTCGGGGGCATGGTTGACGGTGAGGAGGACTTCGCCACATCGGCATCGAGGAAGTTGAAACTCGCTGCAGGTCTGGGCCAACCAGCGGTATAGACTGGAGTGGATGTACACCGTCCGATCACAAGTGCAACGAACAGCAGTGACCCATTTTGTCGTTCGGAGGACGGGGAGGTGGTGACTTAACCTCAAGAGAACACCTCGTTGGGCCAGAGGGCTTTCCTCAACACTTCTACGGATGCGCGTTGAACGGGATGCTCGGCCTCTTGATGAAGAATCACGGTGTTCTCGTAAGCGTTCCAGTACGCCGATTGAATGGACGAAGAGGGGAAACCAGACAGGCGCTGAAGTGCAGCCAACGCTTGAAATGAGCCAACAAAGGCGTTGGTCAACACCATGGATGTCAAGGGGACAGCTCCGTCTTCCTGGCAGGACATGACGGTGGTGTCTTGCGCAGCGTTCGCACCGTACAAATCGACCAGCGATTCGCTGGTGAATTGACGAAACTCACCCTCGAAAGCCCTCACGCCGCCGTTGACGTAGGGAATGCCCTTCATCGCAGCGATGCAATTCGCGAGAACGCGAGGTCGCATCGCATCCAAACAGCCCAAAATGAGGTCGGTGGCTTCAAGTTCCTCAATGGAGGCTTGCACGCTCAGAGGTTCGTCTCCGAGGAGAATTGCATCGGGTTCTGGCGGGAACAATTCATCAAGATTGATGCCGTCTTCGGAAGCCCTTTCCGCTGGTTGGGCCATAGCGTCGGTTAATTCGTACACCGTATCGATGCGAGCTTCAGGAAGACGCTGTTCAAGCCAACGACGTGTCGCAAAAATCTTCGACGAACCCACATCGCTGGGCCCATAGATCACTTGGCGGTTGAGGTTGTGTTCTTCAATTTCCAAATCTTTGTCAAACACGACGAACTTCAAATCGGTTTCTTCGGCTTCTTTGAGCCCCTCGACCAAGGTGTGGAGGCACCACGTCCCCAAACCACCGGCTCCTACAATGCTCAGGTGGCCCGAAATCTCGCTGTCGAGCGGAGGGAGGGAAAAAGGAAGGGCTGGAGCACGCGATTCGATGCACTCGTTGGGAAGCTGAACGCTCAACTTCTCCATCAACGCCCGGACCAACGGGTCGTTGTCATCCAAACGCAACAAGACCCGCTTGTGGCCGGTCCCATCGTCGCTTTCCCGGGTGTTTTGATGCACCTTATGCCCTTCCAGGGTGAAGTCCAAGTTTGGAACATAGTTTCGCAAGGCGTTTTCATTCACCCGGACGTTCACCGAGACAGAGACTTTCGGAATCTCAACCGGTTGATAGGCGCGGCTGCGCCGGAGGATTTCACTCCACACCAAACACGCCGCCAGGGTGGCGACCGCTGGCTCATAAACGACGTTGACGGAATCACCGATGTCCGACCCGTCAAGGAAGACGCCTAGGGAACCATATCCAACAGAAATGCACCCCAAACCTTCCTCTTCGCTCGACCCCTGATTCCATTTGAGTTGAAAGCCCTCGCTGGGTGTTGGCCTGGAGCCGTCGGTAATGCTTGGTGCGCCAAGTTGTTCCCCGAGGAGGTTCATCGACTCAACAAACTTATCTGGAAACTCGGAACGTTCCATGAAAACTTCAACGCGTTCAACCACGTGCTGGCGAACAAGTCCGCGTTGGCGAGAAAATCGGTCGCTCAAGGAACCACCCAATCGTCATCGTCGTCGTTCTCATCATCGTCATCGTCCCAGGCCACCGGGTCCTGAAGTTGGCTAGCAAAGCCCGAAAAGAGGTGAGGCGAGCTGGCAAGGGCGGCGACCAAATCCCGAGGCTCCAACGCAGCGGCCTCTCCCCCGAGCGCGATGGCTCGTGAAACCGAATGCCGCTTTGCTGTGTTCACCAAACCGTGCAAATCTGCACCTGTCGCTTCGTCCACCAAGCGCTTGGTGAAGGCCGTCCAGTCCGCTTCGGAAACATGCGAATGGCAATCTTTGATTTCGTTGGTGAAGAACTCAAGATAGTGTTCTTTCCCGAGTGGCCCGACGTAAACGGTTCGGTCGAACCGCCCAGGGCGCAAGAAAGCTCGATCAACCAATTCAATCTGGTTGGTGGAAGCCATGAGGTAAATGTCCTCTTTGGAACCAAGACCGTCCATCAAGGTGAGAAGTTGGGCCACCATCGAGTTGGAGTGTGCGGATGCATCGCCACCATCACGTTGACGACCTAGGGCATCAAACTCATCGAAGAACAAAACAACAGGGGCGGCCTCCTGAGCACGTTGGAAAAGCTCCCGCACGGCGCGCTCGGATTCGCCGACCCACTTCGAAAGCAACTCCGGTCCGGAAACCGCCATAAATTGAACTCCGGAGAGGCTGGCAACGGCTTTGCCGAGCATCGTTTTTCCGGTACCTGGCGGACCGTGAAGAATCACGCCGCCGTTGCAATTGAGCCCCATGGATGCAAACATGTCCTTGTGCAGAATCGGTGCAACGAGGTGCTCCTTGAGTTCAGCCTTGGCTTCTTCGTGGCCGATGACATCGTCCATGTCGTGGAAACCCATGTTGGTGGGCCGTTGGCGCTCCACCTGAAAGGGGATGGAACGGGTCAAAGCCACCTCAAAGTCATCGTCCGTGATTTCCAATTCACTCAGTTCCTCAACCGAGAGTTCACCCGGCTCCATCAGCCGTTCAACACCGAAAACTCGGTGCATCGCTTCCACGGCAGCGTGTCGACAGAGATTTGCAAGATCGGCTCCTGTGTAGCCGTTGGTTTGCTTGGCCCAATGGTTGAGGTCAAACCCTGGCTCGAGGGGCATGGATGCCGTGTGAATGGTAAGGATGTGCTCTCGGCCCTCAATGTCGGGGTAGGGGACGTGGATACGCCGGTCAAATCGGCCCGCACGAAGCAAGGCTTCATCGATCGATTCCATGATGTTCGTGGACCCCACGACCAAAACCTGGCCGCGATCTTCAAAACCGTCCAGTTCAGTCAACAATTGTGTTAAAATTCGCTTCTCAAGTTCGCCCTTGTTGTCCTTTCGGGAGCCGGCGATTGCGTCGATTTCGTCGATAAAAATGACGGTCGGAGCTTCTTTTTTAGCCTGGGCAAAAATTTCACGAAGTTTGCGCTCGGAATCTCCGTATGTACCCATGAACAATTCAGGGCCGTTGATGTTGATGAAGTTGCATTGGGCCTCGCGGGCGAGGGCCTTTGCAAGCAAGGTTTTCCCGACACCTGGAGGGCCGTAGAGAAGAATGCCCTTTGGAGGATCTTGTCCAGCCTTTTGATACACTTCAGGGTGAATGAGGGGCACAATGGCAATCTCCTTCACTTCCTCGATCGTTTTGTCCAGACCCCCGATGTCAGCAAACGAAACGGTCGGAATGTTGGCGCCTCGACGACGTGCAGGCTTGTTTCGAACCTCGACCGAGGTTTCATCGGTCAACCAACCGTGTTCCGGTTTCACCTTTGTCGCACAAAGCTCCACCTGCTCCCCGTTGACGGTCACAACGAAGCGAGCATCCTTGCAAACATAGACCTCTTTCAGAGAACGAACGGCCGCGTTGAGTGTTTGCTCATCCAGGCCTGCAACAAGAGGTTGGAAACGGACGCGGAGCAGGCCTCGGGCATCAAGCTGCTCAAGCCGAACGCGTTCGCCTTCGCTCAAATTGGCGTTTAGCCGCATGGTGGCACCCATCAAGGCGTGGCCGGGTTCCACTTCATCGTTGACAATGACTTCCCCCACGGTCTTTTTCTCGCCGATGATCCAAACAGGCGAACCGGCCCCAATCCGGTTTTGCATGCAGTCCTCAAGGGAAAGAGCGATTTTGTTTTCTCCAATCTGGGCGTTGGCCTGACACGTAAGTTCAATCATGCTTCTCATCTCACCGGTTCTTTCATTGGCCAAATATCTGTCAAATATGACGAAGGCAGGATTCATTCATCCAGGGGGGTTTCGAAGAAATCACGTTTCGCTTAACTGAACCTTGATGCCATTGAAGACGAGGGAGTTCAACACCACGCAACGGGGAGGCTTCGATCAGTCCAAACGCAGCCATCATTGCGCCCGCCCAAGCGGTCGTCGTAGCGATGGAGGCCACCGGCCTGGCACCTTCTTCGGTGCACGAAATGATTTCTTCCTCCCGGGCGACGTCACGCCCATAGCGACACACCATGCATCCTTCTTCGTTGGAGAGGCGTTCCACGATGCCGTGAACCGATTCACTTCCACCGTTGATCATTGTCCCGGCGCGGTGGAGGGCTGCCTCGTTGAGAAGCGTCCTCGCTCTCATGTTGTCCAAACATCCGAAAAACAAGGTGCTGGAACGGATCGCCTCCGGTAACTTGCTCGCTGGAGCACCTTGGTCCAAATCAAACGATTCGAAAACCACCTCGTCTTCCAATTCGTCATCGAGGCTCTCCTCCACGTGCATCGGCAAGAGGTGTTCTGGATGAACATGGACCGAAACGCCACCGTTGAGGCTCTGCAATCGCCTCCCTGCGACTTCGGCCTTGGCGAACCCGACGTGCTCGCTGTTGTAGAGCACCTGTCGGTTGAGGTTGTGCAACTCGATGGAAGTGTCCCCATCGACGACATGAAAGGAACCGCCAGGAAGCTTCTCCATCAAAAGCGGCGCACTCCAGCTCCCCAATCCACCCACGCCGAGCATGACCATCGTGGTGGGATGGACCTCAAACTCGACATCCAATGCGTGAGGAGGGGCATTCCATGGAAGCAGGCCGACATCGTTGAACCCGGGGAGATTCTCAGTCGAACGGCTCCGAACGTCGAGGTGTTCAAACGGGTTGATGGGGAGGGGATGAGGGAGCCGAACGCGAGCCAACGTAGCCAAGCCATCGGCGGTAGGCTGCATTGAAATCGGCATACCGCCGGTGCTCGCCACCTTCGCCCGCGCCTCTTCTTCATCGGTCGTCTCGATTCGGCAAGTGATCGTGACCCAAGCATCGCTGATGAGGACGGCATTTCGCAATTGCAATTCGTCCAGCATACGCTCCAGCATTGCAGAGGCGCAAACCACCCGCAAACTCGGCGTGAGCGGATGGGACGGGACGGCTTCAACCGTCGTCAAGGAGGGAAGTTGTTTCGTGGAAACGGCCGCCCGAGGTCCGTGAACCGAACCAAAAACGGTGATGGAGGACGAAACAGGGACGCCCGAAAACGAGAGATGAACGTCCCAAACACCAGTGTTCTCCTCAAGAGAAACCTCCCGATAGAGTTCTGGCTGGGCGTTCACCAATTCCTGAACGCGGTCATGGGTTGGGTAGGCGAGTTTCCAAAACATTGCTGTAGGCTTGTCTTCCTGCACGACATGAACACCGATTGAGCCGCCTTCCTGGCAAGCCCCGAGTTGGTCCAAGAGCACCAAGGTGTCAGCGACCTCGTCTGCTCGTCCCGTCACGAGGACGTTCAGACGGGCCAACTTTGGCTGATTAACGAGGCCCAATTGTCGCAAATGCCGCATCGTCATCGCCTCACACCACCCGAGCGGGGTCGTCCGGGTTTGGATTGTTCAAGACCATCCGTACTTGGTCGAGAAAAACACCCATCTTGATGTCCTCGCTGATTTTGGCGTTCTGCCAATTTTCAGGCCATTCCGTCCGACCGAACATGTTCCCGACACAAACGGCGCACAGCGATCGTCCGGGTGCAACAGAGAACGAATTCCCCGTGTAGATGTTCGGATGAGCAATGTCGGCGCAAACAGGCGTCAGAACATAGGCGGTTGGGAGGTTTGGGAAATCCCGTGCATCAACGAGAAGCGTGTACATCACTTGGGACCGGTCGTCGTGGGAATATACCCCTGGAAGATTGACCACGAACGCACCGACCGACGACCGGGTGGAGTGTTGATTCACATGACGCATGGATGGGTATTCCGATTGCTTCAATTTGGCCAGCGAGGCGCTTTTGAAGGCCCCTCCGGCCACCTTGGCCACGCCCACGTAGACGGTGGCATCGCGATGGTTGGCAACGTTGTTTCCGGAGATCACCTTGCCGAGCTGGTCGTAGACGTCAAAGGCGCCTTGAGGCGCGAGGTTCTTGGCTTGAACAGCCTGCTTGAGGGTCTGATTGGGCTTCGCCTCGATGCGTTGCTTGGTGGTTTGGTCGAGGGTGTTGGCTACGGTAAGGGGGATCATCGTGTTCTGCATGTTTTTCATCTCCTGGTTTGGTCGGTTTTTCTCCGGTTCTCATTCCAACGGTTCGTTGAGTTCTCCATTTTCTGTCAGGGTTGACACATCCGGGAGGTAACCCTCGTTTGCGCTGTTCAGACCTGCGTGTTCATCGGAACCGTGAGCGGAATTGCGATGGGAGCGCTTCCAAAACCAACTTTCGCTTGTGCACCGCACAACGCTGCAAGCGAGCGATGACCCAGCGCCCCCGCAACTCGTTGAGGGTGAGGTCCTGACTTGACTCGATGATGCAAGAGACGTACGCGTTTTCGTGGTGCTGCCAAATCGGGTAGGTGTTTCCTTGCTTGGGGAGTTTGATGAACTGAGTCATTCCATACTTAAACCCGTCAAGGTTGACCATTGCTGGTCGGTTTGGACTCAACTTGACCACCTCTGTTCCTCGAAGAACATTCGGTGTGTTTGGAACGCCACAAACGAGTGCCTTTTTCCAGTGATGGTGCTCTAACGGCATAACCCTGTGAACGCCTTCTGCATAAGCATCCATCTCAATCCTCTTGAAACGCAGTTCACGCCCAGCTCCGGGATTTGAAACCGGGTCTTGCATGGGGCTCGGCTTTGGGGTGGTTTTTGCTATGGGTGATGATTGAGGATTGAAATTTGCAGGCACCGGCGTGATGTCTTTGCGAAAAGAAGCGCTTTGCAAATCCGAGTTGACCTGCCAGACGGACCAAAAACCTCGCATTTTAGCAAGCTCCGACGCCGTGAGGTCCAAACGAATTTCTCGGTCAACCTGCCCCGTTCTTGGGTTGTAAATTCGACCGAAATCGCCTTTCAGTGGCACCTGGAGAAACACCAAGCCATCCGCTTGGTAGAACGGAGCCTCCGGGGAAAAGCAGTAGGCAACACGCAGTTTCTTCTTCCCGCGCTTCCAACGAGTGACGTGGACCGTCTGAAACTCAAACGCTCGACCGTTGACAACATACACTTCCTCACCGTTCCCACGCGTTGCGGGCGCAAACCCGCCGGTGGGATCATCGTCAATCCAAAGTTGCTCCACGTTGCTCGGTGTTCCAAATCGCACCATCTCAGGAGCTTGACCAGCGCTTTGATGATTGACCATCGTTCCTTGCTCGTCAACCAGAAAACGAAAGGAACCGTCGCGAGGAGCCATGCCGTTTATCTTCAGAACATCGTTCAACGTCATGCTGCTGTCCGGGACATGAAGCGATGAAACAGGGTGACCTTCTGCGGTTTCGAGCGAGAGCGAATGCCCTTCCTTCATATCCCCTCTGTGGCCTTAGGTCGGAAATTTCTGTCACTTCCGACAAGGGCTTTCGCAAGAAAACCATCATAAAGACTCGGAGAATTGAAGTGTTCATGGACCTCTTCCTTTTCGGTCATGGCCCGCGTAACGGCGAGTCAGATGTGCTCTCCGAACCGATGAGGGCTTGGTTGCAAAACCAGAACATCGAGCGTTGCGTGGTCTTCACCACCACCGACAAAGCGTACACGGCCCTGCTCGATGAAATCGCTTCGGTGGCTGGATCTGAATCATTGCATGTTGAAAGCCACCCCCTTCAACTGATTTCAACCAAGACCGCGACCAAGCCCTCTGATGTTCAAAAACAACCTTGGGAAGTGTTGACGGAGATTGCGAAACACGTCGATGACGGCCATGAATCCGTCCTCTTGTGCGGCCGCAGCAACGCTTTGTACGACCATTTGTTTTGGTTGGTTTCCCAATGCCTTCCAAACACAACATTGCTCAACATGGACACCGCCTGTCCTGCACTCCCGCTGCACCACGAATCCATCGGGGGTGATGTTTCACCGAACACCATTGCAGCGATGCTCATCTGCCATTTGGAAGACCTCATGAAAGGCCGCTTGGACGTAGAAAACAACGGGTTTGCAGACGCTGCTCGCCTTGGAAACATGTTCGATGCCGGGCAGGTCAGCGGCATTCAGAGCGCGCTTGCCCCTTACGTGTCTCGGAACATGGTCCAACGAACCGAAGTATCAGAGAACTCGGTGACCTACAAAATTCTCCCCGATGGCTTGGGCGAGGCATGCAGCCATTGGTGGAGGCAGCGGCCTGTCATCAACGAACACGCCAAGACGCTCAACATTGTCTTTGGACGGTTGCCCCACTTGAGCACCACCAACGAGAAAGGCGAGTATTCTTCTTTCGATTCCTTTTTTGAGTTCATGAGTCCTTTGCAACCGGTCGACGGCCTTTTGTCGGTGATTCAGCGGCATGATGAGGCCATCGAAGGAAACCATGTTCTCACCCTTGACGAGGCCGTTGAGATGTTTGAAGACAAAGACCTCGGAGGCGATTTGAAGCATTGCAAATCGGTGCTTGACCGAAGGTCTCGGGAGGACCGAATCCAAACCAACCACCATTTGGTCGTCATCAACCCCATCGCAACGCCTGAATTCCATCACGATGTGATCATGACGATGCTTCGTGCTTGCCTCGAATTTGAACGCAAGCATGGAGAACGGGTGTGGACCGTTGACCTGACCGAACCGTTGTCACCTCTACGCAGCGCAGTCTCGTTCTTCTCGTTTGTTTTTCGAGCGAACACCACCTACATCATGAAGGACATCGGAGAAGGGGACGAAGAAAGCAAACTTCGCCGGCGTGATTTGGCCATTCCCGTTCCAAACAGCACGGCGTTCAGCGCCATGTCCAGGCTCACGGGAGGACACGGGAACAACAAGGGAGCGAGCAACCTCATCATCGCCTTGTTGCTTTCTGAAGCAAAGAAAGTCAACACAGCGGATCTTAGCGAACTTGACCCCTTTGACACCACCCTTGACCTCGAAGCAAAGGAACATGGACTGCTCAAGAAAGAAATCCAATTTTTTGTTGAGGAGGAACTCGCATCGCATCTTGATTTATCTGCTGGGGTGTTGGAACAATTTGATCGGACCGTACGGGACTACATGCTCATCGAGCAGGGACTCGTTCATGCCGAAAGACCACCCAAAAAAGCAGCGACACACACTCGATACTCCCTTACCTTCTTGGGTAAGTTTGTAGGAGAGCAACTGCTTCGTATTCGTGAAAAAGAGGTGGGAAATTGATTCCCACGCCGCTCTACTGCATTTGCATGCTCTGCAAAGACTACAGCGTTTATTCAACCGAGACCTTTTGTTGCGAAAAAGGTCACGAACAAGGTTTACCTGCAATTTTTGTTCGTGAAGGAGACGGGACGGAGTTTCTCTTTCGTTGCCCTTCCGCGTGCGTCGGAGGGGCCGTGTATTCCATGGGAAGATGCACGGGGTGCGATGAAAAATTTGTAAAAACGTATTTTCCAGACAAAACAGGGAGTCCCAAGCCTGAGAATTTTGTGCTCCTCTATTCGGCGGAATTTGTGAACGAGCGAAGACAATCCGTTGCGAAGAGCGAACCGAGTCGAGACGACAGCATGGATCCTATGTGCCCTGTCTGCGGTGATTTGAATCAAGAAAGGTTCATCTTCGAACCGGACAAACTCCGGACTTTTGGATTTGCACCCACAAAAATCGCCTCTGAAGGATTTTCTGACAACGACATCGCTGAATTCGGCATCTGCAGCGCCCCGTTATGCATCCAGAAGCACGGTAGACACCCTTACGGCGTCGCCTTAATTCCACGAAGGCAATGGGTCCTTCAAAAGGACGATGAGTACGATACGCGGGGCACGGGAGATTTCCTCCTGCAGCCATGCGACGTGGAGGGTTGTTTAGGGTTCTACCGTGATGAAAAGGGGCTTCCGGTTTGTGAAGAATGCGGCCATACGGTTCGTACGGTGTTTGAAAAACGGGATTCCAGCGATAGAAAAGGCGACGCATATTACATCTTGAAACACCAATATGCCGGAGCGTTGGAGGGACGACGCGCCATCGTCGACCCGCCGTACTACTACACCTCTGCCGAAAATCCGTTCAAGAGAGAAAGCAACCTCAACGCTCAGAGCGTCCCTCAAGAAGCAGACAAAGCGGTTTCCGCAAAGCAACCGGATGAGTGGTTTCACTGCCTTGAGACCTACCTCAGAACCCTCGTCAAGGCTGAAGGCTACCTGCATGAGCACCTTACCGCAGCCGCGTATCTCGACAAAACCTTCCGGCGAGGCCACGTTGAACCGCTTTGGATGTTTGCAAGCGAGCGAAACGGTGTAGGCAACAACATTCACCGAGCTTTTGAGGTCGCCTCAACCTATTCCTCGGTGTTCGAACCAACCATTCAATCCAACCTGCATGTTTTGAGGCCAAGTAAGGATTCCATCCAAGTGGTGTACGGCATCATCAAGCGCTCGTTTGGAAACTTGTGGCCCCTGGCCGGTAACCCGTCCCAAGGTGAATCTGCAGCGGATGTTGATGCCGGTTTGATCGAAAACGCAATCAAGGGTTGGGAGCGTTTGCAACAATGGAAGTATTATCAGAAATTCTGGGATGTCAAGATGTTGCGTCCTCCGTACGATGTAAACGGATTGATGCCTGCGGCACCAGGGTTGGTGGAAGCCATCTGTGTTCTCTGGAGCCTGCGTCAAAAAAACCACTCCGTTTACGAAGAGGTCCGCAGCAAGGTTTTCCCGGACATGTCCGCTTACTGGCAACGCATGTTGACCGATGAAGGAATTGCCTTGGTAAGCCGGCTTGACGTCATGGTGTTCAAGCAAATGGACCAAATGGAGCGCACCTAGAACAATCCACCGTGTTGGACTCGCTTCACTTCAACGCACTCAATCTTTCGAGTGTGCGTGGACCAACCATGCGTACTGGGGGAGGTTGGTTGGTCCCCGCTCCCATGAGAGAGGATGCGAAGGTAGGCGCTCAACCTCTCGATTCAGCGGGGACGTACCGTAAGGCTGCGTCATAAGTCCCCGCTCCCACGAGATAGGATGCAATACATAGCGTTCAACCTCTCGAGTGTGCGTGGACCAAACATGCAAACTGGTGCAAGTTGGTTGGTCCCCGCTCCCAGACTTGAACTGGGGACACCCTGATGTCTGCTGAGACGT
>JAYOHN010000046.1:0-13331 GCA_038118245.1 Candidatus Poseidonia sp.
CCGCACGACGCGAGCAACGACCATGCTCAAGTTGCGCAGTTCGGCTTTTGGTGCGATTCACGGGTACTTCAGAGGGCAGGACTTCCTTGAGTACCAGGCGCCAAACTTTGTCGCCGGTGCGGTTGAGGGCGGCTCCACCTTGTTTGAGGTTCCGTACTTCGGAAAACAAGCCTACCTAACACAATCCTGGCAGTTGTACGCTGAAGCCGCCATGCCGGCCCTTGAACGCCTGTACACCATCGCACCTTCGTTCCGAGCCGAAAAATCGCGAACTCGTCGTCATTTGACCGAGTTCTGGCATGCTGAGATGGAGATGGCGTGGGCCACCAACAACGACATCATGGCCCACGGCGAGGGCGTGGTTCGTCACATCGCACAAACCTTGCTCGAAGAACGTGAACAAGAACTTACTTACCTTGAGCGGGACCTTGATTTGATCTCGAGGTACGCCGACAACCCCTACCCTCGCATGCGTTATGACGAAGCCATCGAAACCCTTCAAGCAAAAGGCGTCAAAGTTGAATGGGGTCAAGATTTGGATTATTCAAAAGAGAAGGTTCTGACCCAAGATTTTGATGTCCCGCATTTTCTGACTCACTATCCAAAGGTGGCCAAGCCGTTTTACCATCGTGTTGACCCCGACGACGATAAGTACGTGCTCTGCCATGACCTGCTTGCACCCGAAGGGTACGGCGAAATCATTGGTGGCGGCGAGCGAACATGGTCGGAAGAAGAAATTCTGCAGCGTATTGACGAGGAAGGGACTCCGCGAGAACCGTATCAATTCTACATCGATGTTCGCTCATACGGTGGCGTCCCGCACGGAGGTTTCGGCCTTGGCGTCGACCGAGTCGTGAGCTGGCTGGCCGGAGCGACGCACATCCGAGAGGTGATCCCTTTCCCAAGGACCTCACGCCGTGTGACGCCCTAAAGAAGCGGCTCACCGCACGAAGGGCAGGGCATGCCCGGAACAAAGGCGCCCAAGAGAAAACCGCAGTGAGGACAAATCGAGGTGAAAGGGTCGTCAATCATGCCTTGTGTTGCCTGCGTGTTTGCAATCAAGGTTTCGGCAAACCAAACCTGTGGCAAATCAATTCCAAGACCAGCCCAAGGTCCCGCTCCTCGATGACGTGGTGGGCATGCGGCTTTGGCCGCTCGTCCCAAGGATTGAACAGCACGGCGCACCCGCTTTCCGCAAACATCCCGACGTCGCCCATGGAATCGCCGACGGAAGCCGTGTTCTCCTTGGGGATGCCAAGACGTCGTTGAAGCATTCGAACAACGGCGCCTTTTCCGTTCATTTGGACTTGGTACCGGCCATAATCCCCGATGCCGTAACCGCCGTTTTCAAGGGGTGCATCCATGAGCCATCCATTCGTAAACACGTGCAATTTGGTGTCACGTCCACTGCAGCGCTCCTTCGCCGTGTGACGGTCAATGCCCCCCCAACGTCGGCGCCATGGTTGTTCACTGGGAAACGAGGCTGCGATGTCACGTGCTGTTTTTTGCAACCCCCCACTCACAATGGCCACTTCGACCTCGTTGGTGAGCAGATGTTGAATCAAACGGTGCCAGCCCTTCATCATGGGCATGCCTTCCATCAACGCCCTCAATTTACCGTCAGAAATGGGCTCTGTCGTTGAAGATTTGATCAGTTCCAAATCGAGTTTAATCCACGCCCATTCATCAAGCAAACCCTGGTTGTAAAGGGCGAACGAATCTTCGTTCGAGATGCCGAGTTGGTCGTAAACAAACTGCCAGGTGGAAAGATGGTCCACTAAAACACGGTCCATGTCAAGGCACACCAAATACGACCCCATAGGTTCACCTCAGGGGGCACCCTTTGGCCAGTTGTACTGGTGTTGAACACGAGCCACTTGTTTGCCCATGATGTAGAGAATAACGGCCACCATCATGGCGAACAAGCCGATGAGCGTCATCGCAATGGTGACAAGGGTCACGCCAATCGAGGTGGAATTGAGTTCGGTGAACATCCCCGCCAAGTCCCCTGAGAGACGGTAACCGAGGACGAAGAGGACGATTCCTGGGATACCAAACAGCAGCAAAGGGTGTTTGGATTCGAGCATCCAATAGAACAGTTGAGCGAACCTCGAAGCGGTCGCCAAAGATTGTCGTTGCGGCAATTGAATGGGTTTGGTTCCCCGAACAAGGCGTACCCGGAGAGCCGCATCGAGGGTGGCGGAGTTTGCGAGCGGTTCAAGCGCTGCGAGGGCCTTGCATCCCGTTTCGCTCACGATAAGGTGGCCAATTTGCGTGTCTGAAAGCACCACTTCGTCGCTTTCTTCTTCTTTATCCGAGTGGTATTGAAGGTGAATGTCCCAACCTTCGCGAGCTCGATTAACGCTCAGTGGAAGGTCTGAAAGCTTCCATGCAGCCGAAATCGGGATGAAGAGGGAGGTCCCCTCCGAAGCGTTGTTGAATTGGAGGGCCTTGGAGAGTTCGGCCGGTGAGGTGGGCCCATCATAACGCACGATGTCGCAACCGACCTCCCGAGCCAAATCGAGGGTGTCGTCCTGTGAACCGGTGTCAAATAGCAAGACGGATTCTGCAACCTCAAGGCAACGAACAACCAACGAAACGATCCGTAATTCAATGTCACGTCCAATCAAGACGACCCGGTTCAAGTGTGGACCCACAGGCAAGAGGTCCCGCAGTGAGGCTATGAACCCTGTTCTTTGAGAACCCATGCTCTGGCCGGTTTGGGCATAGATTGAATGCCCCCAACTCACCCCCGCGGAACATGCTTCAGGGGTGGCGGGTGGGGGTGGTCATCCCCGCTCGCAACGAAGAGCGATTCATCGCCAAGGTTCTGGAGAACCTCCCCGATTGGGTTGACTGCGCCGTCGTCGTCAACGACGGCTCGACCGACAACACCCAACAGCGGGCCATGGAAGCCCGGGCACCGTGCGAGGTCATCGTGCTGCAAGGAAATGGAGAGGGGGTCGGTGCCGCCATCGACCGAGGGCATCGACGCCTCCTCGAAGATTTAGCGCAGCCCTTTGTGAGTGCGGTCATGGCGGGGGATGACCAAATGAATCCCGATGATTTGCAAGGTGTGGTCATGCCGGTGATTCAAGGCGAATGCGACCATGTCAAAGGAAACAGGGGGCTGCATGATGCTGGTTACAAGGGCATGCCCCGTTTGAGGCGTTGGGCCACCGCCATCTTGGCCTTCTTCACAACCCTTGCCGCCGGACAACCGGTGAATGACCCCCAGTGTGGGTACACGGCAACATCCTCTGACGTGTTGAATGAATGGGACTGGAAACGCTCTTGGAGCGGTTATGGCTACCCGAACCATTGGTTGATTCGCCTCTCTGAAGCCGGTTGGAAGTGGTCTGAAGTCGCCGTCCAATCGGTCTATAGAGACGAGGACAGTGGAATTAAACCTGGACATTTTTTCTTGACGGTCGGACCGATGATGGCGCTGGAGCATCACCGAAGGAACGTGACCTGGTTGAGGCCTCCTCATGCGCTTCCGCACACCTGGCTTGCTTTGATCGCCTACGGACTTGGTTGGTCGGCGTTGCTCCCGGTGGTGACCAACGACCTCGAGCTCGCCTTGGTGGAGCGTGGCGTCCCAACGTTCGCCCTTACCTTGTTCTTTTGGACGGTAGCGCATGTTTTTGACCGAACCGCCGCACGGACGCGGCAGGAGTTGCGCAGAAATGCGAAGGCATGACCGAAGGAAGAAGCCGCGAAAAGCCCATGTGCGCCACATCTTGGTGGCGAACAAACCAGAGGCGAAAGCCCTCCTCGAAGAAATTCAATCCTCAAAGAAACCGTTCAAAGCGTTCAAAAAACTCGCAAAAAAACACTCCAATTGCCCGTCCGGAAGCAAAGGGGGCGATCTCGGAGAATTCGTTGAGGGGCAAATGGTGCAAGATTTTGAGGAAGCGGTGTGGTCCTCTGAACTCGAAACCGTTCCCACTGGCTACATCAAGACGCAATTCGGTTATCACCTGCTGTGGGTCCACAGCATCACGCTTCCTGAATGATGGTGGGCGTACCAAGATTTGAACTTGGGTCCAAGCGTCCCAAACGCCCGAGTATAGGCCAAACTAACCCATACGCCCTTGGTCTCTCGCACGCAGTCTCACCTATGAACTTCACTCAAGGAGCATCCAGCGCTGTGGGCCGCGGCGAAGGACCAGGCCTTCCGCTTCAGCGCGGGTCATCAATTCCCCAACGCTCTGTTCGGCACCAAAGCGCGTCAGGACGGATTGAACGCCGATGGACGTGATTTCACCCATCTCATCGGCAGTCTCCCGAAGCGCTTGGAAGAGGGCGGTGGGCGAGGTTTCGCCCTGCGCAGGGGCGTGCTTCAGGTCTCGTTCCATCCGTTGTCGAAGTTCATCTCGAAGGGCTTCTGGCGTGTTCGCCAAGGCCACCTCCATCTGAAGTGCATCGGCCCGAGCAACCGAGGCCACCACCTCTGCGTCCCGAGGGAAAGCCAGGCCACAGTGTGGACAACGCCCCTTTCCGGAACGGTGTCCTGAGCATTGCCCGCAACTCGCACAACGGAGCACGAGCCAATTGGTTTCTGACATGGGCCCCTCACAAGGTGAAGTCGTGCTTGTTCTGTGGCTGACCGGGGCGACGGGCTGGAGCCGCAGGTGCTTTGGTGTCAACACGTTTCTTGGGCTCTTCCGCCGTGCGTGTCAACGCTCCGCGGACCGGGCCTGTTTTCGTCTTCGCACCCAAGGAAAGCGAATCCGGCAAAATGAGCGCAGCGACCGCAACACCGTGATGTTCGGGCCCCGCTGTGACCTCATCGACCGCCACATCAAATTCAACCACTTCGAGGTCTCGACTTGCCAGACGTCGTTGCAGGTTTCTGCGCAACAACAACACCGTCTCTTCGTAATCACGATCGGTGCTGATGGTAGCGACGATGGCGCATTCGTCCCCTTCAGGGGTGACACACATGGCCCACGCCACGCCTGCCGATGCAGAGGAGCCGTTCCATGCGTACGCCGTCGCTAGGTGGCATTCCACCAGAGACCCCATCGGCAACGGCCGAGGAGGTGTAACGCCAAAACCAAGCGGGAGCATCGCTCCCTGGGCTTGAATCAAGCGAACATCGCCAAGACCGAGTTCCACCAAACCTTGGTCAAAAGCGTCCTCTGCGTTTTCCCCCCATGGGGCAACGGCGGTCATGAGCCAACCCGGGCATGCGGGGCCACGTGCTGCTTGCATGCACCCTCAAGAGCGCAACGGGTTCATGAACACCTTGGTCGTCGCATGCTCATGGCGGTGGGTGGGCGTCGTCTGTTGAAAGGTGCCCTCGTTGTTGGAACATTTTTTGTTCTCTTTGCCGCATTTTCCTCAAGTGGACACTCACTTACTTTGGTTCTGGGGACACTGTTTGTGACGCTCCTCGGCACGTCTGTACTGTTCGGTTCAGGGACCGAACGGAAGGGACGGCGAATTCATGCAGACACAAAACCTTCCCTTGGCGGAGGGCGCGATGCTTCACAAGGAAGCGAGGAACTGCCAGACCCGCTATCGATGGACTTTGATGTACCGCTTTGATCAAAACAGACGGACCGTTTCGAGGTTGCTTGGAGCGAAGGTCAGGCAATTGTATCGCTCGCGTAGGGTCAATCCCAATTCGTTGCACTTCTGATAGTCGCCGTGATGGCAGATGATGTTCTTCGGGGCAGGGTCAATTCGGTCAACGAAATCAAGGAGTTGCCGTCGGTCGGAATGTCCAGAGAAGCCGTCGATGGTGACCATCTCGCAACCGATTTTGACAATCTCGGTTTTCCCGTTGATGAGCATAGGCACCTCACCGAACCCTTTTTGCAAGCGGCGTCCAAGGGTTCCTTCCGCTTGGTAACCCACGAAGCAAAGCGAGTTTCGCTCTTCATGAGCCCAGTTCTTGAAGTACTCCATCACGGGACCGCCGTTGAGCATTCCTGAGGTCGCCAAAACGATGCAGGGCGAACTGTCCATCACGATGCTTTCACGAAGTTCACGCCCTTTGACAGGTCGGAACCATTCGCTCGTGAAGGGATTTTCTCCATCGTCTTGAAGCAACGATTTGGAAAGCGCCTTGGTCAAGTAATTTGGATGGGAGGCGTGAATGGCGGTGGCCTCTTGAATCATACCGTCGAGCCAAACAGGGACCGGTTTCACCGTTCCCGAGCGGAACAACTCATCGATAGCAATCATCACTTCTTGGCTCCTTCCAACGGCGAAAACAGGGCAAATCATCTTCCCACCTCGCAACAGGGTCCGCGAGACGATGTCCTGCAGTTCTTGATTCGCTTCTTGCCGAGAGGGTTGGTAGTCCCCAGAGGCGCCGTAGGTGGATTCAATGACGAGCGTTTCCACACGAGGGAAGCGGGTGTTCGCAGCGTCAAAAAGCCATGACTTCTCGTATTTCTGGTCCCCGCTGAACACGATGTTGTGTTTTCCATTAGCGATGTTGAGGTGAACGGCGGAAGAACCGAGGATGTGCCCTGCGTTGGAGAAGGTCAGCTTGACGTCCGGTGCGATGTCGGTGGTGGAGTCCCAATCGACATCGACGACGTGCTTCATGCACATCCGAATGTCTTCCATGTCGTAGGGGGTGCGTTTTCCTTCCGCACCGCCAACCTTCAGGTAATCCGTCTGGAGCAACAACATGAGGTCCCGCGTGGGAGGTGTGCAGTAAACAGGCCCACGGTAGCCGTATTTGAAGAGAACAGGGAGCATCCCAGCGTGGTCGAGGTGGGAGTGCGTGAGCACAACGGCGTCCAACTTGTCCAGAGGCAAGGCCTCAGGGGCGTTAAAGAACGGCATAGGGTCGGTGTCGGAGGCGATGTTCACGCCCACATCAATCATGATACGGGATTCGTTCGTCGTGACGTAGTGACAAGCTCGACCAACTTCGCGATACGACCCAAGGGCGGTGACACGAGCCCAGGTACCCCCAGGTCGGGTGGGGCGGTGAATGTTCAGACCGAAGTCCTTCAGCAGTTTCCGACGTTCTTCGCCGTTGGCTTGGCGATACATCCGGATGTCGTGCACCGTTTTGGAAAACAACGGCGGGGTCCGCTCAACCTTCACCGACCAACCCGTTTCGTCACGAATACGAAGGTTGTTCTCGCCTCGGCGCCCAACGGCACTGCCGGGGTTTTTGCATTGGATGGTTACTTCTCGGTAACACGAGTCAAAGTACATCTCGGTGAGTTCCGCGTCGTCTGGAAGAATCGACTCGATGCGGGTTCGTGCCTCGTCCATGTCCATCATGGCATCGAGCGGTGTTCGCAACACGATTTTTCGCTTGACACGCTTGCTGATCTTACCAATCAGTCCGTTTTGACCCGTGAATGCACCAACCTCGCTCGTAACGATGGCAATGTTTCCCGCTTCAAGATCGAGTTCGTATTCAATCGAGCGGGGGATAATTTTTGCAATTTCATCTTTGAGTTCCCTGTAGGTCATTTGCATGATGTCACCTCAAGCTCCCGCAGCAGCCGTTTGGTTGTGCCGGAGCACAATGCGGTGAAACCGCGGGAATGTGTTGCTCACTTGAGGAGTTTTGCGATCTCGTCTTGTGAGACTTGTTGATAGCCAGCACCGGGGGTGATGACGGCCAAGTCCATGCCGTTGCCGGAGGCCGCATCGCGCTGTCCTGATGCGTGAAGGGCCCGCGCTGCCAGATTTAAGGCCTCCGCTTGGGACATGTTTTCCTTGAACCCGTCCTCGAGGACGCCGTACATGTAGGGCGAACCGGAGCCGGTGGCGCAATAGACATCGGGGATGGAGCCGCCAGCAGAATCAATGGAGTACACGTGACCGCCTTCGTCGTCGACGCCAACGATGAGCAACTGGACCCAATGAGGACGACCCGAGAGGATGTTGGCGGTAAGGGTTGCAGCACCTTTGACCGTCATGGGTTGTTGGCGACGAAGTTCGAAAAGGGCGACTTCGGCGGTCAATGTACGCGAGAGGGATTGAGCATGACCGACCAAACCCGCCGTCGTGAGAGCGAGGTTGTCACCGATTTTGAAGAGCTTTTGGACGCTCTTGTTGGCGATAAAATGCCCCATGGTCGCCCGATGGTCTGCACCAACGACAACGCCGCCTTTGAACGTGATACCAACCGTGCTGGTGCCGGTCTTCATGACATGCTGCTGTTCTGACATGCTCCCCTCTCCACCCCGACACTTCTTGAACCTTGAGGCTTTGATGAATCGGCAAGGCTGCCCCTCGCTGCGTCGCATAAAGGCGACAAGCCATCCATTCTCTCTTGAAACGGGGGGAGCGTTGAAGAATCGGGGGCCGGTTGCGATGGCATGCGCCGACGCCGCCGACGGGAACCGGACGATGCGCAATCCTCTTTGGACCGGTTCACGCATGGACCCGAGCCAACGGCAACGCCCGAAACCAAACCAAAGGTTCCGTCCATGCCCGATTTGGATGTGCTCGAAGCGGCTGAAGCCAAGGTGGATGGGAAAGAGAGGCCAACTCAACCTCCTGCTGCACCTCAAGCAGAAGGCCCACGGACGTTCCAGATGCCCAGCGAAAAACGTGAGACTTTCATGCCCCTCCCGTCCACCTCTGTGACCTACCACGACATGAACACGCTCTATCCAAACGCCCCCGTCCCGCTGTACGAAGGCGAGATGGTGCTGCACAACGCCACCTTGACCGACCTGACGGGGTGCGGGACCCTCATGGACTGGGTCGCCGAAGGGCACGGATGTGTTGTGGAGATGAAACGCATGATGGCTCAAAAAACCGAATTCAACCTCGCCTTGAGTACCCTGACCGAATTCATTGAGGGCGATGCGCAAGGACAGATCATTCGCATCACGGACACGCGTCTTTTGCTGCTTCCCCAAGGGTGCAGAGGCATTCGAGGAACCGAGATGGAAGGGTTTGCCGTCTCACCCGATGACCTCAAGGACGTGTATCTATGAACGAACAGTCCATTGACATCCCTTGCCCGGTTTGTTCAACCTCCGGTCAAGTCAAAATGATCTCCCACATTGACGAGATTCCATACTTTGGAGAACACACGCAAGTGACGTTGTTGTGCGATGCTTGCGGATGGCGCCAAACGGATTTTATTCCGGCCGAAGGAAAGAAGGCCGGAGCCTGGAGCATGCTCATCGACAGCGAAGAAAAACTGACCGCCCGCGTGGTTCGGTCGTCTTCATGCACCGTTTCCCTTCCCGAACTTGACATCCAAGTCAACCCCGGTTCGAGCGCTACGGGCTATGTTTCAAACGTAGAGGGGGTCATGCAACGTTTTCTGGAGGTGATTGGGATGGTGGAGCGGGACCTGGTCACCGATTTCGAAGCCCTTGAGGACGACTTGCGAACGACAGCGACCGAACAAATGGCCACGCTCCAAAGCATGAAGCTCGCCATCGGACAACTCGGGGAGCCCGAAGCAAACCCGCTCACCATCGTTCTGCTTGACCCTCACGGGCATTCGATGATCCTCCACCCCGAGGCTGAGGAACGCGACCTGACGCCTGAAGAACTCGCCTTGCTCCCTGTGGGACCCGACCCGGCCGTCTTTTCAAGCGATGACCTCGATGAGTCAGCGTGAATCTTCCGCAAGGAAAGCGTCCACCAGGTGAGCCGTTTCGTCCCGTTTCTCATGCAGGTCGCCCATCCAAGTTGTTGCTGCCTCAATGCACCGCTGCTTCATCTCTCCAGCGAGCAGAGCCCCAGAGCGGAAGGAGGCGTTGAGTTCGGCCAGATACGCATCGTCTTCCTCAAAGAAGTACATCATGTACTGATACGCTACGTCAATGTCTGGGTTCCCACCGAGCCGGCGATGTTCCTCAACGGTGGATTGCCCTCCTGAAAAGGCCCGTTTGATTTTCTTTTCAACCGTGGCCAAGTCATCTCGCAAAAACAACGTGGTTTTTGGCCGGCTGCTGCTCATCTTGTCCCCGGTCATGCCGACGGCAAAATGATGGTAGGTCGAGGAGGGGGCGAGCAAGCCCATGCCCCCCATGGAGCGTTCGAGGTGGAGCAATGCTGTGCGAATTCCGAGCATGTCCCGGCGCGTGGCCGAAGGGACGCGAACATGGCCTTGTTTTGGACTTGACATGATGTCGGAGAAGCCCAAAGTCGTCACTGCCTCCACGACGCTGTTAAACACGGTTGCAACCTTTTCTCGGTCGATCCGCCCGTTTGGCAGTTGGCCAAACACATCGGCGTTCTCGTCGTGAACGGATAGGCTAATCATCACGCCACCGGAGCTGGCCTCTTTCACGTTAAACCAGTTGGTTTTGGCTGCTAAGCCTCGCGTTAAGCGAAGGTGGGGGTCCTGATCCACGCCCACGGGAACCACCACCGGCCGGAGCCCACCATACTCATCCAATTGTGGATGTAAGATATCGCCCACTTGAACCAAAGGGGCTTGAACATGGGCGAGGTTGGTCTCGCCTGAAAATCCGTAAATCGCTTCAAACTCGCTCAGATTGGTCCGTTTCCCGAGTTGAAATCCAAGCCGTTGCACGACGGGGCGAGTCGATTGGAAATAGACGTTGGTTTTCTCGGGGTCCAAGCCCAAGGCGGCGTAATGCGACACGTATTCACTCAACGCAATCGAGCGCCCCTTCTCAAGCGATACGCCCCGCGTGGCTTGGCTTTCCAAGTCGGCAACGGCAATGGTGACATCACCTCCAAGTTCTTGGAACCACTTGGCTTGCTCAACGACCATCGAGTGACCCAGATGCATTTGACCGCTCGGCATCAACCCCGTCAACACCCCGAAAGATTGACCGGTTCGGTGCGCCTCCAGAATCTGGTCCACGTCCCTGTGAGCAAACACAATCCCCCGGCGGTGCAGCTTGGTGGCGTTGGGCATCGTTGCCCCTTTGAGCGGAGTCAAACCGAACTGGGAGATGATGCGGTCGTAGTCGGTGGATTGGGCGCTCCCCCAGGGGTCGATGACCAGTTCGTCTTCTCCCATGCTGCTGCCTCCAACAAGTCTAGGCTTCCTCTTCAACATCAAGGCTTTGCATGCTTTCCGGAACGATATCGTTCTTTGAAGGCTTTTGCAGGAACGCCACATCCGAGAACGGGCCGAGACCCTCTCGGCCCAACACACCAAGCATCGAGACCACCGTGATCATCGCGACGCCGAGCACAGCGTACGGAATCCATGCATGAACCTCGTCCATCGGTCTCGGTTGAACCAGCCATGTAAACCTCACATCGGTGTCATCGAGGAAACGTTTTGACCAGGCAAACAAGTCTGTCGTTTCGTGGCCTGCGACGGTCACAGCAGAGGAGAGGTTGTTGAAAAATCGGGTTTGTCCAAGAACATCGTAGTCAACGTCCTTTTCAGCCAGAAGGATGTCCACCGGGTGACCGTTCGCAAGGGCGAGGACGAGGGTCCCATCCTCCTGCTGCCGCCAGCCCTCTGCGAGCGTTTTGTTCCCCTCTATAGAACTGAGTTCTCCAGACGTTCCAGTGACGGAGACGACCTCGGCCCCTCCGGTATCGATGAGCCAGGTGTGAGGGACACCCCATGGAAGACCGTTGGTCACGCCGGTGCAGGCGGGCGTCACCAGCGGTTCAAATGCGAGCGTTGTCCCGTTTTCAGCAGGTTGTGCTTCGTGTGAAAATTCGTAACAGCGCTTACCGGACCAAACGGACCAGGCCTCGCCCCAGGTCGTTAACCAGACATCGGGATGCTCGTCAAGCAAGGCCAACACCTCTCGGTCGTGGCGAACGGTGGCATCGTTGACCCGGCCAATCCAATACAGGTTGAACAAGCCACCCTCGGCGATGGCTTCGCTCACCGTGTCAAGAGAAGCAATTCCCTTTTCCAAACTTCCTCCTCGACGACCCATGTTGTACCATTCCCACAGATCATCAGGCTCATCGTCGGGACCGTGCCAGGCGGTTTCGCTCAGACCGGTGTCATCGCCGTGAACGACGAAATCTTGGGATGCAACCTTTTGATGGTCAGCCATGGTGAGGGTGTTCGGCGTGTAGATCGAGAGCGGGTTTGCACCCCAAGCACTTGCGTTAAGGCGCTCCTCGAGGTACACGCGACAAGCCGCCGCCACCGCACCCGGGTCGTTTTGCCAGGAGAGTCCCGGAACGCCGTAACACCCGAATTCATCGCCGGCCTCAAGCCGGTCTTGAGCATAGGAGGTTCTCAGCCAACCGTCTTCCTCCCAAGCGACCTGGGCAAGCACCACAGGATGGACCGTGACCAACAGCAGGCTGGAGATGAGAAGGACGGCTGGGAGACGGGACACCAACCTCAACCTCATGCCGGCCGGTTCATTCGCCGCTCTTTGACGCTTGCCCTCTGCCCGGGTTGAACCGAGAGAAAAATGCTGTTCATCACTTTGCATCTTGAACAAACATCAAATCCTCGTCACCAAGCCAAACCACCATGGTCGCACCAACGCCCCTCGCCGATGCTTGGGAAGCCTTGCGACCCCACTGGAACATCGCCCCAAACGAAGAACCGCTCCCAGCAACCCCGGTGTACGGTGCATTGAGGATGTTTCTTTCACCCTTGCTTCGGCCATTGCTGCGTTGGAAGATCGTCGGAGCGCATCGCATTCCCCGAAAAGGCGCCACCATCCTGGCCGCCAATCACCTCTCGCACGTTGACCCCATCGTCGTCATCGCCGCTGCCAGACGCACCACGCATTACCTTGCGAAAGACGGGCATTTTTCCAACCCAATGACCCGATTTGTCATGCGCTCAACGGGCCAGATCGAAACCCAACGGGAACAGGGCGGAAACGAGGCCCTTGCAAGTGCAGCGAGTGTTTTGGTTGAAGGGAAAGCCCTGGGAATCTTCCCCGAAGGGACACGGTCAAAACGGACTGAGGCCCCTTTCTTGCTGCCGGGGAAAACCGGGGTTGCCCGTCTTGCAGCCGCCCACCCCGATGCGGTGGTCGTCCCGATCGCTCTTTGCGGAACGCGCAACGTGATGCAACCACAGCATCACAAATGGCCTCGTCTTTGGAGGCGATTTACCGTGAATGTCGGAGAAGGCATTTCGTGGCTGACATGGTTGGCGGACGCTGACGGCGGCAACATGACCGCGGCCAAACTTCGAACGCTTGCCGAACAAGAGGAGCATGAAATCCGAAGCGTGCTTGCGGGTTTGTACCGTACCTTCACCGACCAATTGATGGCCAGCCTTGGCGCACTCGGAGCACCCTGAACACCGAAGCGATGAGATGCCCTTTTGACAAGAAAAGGGATGCAGTGAAGGCGAGAAGGCCTAAGTGCTTCCTTCGTCGACCACAGACGGGTGACGGAGTGGACGCGTATCTGGACTTGATGCGTCATATCCTCAACGAGGGCGTTGACAAAGG
>JAYOHN010000047.1:0-13290 GCA_038118245.1 Candidatus Poseidonia sp.
CGAAAGCAGCGCTCTGAGAGCAACCGCACCGCACCGTCGTTGACCGCTGAACAACGGCGTCCGCAGCAGCAGAAAGGGTTGTTTGATTACGATGCAGTTCAACCTCAACCGGCTCGAATCAAGCCCACGCTTTCCCAACTGAGTCAAGTGGTGCTCGATGCGGCTGAAAGCGAGATCCAGACCTTGGGGGTCCGAGGGGATTTCACATCCATTGCCTTGGACCATCGGGAAGGCCAATCCACCCTGCCGGCGCACCTCAAGTCGCTCGGGTTCAACGTGACCCTGACCCATCTTCCCTGCGGCGATGTTCGGTTGTCCGAACGCGTGTTGGTGGAGCGAAAAACGGCTCGAGATTTGCTCGCATCCATCAAAGACGGGCGCTTGCTCCAACAATGCAGAAGCCTCAGGGCAAGCGCAGCACGTCCGTTGTTGCTCATCGAAACCGGGGGTGAGTCGAGTTATGGGCTTCATCCAAACGCCGTTCTTGGAGCTCTTGCGCATGTAACGCTCGACCTTGGCTTGCCGGTCATGATGGTGAAAGATGCGAAAGAAACCGCCCATTTCCTTGCCGTCGCCAGCAAACGTGAGCATGAAGAGATTGAACGGCTCCACGCTTGGGCTGAAACTTCACGGGCTGATGAAGCAAGCCTCGACCAAACCCTTGCAAGCGCAAAGAGGGAACTTGAAGCGATGGAGGAGGCGCCCGAATCCCGGCACCCCTGGCTGGATACGGCGAAGGAACACATGGCGAGGTGTTACGCTCATGTGACGGCGCCCTTTGCAGAGGCCAACCCCGCGTTGCGGGAGGTGGTCGACGCCTTTTCACCCGACCTTGGTCGGCTCTTGGTTGCAACCGAAGAGGAGGTCAAAGCCACGAGTGGCTGCACCCAAAGTCAGGCCAAGGCGCTGTTCGAAGCGTTGGGCAAGGTCACGACCCGATGAGACGAACACGGGTGCGAAGTTGAGCCAAACGGTCGGGGAAATAGCCCAATGCAAAGGCAACGACCTCGGAGAGGTGGCACACCGGTACGGCGGTGTTCTTTCCAGAGACACGACCGGCTTTGGATTGGTAAGAATCCAAGTTGATGTGAGACACGGTGCAGGCACTTACCACCAGTTCCGCTCCCGACTCGATGGCGTCTGAAAGCACGGCGGCGGTCATGGCCAGGGAAGCGTCTTCCAAGGTGAGCATTGAGGTGGAGCCGACGCTGGCGCATTTTGAATCGTATTCAATCGGCGTCCCACCGAGGGCTTCGATGAGTTGTTCCATGTATTGTGGGACGAACGGGTCGTCCCCTGCGCAGGCTCCCTCACGTTGCATGTCCGGACCGTAGTAGGCGGCAACCTTCATCTTGAGCGGGTTCTTCACAGCGTCTCGAACGGCGTCCAAGCCGATTTCTTCAACCAGGTAGTGAAGGAGGTGGCGCGATTGGGTTTCTCCGTTGTATTCGACGCCGGAGGTGCGAGCGATGAGGTTGTTGAGGGCACTGGCGTAGACCGGGTTCCGTTTCATGTCATCAGCGGTGTTGCACATGATGCCATGGCTTGAGGCGCAGGTGGTCATGATGTCGAGGCCTTTGGCTTCGGCGAGGGCGAGGTTACGTGCGACCAAGGCGTCCTGAAGTTTGGGCGTCGCTTGTTTGATGACGTTGCCGCCGTCGCTGCTCGCACGAGGCAATTCAACGAGTTCGATGTTGAGCGCTTTGCAGAGCGGTTGAATGCAATCTTCGACTTCCGCTGCTCCCGCCCGTGCGACGTTTCCCGGGTAATACGCAATTTTCGCCATCATCTCACCTCAGAACCGCTGGTCAATTTCGTTGAATAGGCTCACGACTTCGTGATAGTCGTCCACTTTACCGTTGAACATTTTCGGAATCCGTCCCAAGCCTGCGGGTGGAACGAGCAGACCTTGGAGGCCTCGCATGGGCGGACCGCCGTTCCGAGTGAAGGCCAGAGCCATTCGGGCAGAAACACCGCTGAACACGTTGCTGACGAGACCCAACGGGCCGAGCACCTGTCGGTAGAGCGTGGTTTCGTTCACGTTCCCTGACCATTTCACACTTCGACCGTACCACTTGACGAGACGACCCGACTTTCCTGCGTACCGGTTTTGGTTGAGCAAAACACCGCGGGCTTCGTTCAAGGCCCGAGCGGCCAAGCGCCCGTCTTCCCCGTAACGAATCAAACTGGCGTGATCGGCTTCGGACCACACACCGTCCTTTTCTTGCAACGAGGCCATGATTTGGCGACGCTGTTTCTCGGAGGTCCTGGGGTCAAGGACGCGGAGCCATTGCTGGAAATGAACGCCTGGCCCCTCGTAATGTGGGTCGTGAGGCAGGGTGTCGGACATGGCTTGAATCAGCTGGAAGGAAAGCACATCACCAGCTTGGTGAAGCGCAGTGGCGCTGCCGGCGTCCACCGTCCCCATCGCCGTGCCTGAGGGGAGGCGTTCACCTTCTCGAGGGTCGGTGCGAATCCAAGGTTCGGCTCGGCTTCGGTGGTTTTCGTAACGAGAGGTGTCAACGACCAAGTCTCGAACAACCGGATGGCCGGGGAGCGGTTCAATGCGCAAGCGACCGCCGTCGGCGGCGAGGTCGCCGACGGTGGCTGCGTCGGCCAACACGATTCGCCCGTTAGCGCGAACACCGGTGGTTGGCGTCCCCGCTCCTGTGCCCCGCCGGAAGGCGAGGCTTCCATCAACGTCTCGCTGCATCGTGAGCAAGAGGTCTTCGAGGGTAGCATGCCCCGGAACGGAACAGGTCAACGTATCCCATCCAGATTCGGCTGCTTCGGGGCAGTACCGGAAGAGTTCCAGGGTTACGGTGATCTCATCTCGAACGACGGCACCGGGCGTGAAGTCGCCCTCCATCACGTCGTCGTCATCGCCTGCGCCGTAGGCCATCATTTCATCGAGAAGGTCGATTTGAAGGGTCCCCGATTCATCAACACAAGCCAGGCGAGGCAACGCCTCCGAAACCCAAACCTTCCAAGGAGGTTCAAAGTCAACGTCGCATTCCTGAATGGGGTGGGCTTCGGTGCCGCCCAGCGAGGCAAGTTTGCCATCCCAGTCGTGACCGGCCTTGCAGAATTCATCGTAGGAACTGTCCCCGATTGCACAAACCGAATAGTGAACGCCGTTGAGACCCGGACCGTTGGCGCTGATGGCGTTCCAAAGCACATCGGCGTTGTCGGGCATCTCACCCTCGCCCCAGGTGGACGTGATGATCATGACGCGCTTCATGGAGGCGAGCGATGCAAGGTCAAAGCCGTCCATGTCCACGACTTTTGCATTGAGACCGTAATTTGCAGCCATCTTCGCGGTCTTCTCTGCCAGACCCGCTGCGTTGCCGGTTTGAGAGCCGAAGAGGATGTTCAAATCTCGATCACCGGAGAGCACGGCGGTGAGGGCTTCGGAAGCGCCTGCAGCGGGTACGGCGGCCGCAGCCGCAGGGGCTGCGGCTTCAACCGCAGCAGGGGCCGCTTCTGCAGGGGCCGCCTCTGCACCGTCTGAAACCAATTCAAATTTGATGACTTCAACAGGGCATGCCTCAGCGGCTTCGATGATGATGTCACCGAGTTCTGCCCCGAGGTTTCCAACCAGAGGCGAGCCGCCAACGTTGCGGTCAAAGACCCCGTCGGTTCGGACGGCGGCGAGGATTTGGGAAGAGTCGTCGGTGACCTCAAACACCTCTGGACAGATGTCCTGGCAGGCATCGCAGGTGATGCAATCTTCATCAATCCAAACTTTCGCAACGATTGCCATGGGATGACCTCTTGCTCACGCTCTGTGGGCAGTTGCTTCCAGCCTTGAGTGGCCTTTGAAGGTTATTATTCCCCCGTAAAGGAAACGGGGCACTGGGAATGGTTTTTTGCAAGAAAAAGACGCCGAAAAGCAACATCACATGTGGAAGTCGCCCATGTCACCCATGCCTTCGTCCATGGGGACGCCTTTGGACGAGATGACATCGTCGATGCGCAGGATCATGATGGCCGTTTCCGTAGCGGATTGAATCGCCTGTTCGACAACTCGCAGAGGCTCCACAACGTTGCCTTCCTTCATGTCCACGACGCCGCCTTCGTAGACGTTGATGCCTGCGTGGCTTTGTCCGTCTGCGTGGGCTTTTCGGAGTTCAATGAGGGTCGTCACGGGATCAAGGCCTGCGTTTTCAGCGAGCGTTCGTGGAATGATCTCGAGGGCTGATGCAAAGGCTTCAATCGCCATCTGCTCGCGACCACCGACGGTCTCGGCGTAGGTCCGAAGGTCACGGGAAAGGGCCGCAAGAACGCTGCCTCCGCCGGTCAAGACGGCCCCGTCTTCCCAGGCGACAGAAACGACGCCCACCGCATCGTCAAAGGCACGGCGTATTTCATCCACCACGTGTTCAGTTCCACCTCGCAACAAGACGGAAACCGACTTCGCTTCGGGGCAACCGGTCACGAAGGTCATGTCGGAGTCCCCGATTTTCTTCTCCTCAACACGGGCAGCCTGTCCGAGGTCGGCCTCAGTCATGTCTTCGAGGTTGGTGACGATGGTCCCGCCGGTGGCCTTGCCCAAAGCTTCCATGTCGGATTTCTTGGCGCGTCGGATGGCGAAAATTCCTTTTTTCGAGAGGTAGTGTTGAGCCAACTCATCAATCCCCTTCTGACAGATCAGGACGTTTGCACCCACGGATTCGATTTTGTTGACCAGGTTGCGAATGTAATTCTCTTCCTCTTCGAGGAACAACGCAAGTTGGTTGGGGTCGGTGATCTGAATCTTGGCGTCAACCTCGGTCTTCTTGACTTCAATGGCGGAATTCACGAGCGCAATTTTGGCGTTGGCGATGCTGCGAGGCATGCCGGCGTGCACCCGTTCTTTGTCCAGAAGAATGCCGTCGATGAGCGTTGAGTCTTTGATGGAACCCCCTTGGCGCTTTTCCACCTTGATGTCAGAGAGATCAACCAAGCGCTCACCGTCTTCCACCACGCCAACAGCGTTCACGGCCCTGACACAAATGTCGGCCATGAAGGTCTTCACCGCTCCCGCTGATTTCCCGGTCAAGGCGGTTTTGGCGACTTCGTTGAGAACAGCGTCGTCGTTCTCTGTGGAAATGCCGTGGCTTCCCATCAAATCGATGGCTCGCTCTGCGGCGAGACGAAACCCTTCGCAAATCACCGTTGGGTGGACGTTTTGTTCGATCAGGTCCTCGCTCCGCTTCAGCAATTCGCCGGAGAGAATGACCGCGGAGGTGGTCCCATCAAAGCAATGCTGCTCTTGGGTTTTTGCGACCTCGATGATCATCTTCGCTGCGGGGTGCTCAATGTCCATTTCTTTGAGAATGGTAGCGCCGTCGTTGGTGATGACCACATCGCCCATGGAATCCACGAGCATTTTGTCCATGCCCTTCGGACCGAGGGTTGAGCGAACCGCATCGGCAACAGCTTTGGCGGCCGCGATGTTGTTTGATTGGGCGGTTCGACCACGGGTTCGTTGCGTACCGTCTTTGAGAATGAAAATGGGTGCTTGTCCGTTTCCGTACATGATGAGCGCCTCCGGCATCGTTGGCGAGGCACCCTCCAACTTGAACCCTGCGCTCGGCAGGCCAGCCGAGCCGATTCGCTTCAGGATTGATTTTGCTCAAGCCATTGCTGGCCATAGTGGCGCCACTGTTCCATGGTCCAGCCGGCCGGTAAACCGCCAGCGGGGAGCGGAGGCATGCCGTCGTCAACGGCTGGCGCAGGAGCGGGTGCAGGGGCAGCAGGAGCTGGAGCAGGCGTGGGCATGGTGGTTGGGACGGAAGGCGCTGCGGCAACGGCGCCATAGGTGGCCGAAAGGCTGTCCTCGTAGCCGTCTTCGCCCCACTTTTCGTACTCGTCCTCTTCCTCTTCGGTGCGCAGAATGGAAAGCAGCACGAAAGCGCCACCAGCAAGCACGACCATGAAGACCACCCAAAGGGCGATCTCTTCGAGGGGCAACCCTGCACCAGCGTCTTCACCGGCGGTGGTGGCTTCGGTGTCGATGCGTTGCAACGTGACCTGGAGGACGGCGTTGGCGGCGTCGCTCACGGTTTCCGAACGGGCCCAAACAACCAGTTCAACGCTGAGCGTGTCGTTGTTGAGGTTCTTGAGCGTCGTTTCGGTGATGTCGACGGTGATCGTGATTTCTTTGGTCTCCCCGATGCCGAGCGTGAAGTCTTTGTCGAGGCGAGCGATGGAGGATTGGAACCACGAGTTGGATTCGCTCGCATCCAAATCCATCACCACACGCTGGCCCGTGGTGTATTGGTTCACGATTCGTACGTTCACTTCGTATTCACCTTCCTCGGCGATCTCAAGCGGTTGGATGGCGAAGATGCGGAGCCAATCTTGCGAGCCGACCAGGTATTGGGCCTGACCTGAGGCGCTGATGGCGTTGTCGGCGTTGCTGGTCGCCACCACCGTGAGCGTGAGCGTGCCTTCCGTGCCTTCGATGAACGAGAACTCCACCGAAACGTTGTAACTTGACCCGACATCAATTTCGGGTGTGCTCCCGCTAACGAGGTTCGTGAACTGAGCCACCATGCCGTTCGGCGTGTTCAGCGACATCGCGAAACTGTCCGGATTGTTGCCGTCGTTTCGGACTTCAAACGACATCGTCTGTGGGAGGTCGCCTGGGATGTAGGACTGGCCCGTTTCTTCGTTCGAGACGAAGACCGCTGCGGTTTCCAAAATCTCGATGATCAGTTCAACCGAATCTGAAACCGATGAATCGTTCACGCTGGTCGCCGTCACGGTCACGGAATAATATCCGGGGTTGAGGCCGACCGGCATGGCGAGCGAGACCACGACCACGGATTCACCGTCCCATGCATCCAGCACCGGGGACTGGTCGGCAGCGAGCGAAGCTTGGAGGCGCCAGTTGCTCTGAACGAGCGTGAGGTTGTATTGTTCGTCGTCGTTGCCCATGTTGAACAAGTTGAGGTACAACGATTTGCTGATCCCGTTGGCTGCCCCGGTGAAGGTGTTTTCTTCAGCCACCAGGCTGACCTCCCGAATGACGGGCACCTCCACGTTTCTGCTGAAAACCACGTTGCCGAAGAGCGCCGTGCTGCACGACGGGCACGTTGCACGGAGGTTGAATGAGACGGTCCCCGGCCCAACGAGTTCGGGGGCAGTGATGTTCAACACCAAATCAACCCGCTCGCCTTTGTACAGCGTGATGGGGTTTTGCTGGACCACACCTGTTTCGTTTTCAACCAGTGCCGTCCACCCGTTGGTGTCGGAGAAGGTGGTGGCCAAGTTGAACGCAGCATCCCGGTTGCCGGTGTTTTGGAGCCTGAAATCAACCAGCCCGGATTGACCGGGGGCAACGGTAGCGGCCGTCAGGGAGGCGGAGGACGTGAGGGCGGCGCTGAATTGCTCGCTCACGGCCAAATCCATGGTCAAGCGGGCTTTTTCGCCCAATTGTGCGCTGCTGGCATCTTGGAGCCAAAGGTTCCAGATGCGTTGTTGAACATCGGCACCTGCAGGAACCGTGAGGTTGGCCCAGAACTCAACGGTTTTCCCCGCACCGAGCGGTGGGAAAATGACGTTGGTTCCGTGGTTGTTGCTGCCTTCGATGTCGAGTCGGATGATGGGGTAGGGGAACATCCACGAGTCGTTCGTGACGTTGGTTTGCAACCGAATCGTTGCAGGGGCGTAGCCGTTGTTGGTCAGCATGCAGTGGAGCACGGCCATTTCGTTGGGAGCGAGCGTGTACCCGTTGAGCGGGTTGTCGCATTGCAAGTCAAGGGTGTAATCGGTCACTCGGCTCACACCAAAGTGAACGAAATCGTCGATGTGGAAGCCTTCGCTCGCCACGCTGCTGTCGGAAGTGAAGAGCATGCTGAAGGTGTAGGAACTTCCGCCGAGGAAGACCTCGGGGTTGGCGAGGTTGGGGTTTTCCAACCACGTGGTTTGGGGGTCCCAAGAAAGGTTGGTCCACTGGCCGGGAGCGGCGCTCGGGTTGCCTTGAGAAATGTCCCAAGAGATGGATTCGAAGGGGTCGCTGATGTTGCCGGAACCTCGCCAGAGTTCCATGGAAACTTTGTCGCCGGCGGCCATGCTGCCCCAGGCCTGGATGTGGAATTGGCTGGAGACGAATTCGTTGGAATAGAAGAGCATGCGGCAAAGGTAAACGCCGTAAACCCCGGTCATTCCAGGGTCAGGGGCGTCCGTGTCGCAAGAGTTTCCGGTCATGTAGCGGGCGTACACGAGGCGGGTGGCCTCGGCGTTGGAGGGGTAATTGCTTCCAGGGGCCGAATGCCGCCAATGCTTGTTGCCCGCAGCGCTGCTGGTGGCGTCGGTCTGCCATGAACCGGTTGCAACGGCGTCGCCGCCTTGTGCAGGGTACTTCCCCGACAAGAATTGCGGGTTGGAGGTTTGGCTCCAATCCTCCATGCTGTTGGCGGCGATGGCGACGGGTACGATCTTTTCTCGCTCGTCGTTCGTGTTCTTGTCGTCGTCAGCGAACGCCACGGTGGCCCGCAAAATGAGACCGCCGGAAAGGTCGTTGGTGGAGGTGTTGAGGATGGAGTGGGCTGCAGAGGGCGTCCAGGTCAAGATGTGGTTGTAGGATTGACCGCCCGTCAACAGGTTCGTGTTGAAATTGAACGATTCCATGACGAACCCGATGGGGTGAACCACGTCCAGGCGCACCGGCGCATCCTCGCCGATTCCCGATTGACCGAAACGTTGCACGGTGACGGTAATTTCAATGCTCTCGCCGATGAAGATGTAATCCATGACGGTCCCGTCGGATTGAACCCATTGATCGGCGGCCACCGAGGCGTTTCCGATCGTGATGGTCTTGACCGTGAAATCGTCGTTGGTACCGCCTCGGCCGGACGCAGCCTGAGCAGGGGTCACAAACTGAAACGCCGTGGTTTGGAGGACGAGCAGCATGACAATGGTGAACGGCAAGAAACGGCGCATGGACATCATCACGCTGTCCCAACAGGATGGAGCATAAGAAGGTCGCCTTTCGTTGGTTCGCCTCCAAAGAGCGGAACAGTGCCTCAGTCCACTTCATCAAGGTTGAACCCGCGGATAACCGGCTCGTCAAAATCAGGTGTTTGGGCGGGCGAGGGTGGCTCATCCTTGGGCAGACCACCGATGCGGTCAAAATCCAGGCCATCGACCAACGAACCTGCGGTTGGTGTTGCCTCGGTCTGTTGGGAAACTTGAGGCTGAACCGGCACCCCAACGGGGACGACGACGTGTTGCACCATCGCTGGCGTGTGGGATGGCGGGGCGGCTTGCTTTGCGCGGTTCACCTCGGCGGCAAGGTGGTCGAGGCCGGTTGCAAGGGCGTCGAGTTGTTCTTGCGTGTCGTCAGCCGTTCCCAACGAAGCGCTCGGTTTCATCCACGAGGGAGGCGCTCCCGCTCCGCCACCCAAGACAGCGAGCGTGGTGAACGCCGCCATCGGCATCACGGCGAGGGCGGTGAGCAGGTTGAGGAAGGATGTTTCAGGTGTTGAGCCAGCTGAAATGAGGGACTCGAACAGATGTTGTTCAAACGCAATGTTCAGCGCAATGTTCTCGCCCAACACCCGCTGCACGATGTAGGTTGAGAGTTGGCCCATGGACCACAAAAGAAACACCGGAAAGGCCCATGAGATGCGAAGGGTGTTGCCGAGGAATTTCCTTCCCAACGAAGCCAGCGTGATGTAGCGCCGTGCAAATGCCGGAAACAGTCGAATGGACACAAAGAGACAGAAGCAGTACAACAGCAACGCCATCTCCAGTTGCCGATGTTGGTGCACCACCCCCTTCGGGAACATGAGCACCAGCGTAAGAGGGATGGTCGCCAACAAGACTTGGAACGGAATGGCAAGCAGAACCAGCGAGCCTCGAACGGTCCACAAGGCGTGTCCGGCGACGTACCGCTCGTGAACCAGCATCGAGAGCCGCCCGTGAGAAGAGGCGGCGTAGCGTTGACGGGCAGTAAAACGATGGGCTGAACTCCCTCGGTGGCGGGTTAGCCCCAAGGCCAGACGCCAACCCCCCGCCTCGATCACGCGAAGCGGAACAAAACCTCCCATGCTTAACGCCAGCAATAAGGCGGTCATGCCGTAAAACAACGAAGCCATGCCGATCCACGGCACCATGTCCACCTCGATGCGCAGCCGGAAATCACCGCCTTGTGCCGTGAAGACCAACAGGTAGGTCAGCGAAAACGCTGCCATGGGGGTGAGGAAAATTTGGGCGAGCAGTTGCCCGGTCAATCCCAGCCTCGCCGTGATGGAGGCGACGGGGGCGGGGCGGCCAGCCATAACGCCAAGCCATGACCTGCTTTTCTCAAAGGTTGCCCTTCCAAACGCCCGTCACGCCCTATTCTTGCTGCTCTTCTTGTTTGGGGAAGGGTTCGGCCATCGGATGACCGTCGGTAATGAGCAGGCGAACCGTGCCCCGAAGGCGGCCGTCGCTGCGTGGACGACCTAAATCGGGTCGAGCCATGCGAGAGAGCAACGCCCCGCAGGATGCACAGCGGATGCCGGCCGGCAGCCAATGCGGGGCTGGCTGCGGGCAGCATGCTTGGTGGGAACGTGGCAGGTCCATGATGCGCTGAAGTTCAACGGCCATGCTGTGGGACCAAGGTGCGGGACGCCCGGCAAGTTGGTTTTGGAGCCGCACGAGCACGGTCCACGAAGACGCAACCCACAAGCCAAAGCCAAACGGCGCAGAGCCCCAACGCAAGCTGGCTGCTCCGAAGACGAGTACCACGCCAGCCAGCACGAGACTGAGCCAGTAGAACGTGCGGAGATGCAGGACGCGCTGCGTCAAATGGGGCGAGAGATCGACGGGTTCGGGGTGGGGCGGAAACCGGAGGTTGAACCCTTTTGCACGGGTCATCAACAACGTCGGCAATCTTGGTCCAACGTGGCCTATCGCACCTCCGAGGAGAAAAAGCCCCACGGTAGAACCAATTCCCATGGGAGCCGCCCTCAACGCTGCAATCGCCGGAGCGTGGCTTCGACTTTGTCCATGCCTCGGGAAATATCGTCTTGGCTGATGGTGTAGGCAAACCTCAGATGGCCTTCACCCGAAGGTCCGAAGGCGCTTCCCGGAGAACACAAGACCCCGTCTTTGAGCAATTCCAACGCCACTTCTTCGGAGGTCATTCCGGGAACGTCCACCTTGGGGAACACGTAGATGGCGCCTTTGGGTCGGTGGCATTGCACCCCTGGCATGGCGTTCAAGCGGTCGACGATAAGGTTGCATCGCTGTTGAAATTCCGCCGCCATCGTGTCGGGGTAGTCGTTGGCGGAATTCATGGCTTCCAACACGGCGTATTGCATGGCATCGTTGCTGCATGCCGAGATGTAATATTGAATTTTGACGACCTGTTTCATCGCTTCAACGTTGCTTGAGATGATGTACCCGATGCGCCAACCCGTCATGGCGAAGGTTTTGGAGAACGAGTTGACCACCATGACTTTCTCGTAGCCCGTGCCCATGAAGGAAACGTGGTCACCCTCAAACACGATGCGGTCGTAAACCTCGTCCGAGATGATCCAAAGGTCGTGCTTCTGTGCAAAAGCCAACAGCGCGTCACGCTGTTCAACCGTGAGGGTACCGCCCGTTGGGTTGCTTGGAAAATTGTACAGGACAGCGACCGTGTTTTCGTCCACCAGCGCCTCCAGGTCGGCAACCTCCGGGATAAACTCGTTTTCAAACAAGCACGGGTAGTACTTGCCCTCGCCGCCGACCAGGGAAGCGTCGGGCCCGTAAAGCGGGAAGTACGGTTCAGGGAGGAGCACGTTTTCGCCGGGATTCACGAGCGTCATGAAGAGGTTGAGCAGCGCGTTGGTTCCCGACATCGTCATGCACACGTTGTTTTCGTCCATGCCGGTTTGGTAAGCCGACCAGGACTCGGCAATTTTTGCACGCAACGCTGGCAAGCCGGCCGTCGTGGTGTATTTGTTTCGCCCGTCAAGCATCGCCTGATGGAAGGCGCTGATGGCGACGGGAGGGGGTTGGAAATCGGGCTCTCCGAGGCCGAAGGAAATCACGTCGTCCCCCGCAAGGTCGAACATCTTGCGAACGCCGGTCGGTTGAATCGCCAAGGCGCGGTCGCTGAACGTTCGCATGAAAAGGCCGAACGCCGGCTTGCATTTCAATGCAATCATGTTTTCTTGGTCGCTTTCGTTGTCTTGTCCTTTTCCTCGACAAGCACCGCATCCACGACGTTCGTTTCGCTCGCCTTGGTCGACGCTAACGAGAGAGGTTGGTCAATTCGGCCACCAACAGCGAAGACGACCAAGACGGTCACCGCCAAGAGAGCCCCAACGGCGAGAACGGTTGAATCGCCCCAGCCCCCGCTGCTGCTGACACCATCGCCTGAACCGGCAAAGGTAACGAACACGGGCAGAGAAGAGACACCTTGTTCGTTGAGACCTCGAACTTCGAGGGTGTGGTTTCCTTGGGAGAGTTGACCGGTGTCCAAACCAACGACCCAGGTAAAGCGCTCCATGGCCCCGAGTTCGCCCGCAACCGCATCGTAGGTGGCTTCCATCCACGGGCCGTTGTCCACGCGGACTTCCACCGAAGAAACGGAGCCGGCTTGCCCCCATGCGAGGCCTCGAACCTCGTACAGACCCGTCGAGGCGTTCATGCTGGCGTTGGTGATGTGAACTTGGGTCGTCACGTCAACGCTGCCCGTCAAGTCGTTGTCCCGCATGTGTTCGGCGAGGTGAACGGCGGCGTAAGCGTCCACCATCCCCCAACCAAAATCACGGTTCCAGAAGGGGTCCACCTCAGGCGCCGAGGCTTCGCCGCGCCGCTCCGCCGTGAGTTTGAGAATCTCCTTCATTTCCGCGGTTGAAAGTTCGGGGTTTGCCTGTATCATCATCGCCAGAATGCCCGACACCGAAGGGGTGGCGTACGAAGTTCCCGAACCCCGCCCGGTGTACCCGTTGTCTTCAGCCGACCCGCCAAGCAGGTTGATGCAGCCGCCCGAGGTCACGCAACCCTCGGCTTGCACGATGTTGGTCCCGGGGGCTGATACCTCGGGTTTGAGTTCGTCGAGCGGGTTGCCGTTGCCGTTGTCCCGGCGCGGGCCGCGAGAGGAGTACGAAGCGACGGTGTCGTCGCTTCGGTCGACGGTGTTTTTGTCGTCGGTTGCCCCGACGGTGATCGAGAGGCTTGAGGAACCCATGCCCGACAAACCGTCGTTGTCCGGTCCGTCGTTGCCCGCAGCCACGCTGACGACGATTCCAGCATCCATGGCTTCGTTCAGGATGCGGCTGTGCATGTCCTCGCCGTCCGAGCCCCCGCCTTCGTGGGAGGTGA
>JAYOHN010000048.1:0-13092 GCA_038118245.1 Candidatus Poseidonia sp.
GAGAACAACGCGGCGACGCTTTCCCAGACATCGCCTCGCAGTGGTCCGATATTGACGGCGACGGCTGGGGCGACAACTGGAACAGTTCAAACCGAGTGGACAGTTTCCCGCTTCGAGCGAGCCAGTGGTTGGACTTCGACGGCGACGGTTACGGTGACAACGAAACTGGATATCAGTCTGATAAGTGTCGAACGGTGCCCGGCACCTCCACTACCCGATTGGATGAGGAATGGTATGGCTGTCTCGATACCGATAACGATGGTGTTGAGGACGAGTCGGATGGTTGTCGTTGGGATCCTTTGTATTGGTTAGCGGCTGACAAGGCCAAGTGCACCATCACGACTGACCCCAACGCACAGGCCGGTGAAGGCGACGCCAGTTCCCTCCTCAGCGGAGAGAACTCCACGTTGCTGTATATGGGCGGGGTGATCATTTTCATGCTCGCCCTCATCATCGTGGCCCAAGTTTCCCGAGCCGCCGGTAAGCGCAAAGCGGTGGCGGCCAAGCGAGAAGAACAGATGATTCAAGCCTCGTTTGCCGAGGAAGAAGAACGTCGCCAAGCTTGGATTCAGCACTACATTGCCGAGGGCAACTACGCTGAAGCCCGGGCGTTGGGCTGGGAAGGGACCGAAGGTCTGCCCGAATGGAAGCAGCACGAACTGCAACAACAGGCTGCCACCGAGGCTGCGATCCCTTCCATGCTCGACCTTGAGAACCTCTGAAGCCTACGCACCGTTTGCACCGCTGACCTTTCAAAGGGGAAGCGACCATGTTTTCACATGGGCGAGAAGCCGCAAGGCCGCATCCTCGTTGTGATGGGCGTGCTTTTTGCTTCGCTTTTTGTCGGTTTTGCCTCTGCCGATGTGAACGATGTTCACCTTGAGTTGACGTTCGAAACCGACGACGCTCAGGCTTGGGTCGGCCCTGGAAACCCCTTGGTTCTCACGCCAGCCCTCGTCAATGAAGGGGAAGCCGTGACGCTTCCTAACAACCCGAAATGCACCTTTGTCATCAATGTCTTCAACGTCACCGGCGTCAAGGTCGTTGATGGTACCGAAGGGTGTCCAGCACGGGAACAGGGCCTCGACCTCACTGCGGGAGAGACCTACACCGCTGAGTCACCGCTGACCTGGACCATGAAAGACGCCGACGGGGCGTGGTTGGAAAGCGGTTCCTACACCGTGGAAGCGATGCATGTTGGAACGGGCCTCTCCACTTCAACCTCGGTCCTTCTGCAGACCCCGGTGAACCTGCCTTCGGCGTTGACCTACACCGTGGATTGGGTCCAACGGCTTGGGGACGGCCAGGGGGCTTGGGTCGGTTTGGTTTCGCTCCACAACCCAAGCGCTCAAACGGTGGATCTGAGTGAACTCTCTCCGTGCGCCTTCGAATACACGGTGGGCGAAACCACCGCCCTTGGTCCCTCATGCATCGGGGAGCAAACGTCCTTGATGCCCGGTGAAGTGGTTCAGGTGGACCAATTGTCCCTCTCGCCTTCTTCTCCCACACCGGTTCGTCTTGCCCTCTCGGGGGGAGAACTTGTTCACGAGCGCGTCTTTGAACCCCTTTCAACGGAAGCGGTCCTTCTTGACGCCAGCCTTTCCTTGTCGCTCAATGCAAACGAAGAGCGTCCTTTCGGTCAAGGTGATGTTTTGGTGGCCCAACTGGACCTGCTGGGTTCATCGGGCGAGGACCAAACCCTCACCTTCACGTCTTCGTGCAGGTCGGAGATGTGGGTACTCAACGATCTTGGCGAAGTCGTGTTTGATTCGCGCAGCACCAAATCCTGCCAGCCGATTGAACTCGAGACTTCGCTGTCGTCCACCGACCCACTCACGTTGACCCTCCCGCAGTGGAATTTCTTTGACAGCGATGGCTGTCGCGTTTCACCCGGTACCTACACGGTGGTGGCGGAAGTCCCCGAACTCCAACGGTCCGTCGTTCAAACGGTGGCGTACCGAGACGCCAGCCCGAACCCGTGTGACGAGGGGGGGGCCATCCAGTTGGTGACCGAGGCGAACTGGCTCGACGCCAACACCCTCCAACTCACCAACACCGTCACCAACACCGGGCCGGAGGCTTACCTCCGAATGACCCAACCGTGTTCCTTTGTGCTTGATTTCCTCACCGCAGACGAGGTCTCTGTTCACCGTTTCCAGGGCTTCTGCGGTTCGTACGACGGTCGAAAGGTCCTGGTGCCGCAAGCCAGCGAAGGCATGGCGTTGGCGACCTTTGAGGTGAACCTCATGCAGGATGGGGCACCTGTGGTGCCCGAGGGCATTTACGAGCTTGAACTCAACCTGCTGGCCAACCCGACCAGCAGCGCCGCCGTTCCCGTCGCTTGGCCTCAAGATTTCACGGAATCGTCGGAAGAAGTGGACACCGAGTCCCCTTCTGAACCGGTCGTCACTGAATTGACCGGGACATGGATTGGCTTGCTCACAGAACAAGGCACCTGCTACGTGCTGGACATGGACGGGGAGATGCATCTCCTCGCTCACGCTCGAACGCTCGCCGCTTGGACCCCCTCGTCCACGACGGAGGGAATCTACCGGGTCGTTCCGGCTCCTTCTTCCCCCGCTTGTGCCTCGTATTCAGCGGCCTCGGTTGAGGTGATTGAGGTCGTGATGGAACGTTCCATCCTCGAACCCGTTGTTGAGGACGCTCCGGTTGAAACGCAGGAGGTTGCGTCCAACGAAGACGTCTCGCTCGCCCCCGTGGCCAGCGTCGTGACGGTTGTCGTCACCACCTCCCTGCTCTCCTTGCTGGTCGCGGTCGTGGCCACCAACGAAGGCCTTCGTTTGCCGACGACCGTTGCCGGGCTGTGGTTGCTTGGCCTCGTTGGAAAAACCCACGAAACCACCGACGGCCGCTACCAGCGCGGCCGTTTGATGGGATACCTGACCGCCAATCCGGGGTGTCATTTCCGTGCGCTGATGAGCGCCTTGGACATGAGCAACGGGCAAATCACGCACCACCTCAGGATTTTGGAAGCCGAAGAGAACGTCTGGCGAAAGAACGACGGGCGTTTGGTTCGCTACTACCCGTTGACGAATCAACTGAACCCAAGCACCAGCGAGGAAGACCTCCCCGTACCACCGTTGTCCCCCGACCCCAACAGCCTGCAGGGAAAAATCCTCAACCTCCTCGACCAAGACGGGGATTTGGGTCAATTCCCTACGCAGGCTGAACTGGCCAAACGCCTTGAAAAGAGCCAGCAACTCGTGTCGCACCACCTCAGAACGTTGCAAAAATACGGCTTGGTGGAGCGCCGAAAGATGGGCTTGATGAACCGCTACAAACTCACGAGGGAAGCGATTTTCCTGTTGGAAACCAGCGACGACTTTGGTTCAAACTGAGGCGAGTGCAAAACCATCACGGCCTCAGAGAGAGGCGTGGATTTGAAAGCATGAGGACGAGTGGGCCAAAGCGTCCAGTGGACGGTGAGGCTCCATGTCATCCGAACTTGAACCCGTTGACGAGGTCGGCTGGCAGAACCGCTGGAACGAATCAAAGGTGTTTGATGGCGACCTTCACGATGACCGTCCGAAATTCTACTGTCTCGAAATGTACCCGTACCCCTCGGGGAAAATGCACATGGGCCATGTTCGCAATTACTCCATTGGCGACGCCGTTGCTCGTTTTAAGCGGATGATGGGTTTCGATGTTCTCTACCCCATGGGCTACGACTCGTTCGGTATGCCCGCAGAAAATGCAGCCATCTCCGAAGGCGGCCATCCGCACGACAGCACGGAGCGAAACATGGCCTCCATCACCGCCCAAATCAAGCGAATGGGCTTCTCCTACGATTGGCGCCGAACGCTCAAAAGCCACGACCCGAGGTACTACAAGTGGAACCAGTGGTTCTTCACGAAATTCATGGAAAACGGTCTTGCACGTCGGGAACATGCTCCAGTGAACTGGTGCGAGGCGTGCAACACCGTCCTCGCCAACGAGCAGGTCAAGGCGGGAAGGTGTTGGCGTTGCAACGGCCCCGTGGAACAGAAGGAAATGAACCAGTGGTTTCTCGATTTGCCCTCCTATGCACAAGAACTCCACGACGGCCTTGATGCCATCGACTTCCCCGAGCACGTGAAGGCGCTCCAACGGGATTGGTTGGGTCGGTCAGAAGGCGCTAACATTCGCTTTGGCATCGTGGACAGGGACGAGGAAATTGAAGTCTTCACCACCCGGCCTGACACCCTTTTTGGCGCAACCTTCGTCACCCTCGCCCCCGAACACCCCCTCGCCCATCGCCTGGTTGCAGGCACGTCCTACGAAGCGGCGTGGCGGGCGCTTCACGATGAGGTGGCCAACATGTCCGAGTTTGACCGAATCAAGAACATGAACAAGAAGCAGGGGGTCTTTTCCGGCCACCATGCCGTTCACCCTCTGACCGGTGAACCCGTTCCCATCTGGTTTGGTAACTTCGTTATCGCCACCTACGGGACGGGAGCGGTGATGGCGGTCCCTGCGCATGACGAGCGGGATTTTGATTTCGCCAAGGCCTACGAAATTCCAATTCGTCGTGTTTTGGTGACGGAGGAGAGCGGTGACGGCGAGGCTCCCATGGAGCGGGCTGAAACCGATCTGGGGTACATGGTCAACAGCCCGTTGGAAGGCTTCGACGGCCTCTTTGGCCCAGCCGCCAAGGATGCGGTTTGCACGGCGCTTGAAGCGAAAGGAAAGGGTGAGCGGACGGTCAACTGGAAGGTTCGCCCGTGGTTGATCTCCCGACAGCGCTACTGGGGCACCCCCATTCCCGTGATTCATTGCGGAGACTGCGGGCCGGTGCCCGTACCAGAATCCGATTTGCCGGTTGAACTCCCTCGCGACGTGTCGTTCACCGGCGAAGGCAACCCGCTGGAAACCTCGCCGACCTTCGTGAACGCGGCGTGCCCCTCGTGCGGCGGCGATGCTCGTCGAGAAACCGACACGATGGACACCTTCATTGACTCGTCTTGGTACTTTTTGCGATACACCGACGCCCTCAACGACGATGAACCGTTTGCCAAAGCCATCGCCGACCGCTGGATGATGGTGGACTTCTACTGCGGAGGCATTGAACACGCGCAAATGCACTTGATTTACGCCCGTTTCATGACCAAAGCCCTTCGGGATCTGGGTTTGGTTGACATCGATGAACCCTTCAACGAGTTGCTGTGCCAGGGCATGGTGAACAAATCGGCCCCCTTCTGTGCCGATTGCGGCGTGACGCTTTCCGTGCAGCATGAATCCTCGCCCTGCCCGCATTGCGGCGGTGAGCTTGGGTCGCGTTCGGCCAAGATGAGCAAGTCCCTGGGCAACACGGTCTCGCCAGAAGCCATGATTGAACGGTACGGCGCAGACACCGTTCGCTTGTTCATCCTCTTCGCTGCGAACCCTACCGCAGGGATGGATTGGTCGGACGCTGCTCTTGAGGCCAACCATCGCGTGATGCTCCAACTTCGCGGCATGCCTGAACAAATCATGGCGTGGCCCCAAGCAACCACTCCGATGGACGCATGGATGGAGGCTCGATTTGCTCAGCGCACCCACGAATTCATGGAGGCCATGGACCGATACGACCTGCGCCGTGCCGTTGAAATCTCCCATTACGAGGTCATCAAGGACATCAACTGGTACGTGCGTCGAGGCGGCGGCAACCGAGCGGTGGCCGAACGTCTTCTTCCGGTGTGGTCGCAATTGATTTCCGTCTCAACGCCCCATCTGGCCGAGGAATGGTGGGCCAATCTGGCCAGCACCACCGGCCTTGCCGCGGCGAGCAGCTTTGCGGTGCCTTCTCCCTTGGCTGAGCCGCAGAAGGTCTTGCTTTCGGGCGAACAATACATCCGTGACGTGCTCGAACAGGCTCGAAAAGTTCGCGTCGTGGCCGAACGCCATCTCGGTCAGCCGGCCACCTCCGCAACCTTGGTGGTCGCCCCTTCGTGGAAGCGTGAACTGGCGCAGAGTGCGCTCGGCTTCCTCGCGGACGGCGGACATCCGAAACGCTTCATGCCGGTGCTGCAGGAAATGCCGATGGTGCAAGGGGAGCGCAAGGGCGAAATTCTCGGCTTCTGGGGCAAGAAAATGCTCCCTCAAGTCTTCAAGTGGGACGACGCCTCAAAGGAGGTTGTCGCCTCCACGATGGACGAATCTTCCGTCTTGAGCGAGGCGGCCGATTTCGTAGCCCAAGAATTGGACCTCGAATCGGTTCGTGTGGTTCTTGGTGAAAGCGAGGAAGACGACACCGGGCGAGCTGGGGCAACGATGCCGCTTTCACCGGCCGTGGTGTACAGCTGATCACGCCTCTTCCAACGTCGGTGGGCGTGGCGGTGCGACGGGGACACCCTCTTTCGGCAGCGATGGACCTGGGCGCTGTTGGCTGGTGAACGCCGCCCATGCAACGATGACGCCCGCTGCGAGGAACAACCACCCTGCGAGGCCGAAGCCTCCGGCTTCGTTTTCGCCCGCTGCACCGTCCGTTTCGGTGGCGCATCCCTGCTCATCAACGATGGCTCCAAAAGCGGAATTGAGGCAGAAGTCGTAGGCATTGACGACCCCATCGTCGTCATCGTCGAGTTGGAATTGGCTGCAACCGTTCGATGAAATCTGTTCTGCAGCGTTGGTTCGCGGGCACAAATCCACGGGGTCCAACACACCGTCTTGGTCGTCATCGTCGTCTTCAACGGCGTCAATGCAACCGTCACCGTCCATGTCTTGGCCTGCCTGAGCCGCTCCAATCAAGCCTCTCGGACACCGGTCCAATGCGTCTTCAACACCGTCGTTGTCGTCGTCCTCGTCCTCGGTGGCATCAGCGCATCCATCGTTGTCATGGTCCATGGCCTCGGCTTGGTCAATCCAATTTTTTTCGCCCAAAAGGCAGGCATCGTCCGCATCGAGCACGCCATCGTCATCGTCGTCCTCATCCATGGTCTCGTCCACGCAACCGTCCGCATCGTAGTCGTTCCAGGTGAATGAAATCCATGGGTTCAGGTCGTTGGGGCAATTGTCGTCAGGGATGGAGATCCCGTCACCGTCCTTGTCCGCATCGCAGGGGTCGCCGACGTTGTCGTTGTCCAAATCGGATTGCGTTGGATTGGCGATGGCTGGACAATTGTCCGCTTGGTCGACGAACCCATCTCCATCGGTGTCTTCGTCCGCACATCCATCCGATTCAATGTCGTTCTCCTCGGTTGAAACCCAACCCACCGGGCCCTTTGGGCAGAGGTCGTTGGTGTCAAAGACCCCGTCCTCGTCATCGTCCAGGTCTTCGGTAGCATCGCGGCATCCATCGCCGTCATGGTCGGCAAAGGCGTTGGCCAGCCAGCCAACTTCACCGTGAGGGCAATCGTCGATGGCGTCGTTCACCCCGTCGTCGTCGTCATCATCGTCGCACAGGTCGCCAAAAGCATCACCATCGTGGTTGACTTGGTCCACGTTGGCGAGTTTTGGACAGTTGTCAACCCCGTCGAGAATCCCATCAAGGTCCAGGTCGGTTTCGTACATCCAAACCCCGATGTCCAGTTGATTTCGTTGGTCAAAGGCGTGGGGGCCGTACGTCCCATCCCCGTTGGAGACAAAGGCAACCACCGGCGAACCCGTCGCCGAGAAGGTCAGGTCGGTGGGCCGGTCGTTTCCGTTCCCGCCAGCAGAAATGGCCCAATCCCAAGCACCGTTTTCTTGGCGTTGCCCCAAGAAGAGGTCGAGGTGGTTGCCGTCGTTCACCCCGTCCAAGTCCGTCAGGGAAAATTCCCCAAGCGTCAGGTCGGCGCTTGTCTCGCCCAGAAGCACAGAATTGCCCTGGGCCGTGAGGCCGATGTTTTTGATTCGGTCAACGCCGTTTCCGCCAAAACCCGTGGCGTGCAACCATTCGCCGTTTGCCGAGAGGTGGGCTTCGTAGAAATCGACCCACACGGCGTCGGCGATGCTCGTCTCTCCAAAGCTCATGTTCTCCATGTAATCTCCAACAACGGCCACGCCGCCGGTTGGTCGACCGGTGCAATCCACCGCGGTGTTGTCGCCGGACCCTCCGGCGTGGGCGACCCAACCCCATCCTCCCGTTGAGTATTGGGCAACGACAACATCCAGGTTTCCAAAGCCTACAACTTCGTGCTCGTCAAAGTTCACCTTGTCAAAGAAGGAGGTGGCGAAATACGTCATCCCGTTTCCATCCTTGCACAGCCTCCCCGTGGTGTCCAAGGCGTTGGTTGAGAAGACCGTCTTGACGGCAAGATGGTCGCCAAAGGCGTTCATCATGGTCAAGGCCACGGCTTCCTCGTTGTTGCTGGCGAGGGAGGTGTCGTTGCCGAACATCATTTCGCCACGGTGAAGCAACGCAAGATGAATTTCATCGGTCTGGGTGACCAAAAGGTCAACCACACCGACCGGGTGTTCGTTGGAAAACGATTTTGCCCACAACCAATCTCCTTCAGGGGTCATCGCTGCGAGGAATGCAGCGTTTTCGTGTTCGTCGGAGGCTTTGCTGATGGGTTCGAGTTCGCCCAACGTCATGTTGCAGGGCGTTGAGTAGGTCATGTCGCAATAGATGCCCGCCAGCACGACGGTACCGTCGCTGAGTGAAGCCATGGCGTTGATGGTGTCCACGCCCGAACTGGTCCCGTTCGTGGTGTTGGACCACGTCCCGTTGGCCGCAATCCATCCGATGAAAAAGTCGATGCCGAAGTCGGAATCATCGCTCGAGTATCCGATAACGTCGCCGTTGAAGTCGATGTTTTGTTCAAACGACCCGGCCACCATGATGCCGCCGTCGCTCAACGGCAGCAGGGCGTTGATGAATTCACTTGAACTGCCTCCTGCACTGGCCAACCAACCGGTGGTGTTCGAGGTCACCGCCGAGGGAGATGCAGGGGGGTCCAAGGTCTCCGTCATCGGTTCTGTCACCCACGGGCCCAGAGAAGATGTCGCTCCAACCAACATCAGGGCGGCGAGCAGGGCGTGCACCAGCGTGAAGCGCATGGAGGGTGATGGTCGTTCTCCATAAGAACCCCCCGCGACATCGTGTGTTTTTCAGGGGAGCCTTCATTGAGTGTCGCTTCGGCACATCGTACATGGGTAACGAATCGGACCGTCGACGCCGTCAACAACGGCGAGACACGAACCGTTCCGGGCAACGTCGTTACGGGGGCCCGAAACGGCAGCAGCAAGAGGAGCGGTTCCGCCAAGAAGTCGGAGTCATGGACGCCCGTGCCGAGGGGCGATTCGAGCAAACGCCGCTCCCCATGGCCATTCCGAAGGACATCGATGCCCCCCGGACCTTCCATTTGGAGTGGGAAGTCAGTCCCGTCCCCTTGCCCACCGAAGCCAAGGTTGCCGATTGGGTGGTTCAGCGGGGCGAGTACGGTTGGCTGACCGATGAGCGGGTCGATGAGATTGGAAAAAAGGTGGCCGATGAGGCTATGACGGTTGACCAGGCCTTGTCCCTTCGTTCAGCTCTGCTGCAGCAGAAGACGGTGTATTCCCATCACAAGTTGAAGCGGAAGGCTCGAGCCATTGCCCAGCAATACCGAAACGGCTCTTCGGTGATTGAACTCTCAAAAGAGCACGACTTCTCCCCGATGAACCTTTTCAGGGCCGTGCTTGAGGCCAACGGCTGGTCCAAGAACCAAATCAAGGAACGGCTGCGCAACCCTGAGAAGTTGAAAGAACGCGAGCGCCGTGAGTTTGAGGAAGCCGAAGCCGTTGACCGCGTGGCGAGCGTTGACCAATCCGAAACCCAACAAAAAGCCGACCTGTTTGAAGACATTCTTGCGGATTGGTTTGAGGCACAAGGCATTCGTCTTCGCCGTCAACCGGAAATGGTGAAGGAGCAATCCGAAGCCTTGGGCCGCCCCGTTCGGACCCCCGACTTGCTCTTCTTGGACCACGTTTACATCAACGGGCAACCGGTTGCTTGGATCGATGCAAAACACTTCTACGGCGCCGATGTGGAATTTCAACGCAAGAAAATGAAGAAGCAGATGAACCGGTACATCGACGCCTGGGGCTCAGGAGCCATCATGTTCCGTCACGGTTTCTGTGAAAACCTGTACATGCCTGGGGTTTTGATGTTGGATGCAGGGCCCATCGACCTCACCCGACTCCATGCGGACGGGTGACCGGTGCGAGGCCTGACAGCAGCGTGCTCAAACCGGCCTCGTTCAAGCGTGCCCGCAACGCCGTCAACCCTTCGTCGGTGAGCGGGTTCTCCGCGCGACGGGGGAGGACGACCACGGAACTGCCGAGCATGCACAAACGGACAGCGCAGGTCGCTTGCAATCCTGCTTGGCCGACCTCCTGCACGACGGTGTTGTAAACAGCGGCTCGCTCAGCTTCGTTGAGCATGCCCGATGCGTCGGCAAAAGCCTTCGATTCATCGAGGACGTCGGACCATCGCTCAACGCTCCAAGGTCCGCTGCAAAGTTGGGCAACGCTGGCTTCCCCCGCTTGGGTGATGACGGTCTGCCATTCGGGGTCATCGATGTACAGCGAAGTGTGTCGTTCAGCGGCGGCGTCCCAAACCAACAACACCGCCGAATCAAAACCAAAACTCACAGCTTGACCGGGCCATCCCGGAGCTCCGGGTTGCTTGCGCAGTTCCACACCGCCCACGGACAATCCCAACACGTCGCCCAGCCCCGCCCCGTGCTCTCGCTCGATTCGGTGGGCCAATTTTTCATACTGCACGGTCGTTCCACGACGCGTGGCCCTCAGAAGGGCGCGTCCAAGGGCCACCAAGCCCGCTGCGGACATCCCAAAACCTTGGCTGGTCGGGCATTCAAGAACGACCTCGACGGCGACGTATTCGTGCTTTCGAAGCAACGTCGCATCCCGGCAGGCTTGGATGTAATCGAAGTAGAGGGAGGTGTCCGGTCGCTGCGTGCCGCTGGCGTCCTGAACCACAACGGTGGAATGCTCCATGTCCACAATGGACGGTTGTGGGTCGGGTTGCATGCCGACCATGGCCCGTTTCGGAGCCGTCGCCTCGTCCGTGAACAGGGTGACGTGGACCTTCACCCCATGCTGCACGGTGAAGCCAGCCCCTCTGCTGCCTTGGCTTCGCTTCAGACGCGCTGATTTGTCGATCGAAAACAGAAGGGTGATGTGACCGCCACACGAGGCTTCCGCGGTCAGGGGCATCGTTCTTCGCACGAAGGCGGGGCTGATGAAGTGTCCTCTTCGGACTTCAAGCCAAGGCCGAGGCCACGTCTTCACTCAGGTTGGTGAAGCGTTGGCTGAGCTCGTTCAAGGCCATGTTGAACGCCGTGACAGGGTCAAGCGCACCGTCGGTTTCGTAGGAGAACACGAAGGCGCCGTCAACGGGTTCCATGGTGATGGCGTCGTCGAAGTCACCTTCGCGGCCGGTTCCGGGACCGACTTGGTGAAGGGCTTTCTCAAGGTCCATCACGTGGTTGATGTTCGTGATTTTCTTGTCTTTTCCAAACAACTTGGCGTCGATCGGCTTTCCATCGGTGGTGGTCAAACCGAGGTTGAACAGGGTTTCTGCCTTCTTGGGTTTGTTGAGCACAGCAACGCATTGCGGGCGGAAGCCCACCGCAGCAACGGGCGACCACTTGGCGTGGTCACGGCCTCGGCCCAGCACGGCAAAGGCGTAGAACTCAAGGAATTGTCCTTTGGCGAGCACCGTAAGGGGGATGTCTTTGTGTTCCTCTCGGATGTCGAACACCGGGTCGGAAATCGTGGTGATGTCGCGGGCGAACACGGTTTTGAAATCCTCTTCAGCGTCGGACGAGGGTCCACGTGCGGAGAGGGTGTAAAGCACCTGACACATGGGGCATCCCTTGTCCTTCTCAACAACGTCTTTGCAGTTTTCACATGCATCGGGGAACACCAAACCTTCGTCCAGGTTGGTCGGAATGGGAATCATGGCCAAACGATGAGCGAGCACTTCGTCAGGAAGCACGTTCACCGATTCCACCACTTCGCCTTTGTTGTCTTGGGTAACGCCTTGGGAGAAGTCAACTCGAGTGATGGCCAGTTTGGGAACATCAGCGATCAAGGCACGGCGAATGGCGTTGACTTGCGAAGCGTCGGTGTCGCTGATGAGGATGCGGATTTCGTGGCCTTGGGGCCAGCCTTCTACGATTTCGGTCTTCATGGTCATCACCAGTCTTCAAACACGGCGGCCTCGGCGTCCACCCTTTTTCTTGGTTCCATCGTGGGCGATGGGGGTGACGTCGACGATTCGGCTCACGGTCATGCCAGCACGGGTCAGGGCACGGATAGCAGCGGTTGCCTGCGGTGCACGAATGGATCGGTTGCCGCCAGGGGCTCGGAATTTCACGACAATTTCCGTGAATTCCTTTTCTTTCAAAGCGTCAGCCATGCGCTCGCCGGCGCGGGTAGCTGCGAATTGACTGCCTTTGTCTTTGCCGGATTTCACCACTTCCCCACCGTTGCAGGTGGTGATGGTTTCCGCACCCGTCAAGTCGGTGGCGGTCATGAGAATGTTGTTCTTCGAACTGTAGATGTTCACGACGGCTTTGCGGGACATCACTCATCGCCTCCTTCAATGGCTGCGGTGGATGCTTCGCCGGCTTCTCGGACTTCCTCAGCAAATTCGGGGGTTGCCTCGGGGTCCACTTCACCGTCTTCGTATTCCGCTTTTTCACGGACGCCTTCGATGGCTTTGCGAATGGGATGGTTGGGGTCGTTCAGTGCGGAACTGGGATGGTAGCGGAGTTCGCTCTCCTCGTCCTTGCTGACTGCGTAGGAGGGAATGGTGACCTTTTGCTCACCGATGCAGATTTGGCCGTGGGTCACGAGTTGGCGGGCTTGCTTCATGGTGCAGGCCAGCCCTTTGTAGTAGACTTGGGCTTGGAGCCGGCGGTTCAGGACGTCTTCGGTCGAGAGCGAGAGAATGTCACCAAGGTCGGCATCGGAAGCGATGAGGCCCTTGTGGTGAAGCGAGCGAAGAAGGTCTTCACGTTCCCGCTTACCGTGGCCCTCGCTGGTGTCCACGTTACCGATCAGACGCATGGCTTGGCGTCGGTGCCGTCGGAGCTGAGATTTGGCCTTCCAAATCTCCTTCATGTTCTTGAGCCCGTGGTTCTTCTGAATGGCGTGCTCTTCTTCGATTCGGTCAGCCTTCCA
>JAYOHN010000049.1:0-12146 GCA_038118245.1 Candidatus Poseidonia sp.
GGGTTTTGTAATCGCTCTATGAGTATTATGTCACGCACCAATGCTTCGTGCAGATTTGGGCGACCCGCCTTGGCGACGGAGAGAGCGGGGTGAGGGGCATCTGTGCGGGTGAAGGATTCATTTGGCTTCTGCGCCTCGTTGGAGCATGGCCGATGCACCAGGCGATGTCCGGATGACCTACGGTGGCTACCTTCGCCTCGACGATTTGCTCCGGTTGCAAGACGGTCCAGTGGGATATTCGCCGCCGCCTTCAAACGACGAACTCCATTTCATCATCGTTCACCAAACGTTTGAGCTCTGGTTCAAACTTGTTCTCCGGGAACTCAAAGAAGCGCGAACGCTTCTGATGCAAGCGAAGGTCGAGGAAGCGCAAATACCCGTTATTGTTCACCATCTTGAACGGGTGAGCGAAATTTTTCGATTGCTCGCTGACCAGTGGAAGGTCATGGAGACGCTTTCTCCGCAGGATTTCCTGGCTTTTCGAGATCGGTTAGGGACGTCGTCCGGTTTTGAATCATGGCAGATGCGGGAACTTGAGGTTCTGCTCGGCCTTGAACCATCCCAACGGGTCGGCGGAATGGACCCTCTGGCGCACATGAAAAAATTGAGTCAGGAAGGCAAAGTTACGGCCGAGGTCATGGTGGATTTTGAGGAAACCCACGCCAACCCATCCCTCAACGATGCTCTGAACGCTTGGCTGGCCCGCACGCCCATTCATGCATCCCTGCCCGAGAGCGAAGGCGACGATGGCGTGGTCTTGGCGTACGTCGACGGCCACCTCCAGGCGATGGCTGAACACGGTGAGCAGGTGATTGCCCACATGGTCCGTATCGGTCACGGAACAGAGGCCAGTGTTCGTCCGAGAATCGAAGCAGGCATTGAAGGAGCTCGAACGTTCCTTTTGCCGGATGGAAAACCGCACCGGGGTCGAGCAGGTTTGCTGTTTATAGAATCTTACCGCGACCTGCCATTGCTCTCTTGGCCGCGCCGGCTTGTCGACAGTTTCGTTGAGTTGGAACAAGCGATGTTGCTGTTCCGAACGCATCACGCCCGAATGGTGGAGCGGATGATCGGACGTCGCATGGGGACCGGTGGCTCAAGCGGGGTCGACTACCTTGATGCCACAACGAAGTACCGCGTGTTCGTCGACCTTTGGGCCGTGCGAACCTTGCTGGTCAAGCGAGAAGCCTTGGGCGAGGTGGAGAACGCTGAGTTCTACGGGTTTCAATCCGACACTCAGTCTTCGTGAGGGTCGATGTCGATGGGAATCAAATGATTCTCGTACTCGTAAAGGGCGATCTTAAGCGGGTCCAAGACGAAACGAATGTTGGCTTCTTCCAAGCCGTACAAGGAGACCAGTTCTTCCTTGAATTGAGCACGAAGGACTTCTTCGGTGGCATAAAGCGGTGCGCCCATGCCGATTTGGAGTGCACGAGCACCGATGATTCGGGCTCGCTCGAAGCGGGTGTGTTGTCGTGCTGGCTTCACCATTTCAATCACATGCGAGGCTTTCGCATTTTGGCGACATGCCTACTCTTTTTGAACCTACCTCATTCGTTTTCCAGAGAGGACGCAGGCTGCTTTGTTCCGTCCTGGCCCATCAGCGAGCGGTGCATCAACACGGCGGGAGCCAGCATTCCTGCCAGCGCCACCGTCGCTGCAAGAACCCACCATCCGTTGCCCCTGCCTTCAGCGTTGTTTGATGCTTCAGCATCGTTTTCACTCAGCGACATCGGCCCCGTCGGCGCAAGAGAGGCGACGTTGAGGGTTCGAACACCGGGGTGTTCCAACATCACGACGACCGTGCCCGATGCATTCAATTCCGAGGCGTTCATCTCCAAGCGACCCACCGAGGCGTTCGTTTCGAGCATGGATTGAGCAAGCGTGGGGTGGATGCGCTCCTGAGATTCATGTGGCGTGGGCTCCACGTACCACGCTCGGACCGTCCCGTTTGGGGTCGTCTCCCAGGTGAGGTTCGTGCCGTTCACCGACAACGAGTTCAAATCTTGTGTAAAGGGAGATGACGCGTTGAGGACGGTGCCCAAATCCATGGCTTGACGCGTGCCGGTGAGCAGGTCCACGCCGTCCACGACCAAAGAAGGCACGAACAAGAGCCTGAATTCGTGGTCAAAACGGAGTTTGGATGCCGAGAGGAAGGTTTGGTCCGCCGGCGAGCCGTGATGCTGAAGGACGAACGCATCTTCGCTGGTCAGATTGGTTAACACGTCGGCAACAGCATCGCAGGGCTCGCACCAGTCAGCTGCGTAATACTCGACGAGGTGAGACGGCTGTTCGATGACGCACTCGTCTCCTAGCAGGCAAGATGCAGGCACGATACGAACATCGTACAGCACCCCCACCGCCCCCTCCTGAGCGGCCGTGTTCGCCTGTGAGGGGCTTGCTGTGCCTGAAAGCAGCACCGAGAGGGCCACGGCGCTCAACACGATGAGGCGAGACCGTTCCATGCACAGGGGGCGAGGCATTTGTTCAAAAGGGGTCTGCTCTCACCCAACATCATGGAGCCCTCGTGGTGGCGTCGCCCCTCAGCGCTCCCGTTGTTGCTCGTTGTGATGGCCCTGCTCATCGTTGTTGTCGGAGGCTCGATTCGCATCAACGATGCAGGGGAATCCTGTCCCGAGTGGCCCACGTGTTTTGGGACATGGCATTTTGATGTCTCCGATGACGAGCAGGCGGCGTATTGGGCCGAGAACCCGGACCAAATCGATTCGCGAGGTGCGGACCATCGCTACACCACGTTCCAGATTTTTGTTGAGTGGTTTCACCGACTGCTCGTGGGCATCATCGCTGTGCCGATTGTGTTCAACGTCTTCGCCACTCGCCGTTCTCGGCCTGTTTACGGCGATGGCGTTGCTAAGGCGGCCATGTTTTCTGCGGTCCTGTTGTTTGTTCAAGCAGCCGCCGGATACATCACGGTTCGTTTTGACAACGCCGACTGGACGGTGGCGCTCCACCTGTCCTTGGCCTGCGCCTTTGCCTCAGGGTTGTTGTGGCAGTACATGGCCATGCGGCTTCGTGAAGGGGCCGCGTGGCCCTTCCTCGAGGCAACGCCCGCTTACTTGGCCGCCCACGCCAAGCGTGTGTTCAGCATGACAGCAGCGGTCGGCGTGCTGTTGGTTTTGGGAGCGTGGGTGTCGTCTTCTGCGGGAGGTCAATACAACCAAAGTTGCTCGGTCGGTTTTCCAACCGGTTGGCCGCAGTGTCAAGGGTCCTTTTTCCCGTCGCTCGATGGCCCAGGCATCTTCATCCAGATGATTCACCGTTTTGGAGCGCTGATTGTGGGGCTGATCTTGGTGTTGAACCTCAGCAACATGCGAACGGAAGCCTACGAGAACAAAGGCAACCACGCCTTGCTTCGCTCCGCTGAAGTCACCGCAGGGCTGTGGGTGCTGAATGTGGTCGTCGGAGGCTCCTACATCGTCTTTGCAAAAGTGGGGGATTTCCCCGAGTGGTTGTCCCTTTTGCACCTCGTGGTGGGGGTTGCTGCCTTTTTGTCGGCGGTCGTTGCCTCGTTCAGCGTCCTCTTTGCACGAGGGTGGGACGGTGAAGGGCGCACGTCGCCTCGCTATGGGGTTGAAGCGGAATGAGCGGCGAGGCCTCGCACGCTTCTTCGCCCCCGAGCGTTTTCAGCGTCATGCTTCAACTGATGAAATTGAGGGTCATCGTGCTGCTTCAAATCACCGCACTGTGCGCCATTCTTGTCCACGACACCCTCGCTCGTTACGGCGCCCTTGACGTTGACCGAACGTGGAGCGACACGGTTCTGATATCGCTCGTCACGCTTGTTGGTGGGACGCTCTCCGCTGGAGGTTCAAACGCCATCAACATGTGGTACGATGCCGACATTGACCCCCACATGCGACGGACCATGAACCGACCGATACCGCTGGGCCACGCAACGCCCCGCTTCGCTCTGGTCTTCGGCACCATCATCGCCGTTCTGGGCTCTGCCCTCTTCTTGCTTGTCAGCGCAAAGGCCGCGTTTTGGTCGGCGTTTTCGGTGGTGTTTTACGTCTTCGTTTACTCGATGTGGCTCAAACGCCGAACACCGCAAAACATCGTCATCGGCGGGGTTGCCGGGTCAACGCCCCCGTTGATCGGGTGGGCTGCAGCAGCGGGCGACTCGGTTGCGGGCGCCAACGTGTTTGACCTCGGTTCACCGATTCCTTGGATGCTGTTTTTCCTCATCTTTTTCTGGACGCCCCCGCACTTCTGGGCGCTCGCCCTTTACCGGTCAGGGGAGTATGGAAAAGTGAACATCCCCATGATGAACGAAGTTCGAGGCCCGGAACATACGGTGTTTCAATCCAAGGTGTATTGCGTCCTCCTCTTCTTTTTGGGCTCTGTGCCGTGCTTCTGGCCAGAATCCGGTCTGCCTTTGCTTTGGGCGTTCGTTTCAGGCGGGCTCACGCTTTGGTACGCTGCTTCGGTTTGGGCGATTGACCCGAACGAACCCTTTGACGAAAACGGGCGCATGCCCAAAGCCGCCGCCTCGTTTTTCCGCAGTCTCTTCTACCTCGGGTGGATGTTTCTCTCCCTCGTCCTCATCACGTTCATTCCAAGCGAATGGTTGGGCCCTCTCGGGCCTCTGTGAGCCGAACAGCGTGCAACAACCGGGGCACCCATGCACCGTCATGTTCATGTGAAGTTGTCAGGTCGGCGACTTGCGAGCGGCAGTCGCATAGCCTGGCCATTGCGCCGGATTGCTAATCCGGTGGTGTCTCACCTCGGGAGTTCGAATCTCCCCTGCCGCGCCATCCTTCACTCAAAGAAATCATCGAATTCCGTTGAAGCGGCGATGTTTCGTTTTCGAGCATCCATCACTCGCTTCAACCGCTTCCGCTTCTTGAGGATCAGGGGCAAGAGGATGAAGTTCAACAGGACGGTGGCAAGCAGCGCCACACCCGCCACTTGGAATTCCGAGACCTGCGTTGCGTCGTTCAGTTTTTGCAACCAAGGCATGCCCAGCGGTGGTTCGGGAGGTTCGGGCTCGGGTGGGATGACGTGTTGGTTGAAGGTCCACCAATCGTCGTCGATGTGCACCCGTTCAATGTTGGGCGATGGATGGTCGGCGATGAGTTGCTCGTTGCCCACGCTGTCGATGGGTGCGAGGATGTAGTAGTACGTGCGGTAAGGACGTACACCATCGCTGTCAAGCCCGCTTTGGGTAAAGGAGGCGCTTTCACCCGGTTCTCCCATGAGGCCTGCCGCAATCGGTTCGATGAAACGGAGGTTGACGTTGTCGGGCGCGAGTTCTACTCGATAGAGGTTCCAGGACACGTTGCCTTGCGGTTCGTGTTCGGGCCATTCCCAATTCAGTGTGACTTCGTAGCAAAGCGACCAGTCTTTGCGCAGGTCGTAGCAGTCCGTGCTGTTGGTGAAGCGCCAAGTGTGGGTGAAGCGCTCCACCGTTGTGCTTGGGGCGATGGCATCGCCGCAGAGGAGGTCAGCGACGCCGTTGACTCGGGTGACGTTGATCATGTCGTAATTGGGAAGGCCTTCCCGATCGACTGGGGCGATGGCGTAGGATGCACAAATCCCGGTTTCCAGGGGTTCGGGGTCCAACCACTGCGTGGCGTCAACCGAGAGTTGCGCAGCGAGGGTTGTTGCCGTGAGTTCCTCCCACACGGCGTCGCTCACATCGCCTTCAGGGTCAGGGAAGACGGTGGTGCCTTCAATGCCGGAGATTCGGTAGATGTTCCACCCACCAACATAGGGGTTGGTGATGTCCCCCTGTGCCGTCCAATCCAGTTGAATTTGCCCGCCTTCCCGCTGGGACCACGCAAAATCCGTTGCGTGGACGTCGGTTGGGGGCAGGTTTCCAATCAGCAGAAGAACGCCGTCTTTGGTGAGGGAGAGCGAGATGCGGTCTCCTTCGGAGTTGAAAGCGTAGGTGTCCTCGCCTTCGATGAGGCTCCAAAGCTGCGTGTCCGTTGAGGGGAGGTATCGCACATCGACCGTTGCGAGGTCGATGCTTTCCGGGAGAAGAGCGCTCAGGTTGAGGTCGAGGTCAATTCCGCGCAAACCGTTTTCGTTTCCGTCAAGGCCTTCGATGTTCAGGTCGATGAGCATCAGGGGCGACTTCCCTTGCCCGATGCTGTACGAGACCCCAAGTTCAGGCAACAGGATGGCGTGGTCAAAAGTGGCTTCTGCTTCGGTGGTAGCCCTCCCCGTGAAATAGGGTTCGTTGGAAAGGTTGAGTGCATTGAGGACGTCGAACTCAACAGAGGTGTATTCGGTGTTCCCCCACGGGTCCCGCACTTCCAGGGAAATGTTGTGATGGCCCAACCCGAACGTTTCTCCGGTGAGGTTCAACACTTGTCCGTACCCCCACGGATAGAAGCCTTCCCGCCAGGTGAAGTTGAGAGGTTGGGACGCAACATCGCTGAAACGCCCCACCAGTTCAACATGGTCGTCGGAGAGGTAAATCTTGTTCTGGGAGTTGATCTGGATGTTGGGATAGATGGGGCCAATATCGACATCGGCGGTCACGGTGTAGAGGTTGTCGCCCATTCGGACATCTCGACCGATGGAGAAAATGGTTGGCAGTTGGGCCCGCAGCAGCCGAGCATCGCCCGTGGTGGTCATGTTCAACGAGCAAGAGGTCGCTTGGCCGGGGTGCAGGGTGGGAAGGTCGCATTGGTCAGCGACTTCGAGTTCGTACTGCTGGTCGTAAACTTCGAAATTCAGCGTGGCACCCTCAACGGTGGTGTTGCCGGGGTTTGAAACTTCAACCACCACCCGCTCGGTTCCGAAATAGAAGAGGCTTCCTTGGCGGTCATGGCTCGGGTAGACGTCGTCAATCTTGAGGTCAATGCTGTCGTTCAGCACGATTTCAAACTCCGCCAGGTCGTTGAAGGCGTTGAGGTCGCCGCTCGGGTTTCCGGTGCTGTTGAACAAGCCGTATTTGAGCAAAAACCGCCCTTCTTCGCTGTGGGTGAACGCAGGCAAATCAAGGTTGAAGGGACTGAACCCATCCCAAGCCTCTGGTCCGGACCACGTCACCGTCCGGTAATCTTGGTTGAACATCTCTGTCTGGTCGAGGTCCCACAACTGCCAGCCGAAGTCGGCGTCGAGAACGCAACCAGAACACACGCTGGCCTGGCCCTTGCTCTTCAGGATGTATTCGGTGTTTGAATTCAGGACGCTTTCCCCGTCGTAGGTCGCCAAATTTTGCAAGTGCTCGAGCGGGTTGTGGTTGGTTTGCACAACGGCTTCGATGAAGGCGTTGGTCACGTTGATTTGAAAGAGAAACGCATCGTCCGAAGGGTCTTGGTCGACGTTGGAAAAGGTGTAAAGGACGGTAAAAACGCCGTTGGCGTTGTTCCCCGGCGTCCACGATGATGTCGACGAAACCGTCTCGCTCGCTCCGCTCGCAATGCTGGGTACGGTGAAGGTGCCGGAAGCCTCGTGGACGGATTTGCACGCCGAGACGGTGACGATGCCCTCGCAAGCGAACCATGTCAGGGTACGGCCAGCACCGGTTGCGGTCAGGCCGTGGTTGGTCAACTCTGTGCTAAAACTGACGGCATCCATGTTTTTGTAATACGCATCCGGGAGTGGTGACGAACTCGCTTCGATGCCAAGATTTCCACTTACGGCGGCACTCGCTGAAGGAACCATGGCGAGGCTGGCCATGGTTGAAAGCACGAGAAGGGTCACCAACCCGATGCCGGTGTGTTGGTGCATACCGTTGCGTGGCTTACGCTCGCTCATCAGGGCTCCCTCGCATCCGTGCTTCAAAGACTCATCGCTTTTTCAGCCACCGCACGCCCCTTTTCATGAACGCCCAAGGAAGGCGGTTGCCCGAACGACGCTCATTTGCTCCGGCGGATGCGGCAACCTCTTCAATTGCAAACCTTTGGTGCGTGTATGCACCGACCAGCGTTCGTTTCCAACGAGCGTCGTGAGGGGGGCCTGACGGCGGTGATTGAGTTCCTCTCCGCCTTCACCCTGTTTTTGATGATCCTCACGGCGTTCATCTCGCTGGCCCAACTTCAGATGGGGTCCAACGACCCTGCGGTGGACCGCCTGGACCGAGCCGCATCGCTGGGTCTGGACCGGCTCACGTCGGGTGCGGGCTGGTTTGTTCCGATGGACGGCGAGCTGGATTACGCCAACGCCACCGATGCATGGCATCAAGTCGACGCTGAAACACTCCAACAAGGGCGCGTTCAAGCCGGATTGATGGCCTCCTATCGGCTTGACATGGACCGCATTCACGCCCTGCACAACGTGACCGAGGACGGCATGGCGGCGGGGCTTGGTCTTGCCGAGGACATGAGCCTCCACTTGTCGATTAAAGTCGTTGAGAGCACCAATTCAAGCCGATTGGGCCTTTTCCTCTTCTCCGGAGGAACCGAGCGTGGAACGGCACCGTCCTCTTCAACGGCCTACCGCTCCTTTCAACAAGACGGCGAGTTGATTCGGGTTGTGCTTGAGGTCCATGACGGTGGGCGAAAGCACAACCGCCTCCACATCACGGAGGTCATGGCCCGGCCCTCCTCCAACGGCCCGGAATGGATTGAAGTCCACAACCCCAATGATTTTGCTGTCGCATTAAAGGGGTGGTCGTTCAACCACACCTCGGGCAGCACGGGCAGCAATGTACTGCTCCAGGAGGGCGTGCTTTCCGGACGTTCCGTGTCCCTCTTCACGGGCGACCCCTCCACACAAGAGGTTCGCAACGCCACCCATGTCATCGACCTCGGTTCGGCTGGTTTCTTGGGTGTTGGCCAACTCAACGGCCTTGCAGACGGACAAGGTCTTCTTCGTTTGCGGTACACGCAACTTGACGAAATCACCCCGGTTGATGTGGTCCGTGTTGAATGGGGCGGAAACACCGGCCTCTTCATGGTCAGCGGGCAATCACTGGTCTGGGACGGGGCCGACGCGTTTGATGCTGCGTCGTGGAGCATCGAAACGGCGCCCACTCCCGGGGAGCACGCCTTCGCTTGAGCACCCATGCGGGCGAACGGTGCAAACACTTCATCAACCTGCGGCCTCTCCTCCCGTTTGGTCCCATGCAGCCAAGCAGCGTTTACACTCGAGACCGATGCGTGACGGGCATCCATGGCCTGGATGAGATTCTTCGGGGTGGGATACCCTACGGTTCCACGGTTCTCGCCGCCGGAACCTGCGGCTCGGGAAAAACCACCTTGGGCATGGAATTCCTGGTCCGAGGTGCGTTGGCTGGTGAGGCTTGCGCCCACTTCACGGCGACCGAACCCTCGGTCAAGTTGCTTGAGAACATCAGGCAATACGCCTTTTTTGACATGAACATGGTGGATTCCGGCCTCATCAACGTGTTCGACATGGACGTGCTGTATTCCTGGCTTGGTTTGGACAAGGCATCGTTTGACCTTGACGACGTCCACGCCCTCATCAAATCGATTGTTGACATCGTCAACACCATCGGCGTAACACGGTTGGTGATTGATTCGGTGACAACGCTCTGTTACAAAATTAAATCCGAGCAACTCATTCGTGATTTCCTCTTCACACTGGGCAAGAAACTGGCAACGCTCGGTTGCACCACCATCCTGATTTCCGAAATCACCTCGGCCACGGAAAACGCCCATTGGTCCTCCTTTGGGGTGGAAGAAGCGATTGCGGACGGCATCATTGTCATGGGTGATTCCGAACGGATGGGCCACCTTTTGCGCTTCCTGCAAGTGGTGAAGATGCGTGGGACGTCTCACAGTCGGGCCAAGCACGCCATTGAACTCACGCCCCTCGGGGTCATGTTGATCCCGATGCTGAAATGGGGTGCTTCTGCCGATAAAACTTCCAGATGGGGGCAATGACGATGTTTGAACTCGACCAACGCATTGCAGAACAACTCACGCAGGTTTCGCTCAACAGTTCGGTTCAGGTCCGAATGAGCGCAGCCAACACCTTTGCCGTGACGGCGAGCACCATGGTCCCCCTGATGCAAATGTTCGAGATGGGAGGCGTGTACATCTCAGCCAGTCGGGGCGCCGCAGAGATCATTCAAGCCTTCGAGGCCATCGGAATCGATGTTTCGAACATTCATTTCCTCGATTTGGTTTCCTCCGGTGTGCTCGGCGGAACCGACGTCCCCTACCCAAACATCTCTTTCGTCGACAGCCCGATCATGCTCGAGAGCATTCTTTTGCGCACGCTGTACACGCTGCGAACCGTGAACAATCAACGTAACTTCGTTTTCCTCGACAGCGTCAACGCCCTCGCCATCTACAACGACGACCGGATGCTGGCGGAGTACCTCCACACGTTCATCAACACCTTCCGGCAACGGGAGGTGCTTTCGGTGATTTTGAACGTCCCTGACCAAACCCCACCCTTGGTGCTCGCCAACTTGGATACGTATTGCACCGATCTCATCGACCGCGGCCAGGTGGTCCTTCTCTGAGGTGATGATGCATGGCACGGAAAATGACCTTTGACGCAGAAGACGAGGAATTCTTCGGGACGGTGGGTTCCTTTGGTGTTCCGAAGTTCGATTCGGAAATGCGAGGGGGTGTCCCTCGCGGCTTCACCATGATCGCCTTTACCGAGACCGGTTCCGGGAGCGAATTGTTCGCAAAGCAATTCACCTCGCCTGCCGAAGAGCCAGAAAACACGCTTTACATTGCGACCGATGAAGGCCAGCAGGAAATCATCCGAATTTTCCAAAAGTACGGGTGGCCCCTCGACATCAACGTCCGAACCATCGGCGAGGAGTACAACGCCAACGTGCTGGAGCGTGAATTGCTCGCCAGCCGTTACCGCCTTGAGGGCTTTCAACTCGCCGATATTCAGCGACTGGCGCAAACCCGCTTCGTCGACGACAGCAACCAGGACTACCTGACAGAAGTTACGAACGAAATCATGGGGCTTGGCCCGTACTTCAGAGCTGTGGTTGATAACCTGGATTTCTTCCTGCAGCGCGACGACCCCGCACGGGTGGTTTCCATGGTGCGGATGCTCCAAGCCCACGCCCAGATGGTGCGCGGCCTGCTCATGATTTCGGTGTCGACGGACGGCTTGGATCCGTCCATTAAGCAAGAACTCTCCTCCATCGCCGACATGGTGCTCTCGTTCAAAGTCCGAACCATCGGTACGGATTTCGAGAACTCCATGATCGTGTCAAAATTCAGAAACGCTCCAGAGAACCTCAAGATCTTGGTGTTCCGCGTGACGCCCGAGGAAGGCATAACGCCAGAAACCGTGGAACGCATCGCTTGATGGTTGCTGTGGACAAAACGACATGTCCAAAACGGTCGGGGGCTCGGCCCCCTCATGGGCAAGCGTTCAGCCACGGGTGGGTTTGACCCGTCCGGCATCGATGCAGAGGCGTGGGAGGTGCTGGAAGGGCAACTTGAAGCCACGATTCCCAACTACGACCGGGTAAACACGTGGATGACCTTCGGGCAGGACAAAAGGTGGCGCCGCAATGTTCGCAATCATGCCAAACCCGGTATGAAGGTGCTCGAAGTCGGGTGCGGTCCCGGCTCGTTTGCTGAGGACCTGGTCGGCTTGGACGTCACTTGTCTCGACCCTTCGCCTGAAATGCTGGCCACGGCTCAGCCGAGGGTGGATGCGGCCCGAGCGGCGCGTGGCGAACCTCCGGCCGTTTATGTCCAAGCCATTGCCGAAGACATCCCTCTTCCTGACGACACCTTTGACATGGTGTTCTGTTTGTTCTCGTTTCGAGATTTCCAGGACAAGGCTCAGGGCCTTCGGGAGATTTACCGCGTTCTCAAGCCAGGGGGGCGCCTTGTGATGTGCGACGCTGGGAAAGCAAACAAATTACACGGCTTTTTCGGTTATCTTTGGATGAACACCGTCGTGCAGTTGCTTGCACGCCTCATCACGGGAGAAAAGAATCATCCCTGGAAAGGCCTCGCTGCGAGTTACACACATTACGGTACAAACGGGTATTATCGAGGCATGTTGAGGGAGGTCGGATTTGAACAGGTCCAAGGAAGGTTGCTCTATCCGTTTGGGATGGCCAGTCGCTTCCGTGGCACGAAACCCAAGGAATCGGTTCAGCAAAAGGGGTCGTTAGACTGATAAACCCTCCTTTGGTGGACGAAGCAACAGGTGTTCTGTATGGGTATGTCCGAAGTGCTCCGAAGCATCAAAAACGCCGAACAGGAGGCTGA
>JAYOHN010000050.1:0-12055 GCA_038118245.1 Candidatus Poseidonia sp.
AGGGCGGAGGCTACGCAAAGCGAGGCACCGGCCGCGGCAGCAACATGCGTCGCTACGACCGGGGGGCGCCAAAGCGAAATCAGCAGCAACGCTCGAACACATCATCGGGACAAGGCCGGAATTCCGCGAATCGCTCTCAACGAAGGCAGCGCAGCGACCAACCCAACCGCCCCTCTGGGGGCAGGCCGCCCCAACCGAACCAACGGCGTGGGAAGCAACAGGGCCGTTCAAACGGCTCAAATCGACGTTCTTCAAACGGCCCCCGCCGTTCCGATCGCCGGCACTCACGACGCGATGACCGATCTTGAGGACGTTGCGCAAACATGATGATTTGACTGGACCTCAAACAGGCATGGGTGCTGTTTGGGTTGTTGATTCGAACTGTTTTATCCACCTCGGCCAAAAGGCGGAGGAGGGTTTTGTTGACGACTTGGAAGCGGTTTTGTCCGGACGTCGATTGCTCATTACGCCGGGCGTGGAAAAAGAGGTGGCAACCGTGGCGTTGCGCCGCTGTGAAGGCCGGCCAAACCTCCTCAAAGCCCTTGATGCGATGCTTCATTCAGTTCCTGTTGACGAAGACGACGTACGTGCCTTAGCCCAACGGATTGGCGAATCTGCTGCGCCGCAGGACGTGGATTTGTCCTTGATGGTGCTCGCCGACAGCCTGGGTGAAGAAAGCAGCGACGTTGTGTTGGTTTCGGACGATTTCAAGATGACCACCACGGCGGAGCGAACCGATTTACGATTTGAGACATGCCCGCCTTCGACTTTCCTGCAACGGCTGGTGGCCGATGCGCCCGATGCGAGCAGAGACGCTCGGTTCCGAAGCCTCTCGCGGCAGGTGCGCGCAGCCGAGATGAAGTACGCGATTAGTCGGCGAAGTGAATACGATGTTCAGCGTAAATTGACCTGGATGGTGGATTCATTGCTCTCCTCAAGCCACGACTTGGGCCACGACGATGAACAGGATGCTGACCGAGTGGAACGTCGCCAAATCGCCGACTTGACCCGAGTCATCCGGGGATACAAGGTCAAACCCAAACGGCTGGAAGCCTTGGGCGAACTCAAGGAGATTTGTGCGCCGGTCTCAACCTTGGACGAACACCTCTCGACGCTTCGAATGGAGGCGGAGGAGCGTCTTCAAGAGGCGATTGAAACCACGTCTTCGCTGCTCACCAACGTGATGGAAGAAGTCGGCATCGGCTTGGCTCCGCTGGGTGAAGAGCAAGCAGAAATTGCCCATCGCGCCATGGCCGGCAGTTTTCTTCGCACCGAATCAGCACTTGGTTTGATGTCGCGCATGGCCGGTCATCACGAAAAGGCCCGACGTCACCTCGCCCGTGCCCTTCACCTGGCGACGCTGGTGGATGACGTTGGTTCGGAATGCAAAGCGATGCGCCGGTTGGGGATGTTGGCCCTTCAAAGCGAAGACGAATCGCGTGCTCTGAAATTGTTCACCACCGCCGCCAATCAGCCGACAACCAACGAGGCAGACGCCGTTCCTTCGATGGTGCTGGCCGCCATTGCCTCGTCCTTAACCGGGGATGTTTCGGCAGCCACGTCATGGGTCAGCAAAGCCTCCTTGCTCCTCATGGCGGACCCGTTAGGGGGCTCGGGCATGCTCGAGCGGGTTGGCAAGGCCTTGTTGGCCATCGACCGACCGGAATTGGCGATTGAACTCTTCGATGAGGCGATGGAATGTGCGTTGATGGCTGGAGAGGACGAACGGTATGAAGCGCTCAGCACCTGCATGGTTCAGGCAGAATTGGCGCTCGATGATAGCGAGCGAGAGAACATCCCGGTGCTTCGTCGTCTCTTGGACGGCCTCACGCCAACGGAGCAGGCGCCGCAGCGTTGACGTCGGCTGAAACACCGGCCTCGTAGCGCTTGAAGTTCTCGTTAAACATGGCGGCCAATTTGTCGGCCGTGGCGTCGTACGCCTCGCCGTTGGACCAGGTGGTCTTTGGCTGGAGCACTTCAGCAGGAACGCCGGGGCAGGAGGTGGGGACCTCAAACCCGAAGCGCTCGTCGGTGACGAACTCAACATCGTCCAGGTCACCGTCAAGGGCAGCGTTGAGCATGGCTCGGGTGTACTTGATTTTCATCCGGTTGCCTTCGCCGTATGCACCACCGGACCAGCCGGTGTTGATGAGCCAAGCCGTGGAACCGTGCTGGTCCATCTTGTCGGACAACAGGTCGGCATACACGCCGGGGTGCATCGGCATGAAGGGTTCACCAAAGCACGCCGAGAAGGTGGCCTGAGGTTCTTTGACGCCGATTTCGGTACCTGCCACCTTTGCCGTGTAGCCCGAGATGAAGTGGTAGGCCGCTTGGGAGGGGGTGAGTTTGGAGATGGGCGGCAAAACACCGAACGCATCGCAGGTCAGGAAGATGACGTTTTGCGGGTGGCCGCCCTTGGAATCGGCGGTTCGGTTGTCGATGAATTCAATCGGGTAGGAGCCTCGGGTGTTTTGCGTCTTTGAGGTGTCGTGGAAGTCCGGCACGCCTTCACCGTCCAGCACGATGTTCTCCAGCACGGTACCAAACCGTCGGGTGGTTGAGAAAATCGCCGGCTCGTCTTCCTCTGAGAGGTCGATGAGTTTGGCGTAGCAGCCGCCTTCAAAGTTGAAGACGCCGTTGGCGCCCCATCCGTGTTCGTCATCACCGATGAGCGCTCGTTTTGGGTCGGCTGAAAGCGTGGTTTTTCCGGTACCGGAGAGGCCGAAGAAAATCGCCGTGTTGTCGCCGTTGGTGTTGGCTGAACAATGCATGGGCAAGATGCCCTTCTTGGGCAGGATGAGGTTCATCACCGAGAAGATCGATTTCTTGATTTCACCAGCATAGCGGGTGCCGCCGATGATGACTTCCTTCGCCGCGTAGTTCACGATGACGAAACACGGGGAGTTGAGGCCGTCCCGCTCAGGGTCGGCTTCCATGTGCGGGGCGTGGAGGACCGTGAACTCGGGCTCGTGCTTCTCGAGCTGTTCAGCATCCGGTCGAATGAACATGTTTCGGGCAAACGTGTTGTGCCATGCGTTGTGGTTGACCACGCGAATGGGGAGGGCTTCGGAAAAATCAGCGCCGCAATACAGGTCCTGCACGAACAGAGCGTCTTGTTGAGAGAGGAAATCCACGACCTTCGCTCGCATTTTTTGGAAGGTGGCTTCGTCTGTGGAGACGTTCACGTCGCCCCAGTTGATGTCTTGGCTGACCGTGGGTTCGTCGACGATGAATTTGTCGTTGGGCGAGCGCCCTGTGCGTTCACCGGTTTCGGTTACCAGGGCGCCGTGTGCGCTCAAAACGCCTTCGTTTCGCTCCACAGCGAGGTTGATCAAATCGCCTGCAGCAAGGTTCCAGTAAACCGTTCCTGAAGGTGAAATTCCGTGTTGTTGAAGGTCCCCTGAGGGGGTCCCGACGATGCCGCCCATGCCGAGCGTTTCTGCCGCCCCTCTTTGTCCCTTTTGGCTCAAGAATGAGCCGAACGGAGCGTTCATCCTTGAGAAAACCGGGTGCAAACTTGGCCTGAGAGGTTTTCAGTGCCTCAAAACCGCCCGTTCCCTTTGCTGCTTTTCGGTCAACTTGAAGGCGTCATCGCACGACCTCTTGACATGGAGGGGGGCCCGGAGGAAGAGCCGATGGCCCCTCCCGAAGACGATGTCCTCCGAGAGCAATCGTTCAAACGCCCCACGGGCCTCAACCTTGGTTCGTTCATGGTGGCCTCCACTCAAGAGACCGTGGAGGAAGCGGCCTCGCCTCAGGCTCTCCTGGCATCGGACGCTTCGGACCATGGAAGCGAAGGCGACGGTGGCGATGCCGCGGTGGGCGAGGTGAGCGAGTTGTTCTCCATGGAGCGGGCCCCCTCGTCCTCGGAAGACACCACGCAGCACCTCGCCGTTCACGGCGAGCAACAATTGGGCAAAGGCCTCGCCGTCGCCATGGTCGTGGTCTGGACGGCCATCGGAGCGTTGGTTGGTACGGTGCTCCCTCCAGTTCTCGGAGCGGCCGGCCTGCTGGCGATGGCCGCCTTCGGTTTGGTGCTCGGTGAACGTTGGATACAGCGGGATTCAATGCATCTCTTGGGGTTGACATGGGTCATCATCTCGATGAAATTGCTCTACGGTTTGGCCCTGGACGCCTGGCGTTGGGGATGGTTGGATGCTGTCGGCCCCAGTTCTGGACACGCCTTGGGTGGCTTGCTCGTGGGATTGGTGGGCGTGAACGTCGCCCTAGCGTTCCGTCACGACGAGGACGCCATCGCTGCCCAGTCAGCGTTGGTGCTGTTTGCCGTGGGCAGTTCAGCCGGTGCGGTCTACGGGGAGAACGGCATCGCGGTCATGGTCGTCCTCGCCATGGTGTTGATGCACGGTTTGGCGTTGAGCAGGTCATCGGGCAACCTTGCAAGTTTGGGCATTTCCATGTCGTACCTCTGGGTGGGCGTCCATGCCCTGTCCAACGACTGGTCGGTCGGTTCCCTCACGTTGGTGCGGCTCGAAGACGGTCTTGCGCTCTTTGTGCTCCTGGCGGTGGTGACGGCCGCAAACGCAGCCATGGCGGCACGCTTTGTGCATCATGAGAACTGGTTGAGTCAAGCCGTTAGCGCCGTCGGTCTGGGCAAACCCGGGCTTTGGGCGGTCTCGGTGTCGTTGGGCATGGTTGGCGCGTTGATGACCATCGCCGCTCATCGGGACGAAACAGGGTACGCTTTGGCTCAGTTGATGCTGCTCACGCTGGCGTTTGTTGCCTCGTACCTGGTGGTTCGTGGCGTTCCTTGGCCTTCGCTGATGCCCTTCGTTCTTGCACCTCTCCCGTTCATGCTGGCGTTTGTCGCTCTGCTCAACACGGGGACCGTGGAACTCTCGCTTCCCTTCTCGTTGAGCGAATACGCCGTCTTTGCCCTCGTGGCCTCGGCGTTGTGCGTCACGGTTCTTTTGATGCATCAAACCAACGTTTCCGACCATGTTCTTTGGCTTGGTTCGTTGACGGTGGTCGTGCTGCTCACCCTCCTTGTTCCGGCTGAGGACGGCGGAACGGGCTCACGCCTTTTGCTCGTGAGTCAAGCCACCGTGTGGACGGTGTTGGCCGGTTTGGCCGTTGCGCGGGCGTCTCCGAGCATGGCGGGGGTGGCCGTTCTGGCACCCTACATGTGGTTGCTCGTGTTTGCGACGGACGCCGAAGCTCGCTTGGTGAACGCCGACGTGGTGCCCATTGCACTCAACGCGAACGACGTGGGGTGGTGGATGTTGTTGTTGGTGGCTTTGCAGGTGAGTGTCTGTTCACGCCTTGGTGAAGCCACGCTCAACCTCGGTTCGGGCCTCGCAGGCCGCAGTGAGATCAGCGTTCGTTTGCGGGACAGCGAGATGTTGAACCTCTGGAACCTTGGCTTTGCAGCGGCCTGCCTCACCTACGTGGGCATGGCTCGACCCGAAGGCCTGACCGCTTCGGGGCTGGTGGGGGGAATGGGTGCACTTTTGCTCGCCCACGCTGCCATGGTTGGTTTGAACCGCCATCATGGGCGCCCTCAATCGCTGGTTGGCGTTTGGTCCGTGGGAATTCTGATTCTCTCGTGGCGCTACGGCGAAGAAGCCTCCTGGGCGGGGGTGCTCACGGCAGGAAGCGTGCTGTTGGTTCACGCTTCGGTGCAACGGCTTGAACACGCGACGTCCGAAGGCACCGTCCATCAAGAGCAGCAATCGCTCCCCGGCCGACTGCTAACGCTTCACCTCGGCATCTTGACAGCGCTCTTCCTCACGGTGGCGCTCGCCCCACAACGAGGAGCGGTGCTCTCCGGTTCGCCTTGGTTCTCCGAAGCCACCAACCTGCACCTGCTGGTGGCGGCCGGTGCCTGTTCGCTTGGCGTGTACCTCCACCGCATCTCGGTTTTGGACGCCTTGTTGATGCCTTCCATGGCCGCCGTGGCCTTGCTCGTGAGCATGGCGTTGGCCGGCCAATCGCTTGATAGCAGCGAAACGGTGACGGTCGCCGCCGCTCTTTTTGTGCTGGTCGGTGCGTATTTGGCCTTCCAGGCCGATGTCCGTTCCGGTCTCAAGGCGCTGACCGTGCGGGAGGAACGCTTGGCGACGTACGCCGAAAAACGGGCCCGAATGGACCGTATCGTCGACGGCGGGGACGACACCCCTGCGACAGCCCTCAAAGCGTTGGATGCAGAATTGCTCGAGCTGGCCGAGCGTCAGCGTCAGCGTGCAAAACGGTCCGGCGTGGAAAGCGAAGACGACCTTCTGGTCGGCGACATCCATTACCGTCCCGTGGTGCTGCTTCTCTTTCTCGTGGTGGCTTTCCTCGGTTCAGCATGGTTTGCGTACGCCACCCCCTATGGCCTGGAAGCCCTGCTCTTCAGCGCCACGTTTGCCGTCCTGCTCGTGGGGGTCGCTCGCCTGCGGGCCAACACCATCGGTTTGCGACTTCCCGACGTGATGGGGGTCGAACTCCCCATCGTTGTGGCGCTTCTTGGTTTGGTGCTGGTTCACCTCGCAGGACGGATGACGGTCGGCGTTTTGGGCGACGATGCGATTCACCAAGTCGTTCTCACCTGCGCATTGGTGGTGTTGTCAGGCATGGGCCTGAGCGGTCGCAACGACCTCGGCCTCCGCATCCCCAGCGCCCTTGAACTCGTTCTGCTTGCCTTGGTGGCCGACCGCGTGCTGTGCCTCCTTTTGGGAGGAGAGGTGCCTGTCCCCTTCCGAACCAACCCGCTTGACGGTGCGTGGTCTTGGACCGTGCCGTTGTTGGTCTCGGAAGTACTCTTGCTGCTGATGGTGTTGGCGTACGACTGGGTTGAGGGCGAGCGGCTGGACCGCGGGCTTTCCGACCATCGCACGGCTGGCGGGCGAAGCGTGTGGCTTCTTGGGACCACCATCCTCTCGTTGGGGCTTGCAAGCGTGGTGGCGCTGGTGGCCGGTGTGCGACGCGGGCGGACATGGCAGCAGCCCGCCGTTGTGTTGGCCGCTGCCGTGATCGCTCCGTTCTCGATAGAATCCCTGACCGCTTGGGCCTTAGCGCCGCTCTCCCCTCCCGTGGACTACCCGTTGACCTCCGCCGTGATGGGCGGCGTCGCCATCCTCTGGGCCGCCCTGGCGGTCCGTGGAGGGCACGGGTTGTGGCTCAGTTCGGCGCTTTGGGCGTGTCACGTGTTGCTCTTCCCTCCGGCGGTCATGACGGCGTCTCTGGTGGCCCTTTCCCTCGTGGCGCTGGTCGTTTCGACCACGGCGTGGGTGTCGGGAATTTTGACACGCAGGAAATCCTGGCGGGTCGTTGGCGCCGTGGACTTGGTCCTTGCTTGGCTGTTTGCAGCCGTTGCGCTGGTGAGCGGGACCGGAGCCACCCATGTGCTCGTTCTCTTGTTTGCTTCAGCGGCCCTCTTGTTCACCGTCACGACGCTCACCCAGGCCAACGAGGCCGTTCTCATGGACGACTAACCGTCGCACAGGGCCGTTCGGAGAAGCTGTTTGATTTCAACCATCAAGGCTTCAAACGGCTCGGGGGCCATCCCGGGTGACAAGCGAACTGAAAGGCTGGTTTTGGCTTGGGTGCCGCTGTTTCGAATCCCCACGGAGGCGGTCCCCTTCTCGCCTGCTGCGTGAACCAAGAGCAGGTTCGCTTCCCCGTCCACGAGCCGTCGGACGGGCACACCGACGGTTTCCTTGAGGTGGGTCTCGATGTGTTTGGCCACCGTCTCAAAAACATCCGCTTGCGGATGCCAACGCTCCCGGTGGCTCTCGTTGACCGAGAGGCGGCGCTTCCATCCCCGATTGAAGGTCACCGCCGCCCCGCCGTCCGCCGATTGCAGGACAGCGCAAAGCGTCGCCGCCCCATCGCCAACCAAACTCCAACGCTGGTCATTCGTCGGGTGGGGGGCGGGCAAGATGAGGTGGCCGGAATCTTCGATGCCGAGGCACGGCGGGAAGTTCGCAGCCAAAATCGTGCCGCCATCACCCGGGCGCAAGGCATACGCCAACCATCGGTCGCCAACGGCGGTTTCGTGGATCGTTGCGCCTGCGTCACGGGAGCGAACAAAAGCAGGGAGCGCAATGTCGGATTCGATGCTCGCTGCGAAGGACCATCCTTTGGCGTTCGCCGCCGCCATCAGCACGGCGCCCATGGCGTCCCCGTCGACCACACGAAAACCTGTCGAGGTTGCTTGAATGAGCAAACAACGGTCGCCATCGCCGTCCAACGCCGCACCCACCCATTGGCCCGGTGGCGCAGGCTTGAGTTGGCGCAGGAGCAGGTGAGGCGAGGCAGCGGCCTCATCGTACGTCCACGTTTGGGTGGGTGAGAGGTCGCCCGCTCCGCAACCGTCGTTGAGCAGGGTAACCTCTTGGCTCACCTCTTTGCAGGCGACGCCTCGCTCGGTCAGCCACGAGGCCAACCAGGCTCGGCCAAAGCCTCCGGCGCAATCGAGCAGAAACGGAACGGCAAGGGTGCCGTCGGTCACCGACCGTTTGCAACCGCCGAACTGTTGTTCAAAATGGGCCCATCGCTGAGACAACCATGCACCGTGGGCTTCGCTGGCCCACGTTTCGTGGACGGCGTCCGGACGAGCGGCGCTGCGGCGGTCCACCTCGTCCACCTCTCGGTCTTCGGAAGCGAGTTGATGCAGCGTGCGGCTGATGTCCCGTTCCATTTCGGGTGTTGATTTGTAACCGTTGGCGTCAAAGACCTTGATCCCTGAATCGGAAACGGGGTTGTGGCTGGCGGTGATCATGCACCCCATGCGGGCGTTAAAGGCCAAAACCGCGTGATGGAGGGTGGGTGTTGCACACTCGCCAATGTGGGCCACGTCGCTGCCCGTGAGGCGAAGGCCGAGCGTTAAAGCCTCGACCAGGGCGGGGTTGTGAGGACGCCGGTCCCAACCGATGACGACCTTTCCTCCTTCACCGGGAAAGCCGGGCTGGACGTGAGAGAGCGCTTCCCCAAGCACCCGCATGAAGGCCGGCGTGAGGGTGCGTTCATCGACCAGACGGGCGATGGCTTCCGACTCGTCCACCTCGTCCACCGAGGTTTTCCCCCGAATGCCGTCGGTGCCGAAAAACGATGTTTGCACGGGTCTCCCTCAACGATGCTGACTCTCTGCGCCATGAACGCCCGTCACGGTCACGTTGGGCCACACCACGCTGTTGCATCCCAACACCACGCCGGGATTGGTCACGCTGTTGCATCCCAAAGCGACGCCTTCACCCAAAAGTGCCCCAAACTTTCGCAACCCGCTGGGCACCCGCTCCCCGTTCACACGGAGGTGAACTTCACCACCGTCGTTGCGCAGGTTGCTGAGTTTGGTTCCGGCTCCCAGGTTGACGTCCTTGCCGAGAATGGAATCGCCGACGTAATTGAAATGCGGTGCTTTGGCGCCTGGCAGGAGAATGGAATGCTTCACTTCGGTGGCGTGGCCGACCACCGCATTGGCGCAAATCCAGGAATATTCCCGCACGTAAGCGCCGCTCCGCACGGTGGCTCGAGGTCCGATGTAGCAGGGGCCAACGAGCGATGCGCCCGCTTCTACCGTGGCGGTTGCATCGATGATGATGCCCTCGCCGCGGGTAAAGAAACCGCTGTTTGAAACCTCAATGCCGCCCTTCATCTCGTTGATTTGGGTTTTGAGGGCGGTCGGATGTCCAGGATTGAGGACAGCCCATGCCGGTTCGTCGGCAGGCAAGCGAGGCAAGGCACCGTCCTCGTTTCCGCTAAACGACGGGAAAAGAGCGGCCGCTGTCGTCAAACCGTGCCAGTCCATGGGCGACCCATGAACCTCCACGGCATGAAGGTGATGATGGTTCAAGCGGCGAGATGGTAGATTCGCTTACCCGTCGAAGCGTCCAGATGGAAGCTGATTTTCTCCGCAAGGTGAAGGGGGATGAAAAGACCGACTTTACGTGTGGTCAAGCCGTGGTTGCGCATCTTGCGTTCGTTGGACAAGAAGGCGACGATATCCGCTGCGGACACCCCTGGGGTGTTGGCGACGTAGTCGATGATCTCGTTCTTGAGCCGTTCCAGACGGGCTTTCTTTTGGGAACCTTTTCCTCTCATGGTTTCTCATGTTCTCTTTGGTGCTCCGAGGGCATAAAGGCCGTTTGGGATGTCCCCGGGGTCCCTTCATTTGGCGGGCGATGGAGGATTCGAACCCCCGTCTCCGGCTCCGAAGGCCGGAAGGATATCCAGACTACCCTAATCGCCCGTGTTCCCCCCGAGACGCCCCCCCTTCTTGAAGAAGGCGGGTGGCGTGGCTCGTCCATGGCGCGCCCGCTCCCGTGCATTCCAAGCGGCTGTTCGGCGTGCTGCAGGGAAACCACGATGCCCATCACCAAGGCCGAAGCGGCTCGACTCGCTCGCCGAACCGGGATGAAAGCGTCGGACTTTTGCATTGACAACAACGGCGCCTTGACCTTGTTGAATCGCGAGGAAACCCGCGCTTGCGTGTTCCTGCTGACCGATTCTGCTGACGTGCATGCCGAAGGCATCTGTTCGGTGTACGAAATCCGGCCAAAGGGGTGCCAGACCTACCCTTACGTGCTGAACGAAGACGATGCTGCTGTGCTGGACGAGGGTTGTCCCCATCGGGCGCAATTTCCACCCCCGCCCGAGGGAACGGATGCGGTTTTGCTCAATCTTGAGGAGCGCATCGTGCGTGAAGGATCAGCCGACTGAGGCTTCGGTGAACCCGTTCAACATGGGCCGATTTGAGGGTCCAACCGGTCGCCTCAATCCGCTTGCGCACGTCCTTCCATTCACCGTGAAGCAGCGAAATCGGCGCATCAAAAGAAAGGGCTGCTTCGGGGTGCGGTTGGAGCGGTTGAATCGGCAGAATCAACACGAATCCTGCGTTTGCAGCGGCGACGTTGCGAGCGCTGAGAAGGGCCGCTTCGAGAAGGTGCATCGGGTCCATGCTCCCGTGGGAGTTGCGACCGTAGGGCGGGTCGAGAACGAAGCCAGCAACGGCACCCTGCCACGTTTCCGGCAAGAGGTCGTGGAGTCGCGTCGCATCACCTCGCACCACACAAGCGTGGTCCGGTTCACCTCCGCATGCCCACACGAGGTTGGCCTGAGCGCCGTGCGCCATTTCCGAATTGAGGTCGATGCCCAACGCCGGTCGACCGCTAAGGGCCGCTTCGATCAGGAAGCCGCCCGTCCCCGTCATGGGGTCCACCACCGGGCCCGAGCCGACGGGTCCAGCGGCCAAATTGACCGCTAAGCGTGCGAGCATCGGGTCGAGGCTGACGGGTTTGAAGAACGGGCGCTCGCCAGCGCGTCGCTCTCCGTTGGAGAAGGCCGCTTGGCCGTCGCCTTCCATCCAACCCCAAGCGAGGTGTTGAGTGCTTCCGTCCCCGAGAAGGGCCAACACCCGGTCTGGGGCCTCAAGGTCGATGACGTAGCCTCTGTCGTTGAGCGCGCCGCCCAAACGCTTGGACAGTTTGGAGAGGCTCCAGCCCGCAAGTTTGCCCTCTTGGGTCCACCCACGCACGGCGACGCTGCCGTTCACGGGGTGCGTCTCAAGGTAGTCGACGGCCAATTCCATCCATGCGTCTTCCGTGGTGTTGAGGGCGCTGATGACTTGCCCGTCTTCGAGGAAGCACTGCAAGCCGCTGGCGACGGCCAACGCCGAGGCTCGGTCTTCTGCTTTCGATTGAGCCACCGACCACCAGCGTGGCGTTGGGGTTGAATTCAGCACCGCCTTCGGGAGCAACGACGCCAACTCAGCATACGCAAGGGCGGGATGCCACCCCCGCAGGCATGCAAGCATGTCCCCCATGCACCTTCCTGCCGATTCACCCTCTTGATGCTCTCGCAGGCGAAGGGCTACATAGGGTGGCCTTGAGTTTCCCTCATGGGCTGCAACCTGAAAGACATCGCCCCAACGGAACAGACCAACCTCAAGGAATTGGCGGGCAAGCGGGTCGGCATTGATGCCTTTCTCACCGCCTTCCAATTCCTCACAACCATGCGTGATCGTTCGCCTCAGGGTGATGGCATGCCGCTCAAGGACGCCAACGGCAGCCCCGTTTCTCATTTGATGGGCTTCCTTCATCGTACAGCGACCCTGTTG
>JAYOHN010000051.1:0-12028 GCA_038118245.1 Candidatus Poseidonia sp.
TGGTCAGCGGGACGTTTGCGTGTTTCAACGGCGACATCGTCTCTTCGCTTGACGCTACCTCGCTTCTTGAATTGCACCGAGCCAACGGGTCGGTGGGGACGCTGGGCTTGTGGGAAGTCGAGGACCCAACGCGGTTTGGTATCGTGGGGTTGAATGAGGAAAACAAGATCACCCGGTTCAAGGAAAAACCGGCCCCGGAGGAAGTCTTCTCACACCTCATCAATGCGGGATCTTACATTTTTGAAGACGATGTGTTTGATTGGATGCCCCAAGGAAAGCACTCTATAGAGCGTGATGTGTTTCCAAAACTCGCCGCCGAAGGCCTGCTGAGCGGTTCACCCTTTGATGGCTATTTCATTGACGCCGGGACCCCCGCTGCTTGGAACCAAGCTGTTGAAGTCTCCATCCTCCACAAAAGGTTCCGCAAGGGGCTTCTTCACGGCCCGGTCCCTTCCTGGTTTCGGGACGAGGCGACGGTCGGTCGGCTTCATCCCGAGGCTCGGGTAGAGAGCAGCATGGTCTCCGACACCTGTTCCATCGGGTCCTCATCCGTACGTTCGTCCACCCTTCTCTCGGGGGCTTCCGTCGGCGACGGGTGCGTGCTCACCGGTTGCTTGGTCGGACACGGGGCGAGCGTGGGCAGCAACTGCACGCTTGTTGACGTGGTGGTCGACCACGGCAGCGTCGTTCCGCCTTCCACCGAACTGAACGGCGGCGCTTGGCCTCGTTAAGGAAAGGGGCGTTTGCCTGCTTTGTCTCGGGGAAAGTTGCAAAAAGCCGCCACCGTCTCGCCCGCTCATGGTCCGCCCGCTCATCGTTGTGAACTTCAAAACGTATGCAACCGCTTCCGGGCAAGCCGCCGAGGCGCTGCTCGAAGCCATGGAAAGCGTCGCCAACGGCCCTGCGACCGTGGTAGCAGCCGTTTCTGCCTTTGACCTCGCCATGTTGGCCCAAGGCTCCCGAGACGTCCAAGTCTGGTCTCAACATCTGGACCCCGTGGGTTTGGGTGGATTCACGGGCTGGCTTGAGCCGCAAACGGCCCTCGCTCGCGGCGCAGCCGGTTCGCTCATCAATCACGCCGAGCACAAAGTTGACCTCGATGATGTCAGGCAGCTTCTAGAGCATCTTCCTGAAGGCTTTCCCGTTTGTGCGTGCGCTGCAGACGTGGCCGAGGCCCGGGCCCTCGCCTCTCTCAACCCGACCTACATTGCCGTCGAGCCACCTGAACTCATCGGAGGGGATGTTTCCGTCACCAGTGCCGACCCTTCCATCGTGACCGACACGGTCGCCGCTGTCAAGGCGGTGAACCCTTCCGTTCGTGTCCTCTGCGGTGCAGGTGTCAAGAACGGTGCAGATGTCGCCAAAGCGATTGAGCTGGGCGCTGAGGGCGTCCTTTTGGCCAGCGGTGTGACGAAAGCCGACGATGTTCACGCGGTTCTCGCTGACTTGGTTTCTTTGCTTTGATGCATTTCGACGATGTACCGTTCTTGCTCTTCCTTGGCCATCATGAGGCCTTCACCGGCCGGACACGTGCCCCGATAGGCGCATGATTCGCACGTTGTTGGGCTGTTGGCGTACGGGACAGAGGCCAACTTCGCATCGCTGTTCCAGCAACGCAGGAGGTACTTCATTTCCTGAAGGTCATGCATCACCAAGCCATCGGCTTGCATGAGCAGTTCATTGTCGACCCGAAGGCGATGCTCAATCCATTGGCGCCGATGCCATCGAATCACCTTCACCGAATAGGCTTCGGGATCGTTGGGAAACCCCGGTTGGGCCATGGCCCAACGAACCATCAAGAGGTGCTCGATTTGTTGGGCAAAGGTTTGCTCAGCCGCTGAGCGGAATTGAAGGCGGACCAAAGTCCATTTTTGCTGGTGGTAAAACGCTACATCAGGCGCCGTAAACATCGTGACGCCGTTGATGTTCACGCCGTCCAAACGTTCGAAATACGCCCACCTTCCTCCCGATGATCGCATCATGGGTCGCAAACCGATGGCCTGTTCCAAACCGTCAAGTTGGTCAACGCCCCGTTTGAGATGCAGATGAAGGTTGCCTGATGTGATGTTGAGTCGTCGCTCGTCCAATGCTTCGGATAACCGGCGTTTGAGACGTTGTTCACGATACGGCTTTGTCCAGGTGGTGCCCACGAAGCGGTCGTTGAGCAGGTCGGTCCATGTGGAGCGCAAAGCGGATACGACGGCGTCCTCAAGGTTTGGGCGACGTTGGCGAGAAAAGCTGACCGTTGCGCCACCCGTTGAACGGCTGTTCAGACGTGTTGCGTAGGTGTTCACCCAGGCGCGGGGGCAGGCGTTTAACAAACGAGAACTGGTTTGACTCCAATGCAAATCGTGGTTCATGCACTTAGGAAATCACACCCACGCACATAACGGTCGTGGTCAGAACACACCGAGTTCCATCACGTTGATGGTGACGTTAACCGCCATCCAGAGGGCAATTGGCGTCAACACCCAGCCAACAAATTGGGCGAAGACTTCGCCTCCAAACTTTCCAAACAAGCGAGAGAAGGGGCCGCCCCATGAGGCAACGATGCGGAGCATGAGGACGACCAAGCCTCCTGAGAAGGTGAGGAGGAGGAAGAAAAAGAGGGCCCAAAGCCATCCGGTTCCGCCAATCAAGGCCGTTGAAGCCACCGCTTGAGGGAAAAGGTGAGGGAAGGCCAACCAGCCAAACCAGCCCAACCAAACGCCCAGCAGAACATCCCGGTTCATGTCCACGGGATCGCGCCAATCTTGGAACCCCTTCGGGAAGCGTCCATGAATCAATTTCCCGAGGGCGTCCGCCTCGTAGGGTGCTCCACGTTTCGCCGTGACAACGCACATCTCCACCATCCACGCCATCAAGGCGATGTCAAGCACAAAGCGAGCCGTCATGCCCACAGGCAACAAGGCCAACAGGAGAGCAGGGAGGTTGACCATGGCGATTCCCGCAGCGGAAGCCGCCATGATGGAAGCCCACAGCAGGCCGGGAGGGAGCGGCTCCTCGGGGGCCGTCCATTCCTCTCTGGGCAGCGCCAAAAAGAGCAAGAAGAGGCAGGGTCCGAAAAAGAGCGAAAAGTAGGCACCCACCGAGGTCGGGCCGCCGGACTTGATGCCGTCAACGGATTCAACGATGTCCAACATCGCTGCGGACGACGGTTGGGTGAAGGTCACGTGCATGCCCGGGTCGAGGACAACCACGGCGTCGGAAGGTCCGGTGGGCAAACTCTTCGAAAAGGCGTTTTCCTGGTCCAAATAAACGTTCCATGAGGCGTTGGTTGCGGCGGCCAGAGCCACAGCGTCCGTCGGTCGAGCATCGTCTCCCGTCACGATATGAATGACCTTCACCCGCTCCCCGAGTTGGTCGATGCTGCGGTTGAATTCGTTGGCTTGGGTCAAACTTTGCTCGGAACCCGGCAAGACCGTTCCAATGATCAAGGCTTCGTAGCCGTTGAGGAGGTCGGTGATGTGTACGGTGGACCCATCGAGCCCGGTGAGTTCGGCGTCCACCGCTTTCGTGTTGTCAAGGATGATGGCGTCAGCACCGAGGTTGGGTTGATCAAACACCGTGGGCAGCGTCAGCAACGCCAGCATCAACAGCGCTCCGAGAATGGGGAGGGGCAACAACAATCCGCTTCGGAAAGCGTTCACAACGTATCCCAAGAGCGCCACCAGGGTGGTCAAGGAAAGCCAGAGCGGTGCGCTTGCGAACCCTTCGTCCCCTTTCGTCACCTCAAATCGCAGGATGCCTTCTGCGTGGCAGTCGCTGTTGAGGTCGCCTGCCACGGTGCGCAAGCAAAACTGGAGGTTGAGTTCTCCAACCGGCAGCGGTTTGGCTCCCGACCACGTGTACACCGTCGTGTTGCCTCCAAGGTCTCGGGACATGCGAATGCGCCCGGCGCTGGTTTCGACCAGGTATTCCCCGTCACGAACGGACTTGTCCGTTGGAAGCAAGGGACCCCAGATTTCCCATTTTTCGTCCCGAAGGTCGTCCATCCCCCACGGGAGTTTGTGCTCAAGTTCAACGTGAGCCAATCGGGAAGCGTCAACCAAAATACGGGCTTCGGGTTCGTACAGGACTCCCTGCATGATGATGCCGCCGCTGTTGTGCTCAAAGCCCCCCCACTGAACCCGGGCTTGGGTGCCGAGGCATTGGTGGTCAACGGTCACGCTCAGCGTGATGGCGTCGCCCGGTGAAAGGTTCAAGCTCACGTTTTGCACTTCGCCCGAGAAATTCATGGCATCGTTCTCTGCAGTGGTGTCGATGACTTGGTTGACGGAGGCGGTGTAAATCTCGCTCCCTCCAACCGATACGGCGTAGGAGAGGGTCGTGCTTGAATCAACGAGTGTTTGCCGGGTGCATGTTTGAGGGCCTCCGCCCCCTTCGAGGATGGCAGAGAAATAGACGCTCATGAGCACGTCGGCTTGAACCGGCTGCTCCACCGGTGGGCTTTGGAGGGTGAACACCGGGACGGGACCGTTTGGGGTCACGCCGGTGGTGAATCCGCCCACAGCGGAATCGGTCTGGCCCCGTTGCAACACGGCTTCTTCCACATCGCTGCCCTCGACGTAGAGCCGTTCGTGTGGCGTGATGTTCCATTCAACAAACCCAGGCTCGTACGTGGGGCTGGTGTTGGCCGTCACCGCTGTTGATACGCCGACGAGCATCAACAAGGCGAGCGCACCGATGGCCCATGACCGACGCCCCATGAGGCAACGAAAGCGTTCTTCTTCAAGAAGCCAATGCACCGTTGAACTGCTTCAACCAACGCTCAGGAAGGCAGCCATCAAGGCGACACCGCCGGTGATGGCGAGCGCGTTGACCGATCCTTTGGTGAGGTAACCACGGTTTTCGAGCAGGGCACCAAGATAACTGTCGATTTGGCAGCCCAGCCAACCCACGGCTGCGAGGACGCCGGTGAGTTGGACGGCGTTTGCTTGGCCATCGTCGACGGTCACCCACCACGCAAGGGCCGTGAGCAAAGCCACAACGCTTGAGCCTGCAGCAGCCGCCAGTTGGCCGTTTGGCGAGAACCCCCCGTTCTCCCCTTGGAGGCAGGGTTTGAAGGTGGTGATCATCCGAACGCGAGGGTCGAGGCAACCAATTTCACTCGCAAAGGTGTCCGAGGCGGCCACCGCAACGGCGGCACCAAAGATCCAAACAACGTTGGTCCAGTCTTCTGAAAGATAGGCGTAGATGCAAATCAGGCCTGGAATGGCACCGTTTGCAACCACGTTGGTCCACCCTCGATGACCGTCGGTCGATTCGCAGAGCCCCAAAGCGGTCTTTTCGTCAAAGCGCCATTTCGTGGCTTTGTGAGAACTGAGCAAAAACCCAAGCAAAATCAACAACCATGTCCAATGGCCCAATCCCCCAACCACGAGTCCAAGCAGGGCGGCTGCTTTGGAACCCGTCGCGTCCAACATGCGCGCTCGCGTCGACAAAAAAAGCAGAACGGCCACAAGCCCCACGGTCACCAGGAGGTTACCGGTGTTCGGACCGCTGACAAAGACGTCCATGCCAAGGCACCTCAGGGGAGCAAGTCAACATGCCCAACCTGTTCCAACCGGCTTGGGTTTTTGAAGCCATGACCCGATTATGGCGTGGAATTTCCCGAATCTGACCCCAAAACGATGGTGGGCAAGCAGCGGAGGATGCAGACCCACAAGGCCGCCACCATCACCGCCAACCAGGCGAGCTGCAAGGCCACTGCCAAAAGGCTCTCGCTGTCCTGAAGCAACAAGGCGACACCCCAAGAGGAGCCATTCCAGAGGGCATGGCCGAGCATGGCGAGGGCGATTCCTGTGCTCACACGAGTGGGCATCCTCCAAGCGTGCGCCTCGTGGCGGGTCAGGAGACGAACCATTCGGTCGGAGGGCACGGTGGTCCATGCTGACATGGAGACGGCGGTTCCGTTCTTGTCGTACAGCACCCAGTTCGCATTCACCTCGTCCGATAAGTAGGATCTTCCACCCCGTGTTTGGTCAGCGTCACGCCGTTGCAACCAGCACCCGATGGCGTAACCTGTCAAGCCGGTCCACATGGCGTGGCCGGGAATGGAACTGATGCCTCGCAAGACGGCGGTAAAGAGGTAGGTGACGCTGCTGTATTCACCGAGCAGCGCCATGAAGATGTATTGGGCGTTTTCGAGCAGGGCAAAACCAAGCCCAACGGTGGAGCCGACATAGAAGCCATGCTTCGGCGAAAGAATGAGTCGGCTGAGGGCCAGCACGGCGAGGGCCTTGCTCAGTTCTTCGCCAACCGGGGCCGATACGAACAGCACGATGCCTTCTCCCAACGTTCCGGCAGCGGCGGCGTCCAGTCCAAACGGTGCGATGAGGACGGGGGTGAGGACCGAATTGATGACGATGGCTGGGACGGTGGAGAGCATGCCGGCAGCCAACATCCACTCGGCGTCGCGGCGGGCGATGTTGATGCCCATGTGACGGCTGGTGATGGACCACCACGCAAAGACAGGGGTTGCAAAACCGATGAGCCATGCCGGCAAGACCACCAACACGGCAAGCAGGACCGAGCCGATGCTTGGACCGGTCAACATCAGGGGCAACAAACACAGCGTCGAGATGCCGACGCCGATGGTGAACAGCAACCAGAGGTGCTTCGGTCGGGGCATTTCAAGCGGGGCGGTCGAAGGGAAGAGATGGTGGTGGACCGTTGTGGGGACGGGGGAACGAACCACGCTGCCTCCAGCAAGAGCGTGCAGATGGCCGCCCTCTGCGTGAGGGTAGGCGTGCACGGTGTGGGTGAGGCTCGGGCGTCGAAGATAGAAGAACAGCGCCAAGAACGGCGACAGGCACAACCCTCCAACAAAGGTGTAGGCGGGTTGCATGGGCCCCCATGAACCGTTCAGGTCGCCGTCGATGAAACCAGCCGCGATGAAAACAGCGATTTGAGCGATGAAAAAACAAACCAGAACGAGGCCCAACATGGAGCGGACCGTCTGCCAGGGCGTGGATGCTCGCCAAACCGTCAGGTCATTTGGGACGGGGGTCAGCGGGACCGCGTTTGGTTGCTGCGGTTGAAGCATCCCTTGCATGGTCGCCACCTGTTTGACGTTGTACCCGCTCAGTTCGCCCATCAATCGTCACTGAAAAACAGCATTCGGCAGAGGCTTTCATCATTGCAGGTGGTGCTTGCTGGGGCTCCTCCTTCATGAACGGTGGGGATGAAACGGCGATTCATAAGGGCGCATTCGGTCATGAAGATATGGAATGGTTCGATGCGGCCTTCGCTCCTCGGCGGGACCACAAAGGAATGTCCACGCCGAGTTACGCAGCTCGCTGGTGGCTGTTTCTCTGCACCGGTCTTTCGGGGTTCTGGTCGTGGCATGCAACGGAAGGCTTCCTGGTGATGGCCGCGGCGTTAACGATGATGGTGGCCACGCCACTGCTCACGCTCGGTTGGTACCTTATCGGTGCTGTCTCAGCAAGGGTTCCGCCTCGCTACATGCTTGCCAAGGCTGAACGAGCCCACCAGGCCAGGCTGGCGAGGAAAGCCGCCGAATCCAATCAGCCATGACCAGGGCAGCCTCAGTCGAGGAAACTGTAGGTCCAGTCGTGAGGCGGCGTGAAATTTTCCTTGATCGACCTGGCCGAAACCCACCGCATGAGGTTTGCAGCGCTTCCCGCCTTGTCGTTGGTGCCGCTTCCGCGGGCGCCGCCAAACGGTTGCTGGCCAACAATGGAACCCGTTGGCTTGTCGTTGATGTAGAAGTTGCCGGCGGCGTACTTGAGACGAGCAGAGGCGAAGTCGATGTCTCGCCGGTCTTTCGCAAAGATGGCACCGGTCAAGGCATACTCGGAGGTGCTGTCAACCAAATCAAGGGTCGCTTCCCATTCGTTATCGGGGTACACGTATACGCTCAGCACCGGGCCAAAGATTTCGTCCACCATGCTCTCCCAATGCGGGTCTTCACAAAGGATGGTGGTGGGTTGGACGAAGTACCCCGTGGTGTCATCGTAGGTGCCTCCCGTGACAAAACTGCATCCGGGTTCGGCCGCTGCTCGGTCGATGTACCCCTTGATGTTGTCAAACGATTTCCGGTCGATCACGGCACCAAGGAAATTGGACAAGTCGCTCACGTCGCCGACTTTGATGCGGGCGACTTCGTTTGCGTAGTCCTCTTTGATGGTCTCCCACATGGAGGCAGGGATGTAGGCGCGAGAAGCCGCACTGCACTTCTGGCCCTGGTATTCAAACGAGCCTCGAATCATGGCGATCATCACCGCTTGGGCGTCGGCTTCCGGGTGGGCCACGATGAAGTCTTTGCCACCGGTTTCGCCAACGATGCGCGGGTAGTTGAGGTAGGATGCGATGTTGTCGCCAACGGTTTTCCACATGTTGCGGAAAACACCGGTTGAACCCGTGAAGTGAACACCTGCTAACATACGGTGCGACATGCAAATTTCACCGGCTTCTCTTGCCTTTGCCGGGATGAAGTTGATGACGCCAGGAGGCAGGCCAGCGTCCATCATGATCTTCATGAGAAGGTAATTGGACAGGTAGGAATTACGAGATGGCTTCCAGACCGCCGTGTTGCCCATGATGGCCGGTGCCGTGGGGAGGTTGCCGCCGATGGCGGTGAAGTTGAACGGTGTGACGGCGAAGACGAAGCCTTCGAGGGGGCGCACCTCAACGGTATTCCAAACCCCCTTGGGGGAAATGGGGGGTTGTTGGTTTTCGTAGATGCCCCGGGCGTAATGCACGTTAAAGTTGAGAAAATCGATGAGTTCGCAGGCGGCATCGATTTCGGCCTGATGAGCGGTTTTTGACTGGTTCATCATGGTCGCAGCGTTGAGCTCCGCTCGGCGGGGGCCTGCGATCATCTCTGCCACCTTGAGGAAGATGGCTCCTCGGGATTCCCAAGGCATGGAGGACCACATCTCGTGGGCCTCAAGCGAGGCGTCAATGGCCGCTCTGATTTCCTTCTCTCCGGCGAGGTGGACGCGGGCGATGACATGGGCGTGGTCGTGGGGCATGACTTGCTCAACCACGTTGCCGGTGAAGACTTCCTCGCCGTTGATGATGCAAGGGACCTCAACAACGGTTTGGGACTGCCGTTTGTATTCCGCCAAAACGGCTTCGCGTTCGGGACTTCCTGGTGCATACCCGAGGATGGGTTCGTTGCTGGGCTTGGGGGGTGTCACGACGTTGTTGACCATGACCGGGGCTCGTGAACGGCGATTCTTGAACCTCACCCATCGCTTTTGATGGCCCAGCAACCCTCCGGTAGCCTGGCCGTTGTGAGCCTCGTTCAGCGGTACAAGTGAGCGTGCTTGGCTCGCACCTTCGCAATTTTTGGTCCGACAACGGCGGCGCAGTAGCCCTGGTAGGGGTTGCGGGCGTAGTAGTCGTGGTGCTTTTCCTCGGCGATGATGAAATTCACCGGCTCTTCGAGGGTCGTGACGATGGGCTCGTCGTACACCTCGCCCATGGCAGCGATCGTGTTCTCTGCCACCATACGCTGGTTTTCGTTCAGAGGCATGATGCACGACCGGTATTGGGTGCCGATGTCGTTGCCTTGCCGGTTGAGTTGCGTGGGGTCGTGGACGGTGAAGAAGACCTCCAACAGGGTCTCAAACGAGATGATGGACGAGTCGTACTGGACTTCAACCACTTCAGCATGCCCGGTCGTACCGGTGCACACGGCCTCATAAGACGGGTTGACCACGTGACCTCCGGCGTAAGCGGGGAGGGCGGATTCAACACCGTGGATCTGCTTGTAAGCCCCTTCAACACACCAAAAACAGCCACCGCCAACAACCATACGTTCCATGGTCCGTGGAGTTTCTCCCTTCATATCAAGGTTTGATTGTCTTCGGGGCACGGGTTGCTTTGCTCGCAAAACACCATATGCTTTTGCGACCAATCAACCATCATGAACCGCGACGCGGCTTGGTTTGTTCTTGTGCTTCTCCTTGGCGCCGGCTTGCTCTCGTTCTTGGTGGACCCGGGCAGTGACTCCACGCAGAACGGCATTGAGAGCGACAAGGCATCGTGTCCAGAAGGAACGGAGGAGCGCCAAAACGCATCGGCGGCCACGGGCTACGATTGTGTGTATCCCGACCCGCATGCGCTTGCCCACACCCACCCCGCACCCATCCTTGAGGTCACGAACGTGGTCGACGACGGGACTCAAATTTCGTTCAGCGGAACCGTGGCCCACCTCCATCCCGAGGAACTTGAGGTTGAAGCCGTCTTGGACGGCTTGTCCGTAGGGACAACTCAACCCAACGCTCAGGGTGCATGGAGTTTGGTCTTCACCACCGACAGCAGCGGTGCCTTTGAGGTCGCGCTGACGGCGACACATCCCGACGAGGGCACCACCTCTGAAACGAGCACGGTGACCGTAGACCGAACCGTCGAAGAGAACTCCGGAGAAGAGAACCAAACCGACAACGAGACCGGAAACAACACGGGCGGCGACACAGGCAAGGAGACAAGCAACGAGACCGAGAACAACACGGGCGGCGAGACCGGCAACGAGACGGGCAACAACACGGGCGGCGAGACCGGCAACACAACCGAGCCAACACAACCCACCTACGACCCTTCCGACATGGGCGAATTTTGGCTCGATGTGTTCCGCTGCCAGGCCGGACAAACCATCACCCAAGCTGACGACCTTTCCACGGCGGCGGTTGAAACACACGAATGTTCGGTGAGCATTTCCATGAACGAAACCCACATCACCATATCGACCAACGGACTTCCCGACCACGATTTTGAATCCACGCTGGCCTGCACCCAAGCCAACGATTGCACCCGGGCGCAAACCTACGAATGGACCGTCCCTCGCTCACCGCTGAACGACACCACGGGCGGGCACGATGCGACCAATTGCCCCGAGGCCAACGGGGACTACGAATGCGCAGCGGCGCTCGGCGAAGTCGCCATCGCCATCAACGGCGTTCCGTTCTACGGCCCGGAAGACGGCCCGGGTGGGGATGCCGTGGCCAGCCACCACGGAGTGTACAACGAGGACCGTCAGGCCATCGAACTCGGCGTGTGTCACGCCCACAACGGCCAAGGCGGCACCTTCCACTACCACGCCGACGCCAATTGCTTGCACTGGCATCCAGAAGAAGGCGAAACGATGTTTGATTACGACATCAGCACGCCTGCAGCGGTGGAGCAGAACACGGCGAACGGTTCACACTCTGGCGTTATTGGTGTCTCGATGGACGGCTATCCCATCTATGGCCTGTGGGGATACGACGACCAAATGAACGTCGTTGAGATGAGGAGTTCGTACAAGCTCAAGCAAGGCGAGACCGGCTACAACGGCATCGACGATTACGAGTACGAGCAAGGACTCGGCCACCTCGACGTGTGCAACGGTCATTTCGGCCCCACACCTGAGTTCCCGGAAGGCATTTACCACTACCATTCGACCATGATGAACGGCGAAGGCGACATGGGCTTCCCGTATTTCCTGCTGTGCTACCACGGTGAGACCTTCCTCGACGATGGCGGCGAAGTTGACTGTTCAGGGCTCGGCGAAACATGGGGGCCGGGCATTGGGCCTCCTCCTCCCGGGTGTGAAGGGGGTCCTGGTGGTCAACTCACCGAGGTGTCCCTTGTCGCTGGACCGGCCTTTTCTCCTCTGGCCGTGATGTGGATGCTGGCGTTGGTTTTCCTGTTCAATCGTCGGGGAAGAACCTGAAAGACACGCTCCTTATGTTGGGTGGATGTTTTCAACTTGCATGTCAAGAACATGCGACCGATGTCGAATCCCGTTGACCGGCAACCGATGCCACCGGTGCAATTCGACTCAACGAAGTCGGCGATGCGAGGTCTGCAACCGCCCCTCCTACGGCCTGCGAACACCCAACGGATCGGACAGGGCGATGTGCAGAAGCTGTCGTAAACGAGCAAATTGATTCTATAGAAGGGTGGACGTGCCGAGCCAAAAACCTAGGCGATGCGTAGTGGATCGGTTTTGGCAGCACAGTCCACTTCGTTGACGTCAAATGACGGAGGAGAAGTGGACGTGCCGAGATTTGAA
>JAYOHN010000052.1:0-9938 GCA_038118245.1 Candidatus Poseidonia sp.
TTCACGTCCTTTTCGAAACCGTAGTCGCGTCCGTCCATCCAAGCGATGTGGGTGTTGCCTTGGTTGTCCACGCCGATCGAGGGGTGGAACGAGTAGGCGTCGTCGATGGTCACGCGGGTGTCGTTCACGACGACCAAATGGCCGTCTGCGCCGGCACCGGTGTCTTCGTTGTACACGCCGCCGTTGGCCGTGGTTCCGCGCACACCAGGGGTGAAACTGGGGTCGTTGGCCATCTTGGCGTAGGGGTCGAGTACGGACATGTAGATTTCACGAGAGTTGTTGGTGGAAATGTAGACCATGGCCTCAACGAGGAGGGACATTTGGTTGGTCCCTGACCCGGAAGGGAATTCGTAGGCTTGGCCGCCTGCGTCGGTGTTTGCGAGCGTGTTGCCCGGGCAGTTTCGGGTTTGGGTGGAAACCACGCCGTTGGGGCACTGAACCAAATCCATGAAGTGGGATTGGATGTTTCCGGCACCGCCGTAGCCTTGACCGTACAAGCCGACGGGGATGACGCCTGCAAGCAAACAGTTGTCGTGGGCTTCCTGAATGGCGGATTTGTCGTCGGCTTGCTGCGACGGGTCGCCGTCCTTTGGCCCTTCATCGGACACCGGGATGACAATCTTGGTGGCGTTGGGGTTCCAGCGGTGGTCCGATTGCGTGGGTGGGTTGCCGGGGACGTTGCCGTTGGCGTCCTTCCACGAGAGGCAGGCCCAGTTCGAGCCAGGGCCCCAGTCTTCGCCGGAATAGCCGGAATAGGTGTTGCCGTTGTAGATGGTTCCGGGGAGTTTTCGAATACCGCCGGAATCGTCGCCGGGCGTTTGGCCAAGCGGCGTGGTTCGGGGGCCGGTGTTCTTGTTGTAGCCCTGACAGTTTCCGGAGCTGGCTGCACCGGGCAGCGTGTTTCCAAGCCCGTAGATGGTTTCGTACACCGTCATGTTGCCTTCTTCAAGCATGGGTTTGATGCCCTGGAAGTAAGGGCCGGAGGCGAAGTTTCCACCGTAAACAACGGTGCAAATGTCGGCCCACTCGGAATACATGGAACCCGAAGTGTCAACGACGAACGCCAACTCGACTTTTCCGCCACGGGTGTCGTCCCATGCAACTTGCACGTAGTCGTTGGCGTCAACGACCACATCGGGGTGCCCTTTGTGGCCGATGATGGGCGTGAGCAGGCTGTCGTCAAACAGGGTCACGGTAGCCCCGGAACTGATGTCGGGCTGAATCATGGAGTAGTAGATTTGGGGTTGGTTGAAGAATCGCCCAAGTTCATCGTAGTTGTCCTGCCAGACGATGTGGACGTTGTTCTGGCTGTCGACGTCGATGGCAGGCCAATCACGGTTCTGAGAACGGCGTTCAATGATGGTGTCGTCGATGGCGGTGATGGTGCCGTCGTCGGAAGCCATCCCGTCCATGGGGGCGGCCCATGGGGAGAGAGCGGAGTACATGATGGCGTGTTGGCCCGCTTTGTCGGCCCAGACCACGTGGAGGCGGTCGTACTCGTCAACGGCAATGTCGGGGTGCCAAATCTTGTGAAGACCGGAGTTGGTGATTTGGGTCGCGTCGATCATCGTTTCGCCACGAGGTGAAAGCATGGCGTAGTACAGGTGGAGGTTGTTGCGGGTCCAGACAACGTGGACGTTGCCCGAACTGTCCGCAACCACAGCGGCTTGGGAATCGGAAGCGGTCCCTCCGTCAACGATTTGCACGGCTTCGGTGATGACGACGGTGCTGGCGCTCACGGTGACGGAAGCCAACAACAGGGATGACATCACCGACAGGACCATCAAAGAGGCTAGGCTCACGGATTTCAATTTTTGATTCATAGGTAGACCCCGGACTTCGCAGTGTTTTGGAGAGATTTCTCCTACTTAACCGCGCTCCTTAACGGTCAGATTCTCCCTGCGGTCAAGGGCTTCCCGTGAAGCAGATTTGAGGCGGTTCGAGAGGGCATCAAGCCCATTCAGACGGGTTGAATCCTGAACCAAACGACATCTTCTCATCGAATTCAATTTCAGGCGTTGGCCCAGCCTCCTCGCGAGGGTTGTCGCCAGCCGATTGTTTGGATTTCGCCCAATCGTCCACCGGCCCGGGTTTACCGACACCGGGGCCGTAGGAGTACTTGATTTCGTGAATCAGCGCCAATTTGGCCAACCATAGCTTCCGCATGCTGTTCATGAATTCGTTCTTGGTCAGGCCGTCAAACCAGATGGGCAGGCTGACGTTGAAGGCTTGGAGCGGGCCGGGCTTTTTCTCGCCAACATGGCCCATGTGAATCACCCAATCAACACCGGTTCGGATGAGGTGGAGGCGGCTTTCGTGAACCCACTCCGACCAGTCGCTGTCCTCATCGTTCATGTGATCGATCATCTCCTTTTGTTGCCCCTCATCCACGCGAGTCATGCTCGAAACGGCCACCAGGTCCCGTCCTTTTGGAATCACGATCGCAAACATGTGGCCCTGTTTTCCGCTGGGGTACCGTACGAGAAAATGAGCGTGGGCACGGGGGTCGTTTTGGGCCTTGGCCGACAACCTTTCCTCCGTGAGCCATTGCTTGAGTTGGTCCACCGCTTCTTGGGGCGTCATGGTGGACCGACGCCCTCATCCCGTTTGAAGCCCACCCTCAAGGGTGGACAGTTCGGCCAACCAATCACTGAGGCGGGTTTTGTCCTCCGAAGACATTCGGTTTCTGGCCCATGCTTTTCGGACATCAACCCAGGCGTCCCATGCTCCCGCAAACGCCTTGCCGCTGGACCAAAACAACGGGAAGCAAGCAAGGTAGACGAGCAGAAGGCCGGCTGAGGCGGTCCCGCCAATGTTCGCGATCCAATCAGGAGCGAGGCCCAAGGCGTCCCCGACAAGCTCCTGCTGCCACCACAGGCCGCCGGTCCACAGCGCTGCGACAAAGGGCCATATCAGCAAGGAGCCAAAGAAGGCGGCGAGAAACTGGTAGCTCGTCCGAGCGTCGAGCCCTTCGTCGGTTGAATCACCGAGCAGGCGTCCCAAGGCGACTTGAAGTCCCAACGATGTCAAAAAAACGGGGAGAAGCAAGGCAAACACCGCCATGCGAAGCGCGCCACCGGGCGATTTGGAGAGTTTCGAGCGACGCAAGCGGAGACCCGTGCGGTCCAAATCACGGCCATCAAGGCCGTTTCGGTCAAGCAGAGCAGCCGCCTGTTTCGCGACGTCCATGCGCTCTCCTTCAAGCGGCTCGGGTGGAAAGGCTGACCCTCGATTGGGCCATGCATCCCTGACTTCTCGTGCAGCGTGAACTTCGTCCTCCCAGGAGTGGAGGGTCTCGCCGTTGAACCGTGCTCGAAGGTGGGCGATCAAATGCAAGGCCCGGTGCTCCTCCCACGTGGATGCATGGGGTGTCAAGGAAGGCAGAACCTCTTGAAGCGCATCTCGGATGGCGTGCACGGTCTCGGCAGACGGTTCCACCCAACCTCCCTGCTTGACGGCGGCCACCATTTCATCGGGAACCTGGTCGTCCGTGAGGGTGATCGGCCGACCAAATTCGATGTACTGGTCGGTACGGAACAGCTCCCGGCGGCGAAAATGCAGCCCGACGGGCACCAGCTTCGGAAGGGGCAAATCGTTCGCTTTGGCCAGAGCCGCCGCTGCAAGAACGGTGCGCACAGGGCCGGTTTTGAAGCGAATCATGTGTGATTTATCGTGGCTGGTGCCTTCAGGAAACAAGACGCAGCCGAAACCGTGCGCGATGCCGCTCGCCAAGGCGAGCAGCGAGCGACCGTTGAGGTGAATGGCCTCTTCTTCCGTGCACCCGCCCCGGAGCAACTCTGCTTTGCGAACCACGGGTTGAACCGCCAATTTTCGTGTCCACCAGCCGAGCAGGGGTCGCGTCACCAAGTCGTGGCGCGCTCCGACGACGAACTCTTTTGGATGCTGGAGAAAAATGCCCAAGGGATCCATCAGTCCGTTGGTGTGCCAGCCGCAGCACATGGCGCCCGCCCCGGTCCGCTCGAGGATTTCTACGCTGGAGGAAGACGTGGTGCGAAACTGGACGCTTGATACCCTTCGGCACATCCAAAAAGCGATTTTCGTCCAAAGAAAGGATCCCGGAACCGAGGAGGTGGAGGAGGGAAGCGGTGCTGCAAGCAATTTGTCGATGCGCATTTTTTTCGCCGATGCTGATAGGATCGGCAAGGCTTCGCCCTTGTGCACCATCTCCTCCTCTTCGGTGACGATGGTGGTCATCACACCACGTCCTGCAGGCTTGTTGCGAGGGCTGCGAGGGTTTGGTGGTTCGGCTCCCCGTTGACTTTCCGAGGCCACATCGACATCAAGGTCCCTCCGCCATCACCCTCCGTTCTCGGCAGAACATGAACGTGGACGTGAGGGATTTCTTGACCGGCCAACGGACCGTCGTGGAGGCAGACCGTGAAGTCGGTCGTCTGGAAGTGCTTTGCAAGGCGATTTTGGACGGCTGACACACCGTCCATCAAGGCGTTGCGCTGAGCCGGTGAGAGGTCTGCGAGACGTTGGACGGCCACGGTGGGAATCACGAGCGTGTGGCCTTCTCGGCGGGGGAAGATATCGAGAAAAGCGTACCAACCGTCGCCTTGGGCAACGCGATGGGAGGGGACATCACCGCTGAGAATCTTCTCAAACAGCGTCGCCATGTCCTCGGGGACGGCCCCGATGTCTTTGTTCATTGTGGAGCGAGGACCCAGTGCCCGCCCGTCCCTTTCTTCAGGGCGAGCGTGCCCACGTTCCCGTCCGTGTCGACGGTGATGTGGTGGAGGAAGTTTTCATCCGCTTCAGGGAAATCTTCCCGCACGAAGGAACCGCGAGATTCCTGGCGAGCCAATCCGCTCTGAACCGAGGCTGTCACCATCCGGACCGCGGCCTGAATTCGGAGGATCTCAAGCAGGTTCGTGTTTGCAATCAGCGAAGCCTGGTCAAGGTGGAGCGATTCAGCAGCGTGACCGACCGATTCCAATTTAGTCAGAAGGCCGGTCAATGAGGCTTCGTCAAAAGCGGTGGCACTGGCCAAGGCCGAGTGCAAGGAAGAAACGACCGACCCGACTCGGACCACGTGCCCCTCCCCTTCGCTGTGGGTCAAGGTGGAGAGGTCTGCCTCCGCTTCAGCCAGCGCGTTTTCAAGGGTCGCAACGGTGCTGAATTTTCGGTCGCCGACCCACTGTGCAGCGGCTTCGCCGGCAGCAGCTCCGGAGGTCAGTGCGTCGAGCAGACGGTTGCCTGCAAGGGCTGCTGCACCGTGAAGGCCCGTGCAGGCAGCATCGCCCGCAGCGTACAAGCCGGTGAACCAACGCGACCAAGCCCCAACAACACAACGTCCCATGCCGTCCACCGGCAATCCACCGATGGTGTGGCCAACCTTTGAGGCGAGTGGGACAGTTTGGCGGTTCATGTCAATGCCCGTCCGTTGCTTGACAAGGCGGAACACCGAGCCCCACCATGCCGCCGATTCGCCCATGTTCCTCGCATCGAGCACGGGTTGAACAGCGGCTTGGACGGCTTGAGCGATCTCAAGAGAGGATTTTCCTACGGTTTCAATGGGAGCACCTGAGCCTTCGTGCAAAAGGGCTCCGTCGTTGAGGAGACCGGAAGGCAGCACGATGTTCGTGTCCTTGATAGCAAGGGTGTGGTGCGTCATGAATTCCATGTCCCGAAGTGGAACGCCGGCCCGGAAGGCCATGTCCATGCCCAAGCCGACCACACCGTTCGAAAAAGCGCCCTCAAAGCCTTCATCTGCGATGATGAGGGCTTTGCATTGCAACCCAACGAGGCGTCCATTGATCATGTCGAGCGCCACGAGGCCTTCCACGGCTTGCTTGGAGTGAACCAGCGTTAACGGAACCTGATCGCCTCGGCGAATCACGCCGTGGCGCATGCACTGCTCTTCGGCAACCTGCTGAATTCCGTTGGAGGTGCTGCTCCCTGCGTCCGTCGTTCGTGGTTGGGCATGCCCGGGCGCTTTGCGAACCATGGGGAGGCCTTGCTGGTCGCGACGAAAGTTGAGTCCCCTCCGTTCCAGAAGGTCGACGTGCTTGACAGCTCCTGCCGTGGTTTCCGACACGATGTCTTGGTCGCAAAGGAAGCCGCCGGCACGAATGGTGTCTTCCCGGTGGCTTCGGTTGTTCGCTTCTTGAATCGGAGCGGAGAGGCCGTCATACGCTGCGTTTCCTGGATTGCCCAGGCCCGTGGCGGACATCATCAACGTGCTTGCCCCTCCTTTGGCTGCTTCCGCTGCCGCGTAGAGTGCTGCCGGTCCGTCGCCAAGAACGATGATGTCCCATGCTTCCATGCTGAAACGCCCCTCACCCCGGCGAGACGGAGGACCGCCATAAGGTGCGCGCTTGCGTCGTACGAGCCACGAAGGAGGAAAACGCCCACAGTGGACTTGCCTAAGCCTTGGGCATGGCTCGTTTTGCCCATGCACGCGCCCGCTCAAGGTTCTTGTTTTTCTTGAGGGCGTGTGTGCTCGTCCGACGCGACACCACCGTCCTCAAGACCCTCGATTCAATCACAACGCCATCCTCGTCCCGCAAGATGACCTGGACGTACCGGTCGCCTTCCACGCGCTCGGGCCACGCAACGCCCAGCCACAAGACCACGCCTTGCTGGAGGTAGCGCGGCACCCAGTCAAGAGCGTCATCTTCGCCCGTAGCGTTGAGGTGAACGGCCTGCCGAGGAGGCGGGCAGGCTTGGAGGTCGAAACGGTGGTCCCTGGAAAACGGTTCACCCCCCGGGCAAATGACTTCGATTCGAGCAACGGCTTGTTTGAACGTTTGATTGTTAAGGGCGATGAACAAGTGGCCCGTTCCTTCATCGCACTCAGCATCAAGCGCCACATCCATTCGCCAAGGCGAACGCAAAACAAGAGGTGTGCCTGACAGCAAATCGTTTTGCAGACGTTCAAGCAGTCGGAACGCGCTTGGCTGCCACACCCGAGCGTGAGCCAAAAGACGTTGGAGGGACCGCCAGTTGAATTTGGCTTCCTCATCGAGCAGCACGTTGTTCATCGCATCCGGCCGGATGAATTCGCACAACTCCCTCATGGCCGTTTCGTCGGACAAATCGCTTTTTGAGTGCAGGTGAAGAATGTACAACACCCGCTCCCATGCCTGGTCTTTGTCGTAACCGGGGAGGATGCTCTCGCGGAACTCTGCGAGCCAATCAAGCCAATCCAAGTACAGGTCGGGGTCAAGGTGCAGCACGATCAATTCGCCAAGAATGGAACCCAGTTGCGTGGGATGGTGTGTCGGGGCGTGATGGACAAGACAGGGCATCTTATCGCCCTGTTGCCGAACCAAGTCTGAAGTAAAGAACGAATGGAAGGAATGGGCAAAACCCATCGTCATCGATACCAGAAACGCCAGGTTCCAAACCAACGAGCCTTCGCTAATGACGGTGCCCGTACCGAGAAGGAAAAGCGCCCCAAAAGCAAGCAGGATGTTGATGCTGTTTGCCCGGCGAACGTCGTTCAAGGCTTCGAGGATGCGGTCCATGCCGGGTTGCGAGCGCAACGATAGTTTCCCAGAAGAACCCTTGTCGTCAATCTCCCGAAGTGAAATCCGAGCCTGCATCGCCTGCCACATCGATTCTCCCGCTAGCAACGGTGGGACCGTGGCGAGCACAAAGGGAACGAAGCCGACCAGCACCACGTACCCTGGATTGGGCGGAGCAAGGTTGGGAAAGAGCACCGAAACGAGGGCCGCCAAAGCCACACAAACTCCAAACATCAAGCGAACGAAAATCATCCCACCGTGGCGAGCAAGCGTTCCGAAACGCATTCGGTAGCGTTCCTGTTGCTCCCATTTCTCCATGGTTCGTTGAACGGGGTTTTCCGACCGCACAAAGCCGTGACCGTAGGGGTCGGGCAAGGCGTTTGAAACGGTATCGTCCTCGCTCAACCTGCGTCCCCCGGAGGAAGCGTGGTGATGGGCCAATATGGCTCTTATCCAACAGAGTGGCGGGCGCGGCAGGATTCGAACCCGCGATCTCCGGCTTAGGAGGCCGGTGCATTATCCAGCTGTGCTACACGCCCAAGCCCTGCTGGCCGACGACCTTAGATGACGCTTACGCCATGTTCGCTCAGAGCGTTCTCCCGATTTCAGCCACATGATGCATCAGCTCCTCGAGTTGAATGCGGGGTTGGGTCGAGTGTTGGAGGCGGACATCGCAACGGGAAACAGCATCAAGGAGCGAGGCGAGCATCGGTTCGGGGTAGTGGCTGCGGCCAGCGACAAGAAAATCGTGGATGCGGTCGATCACCCCTCGTCCGTCCAAATCGTGGGTGGCCATGGTGGCGTCCAAGGCTCCCATCGCGCCCTTGAGCACACGCGTGTTTTTCTCGCCTTGACGCTCCCATTTCCACTCGTGAACACGGCCACGTAGCGCCTCTTCCAAGACGAATTGAATTTCTCTTCGCGTGCTGTTGGCGACGAGCAGTTGCACGTTTTTTCGGTCCTTGAGCAACGAGCGGTCGGCGAGGAGTTGAAACATGAAAATGGCTTTTCGGAGGTTTCCTCCCGAGACGTGGGCCAAGTCACCCAACACACCCGGCGCAGGGGCTTGGTTCTCGGCAGCGCCAATGGCTTCCAAACGCTGTTCAATCATGACACGCGTGAGGTTGGGCATCCGGACGTGTTGGGTTCGGCTTCGCAAGGCTTCGATCACCCGCGACGGTGTCCGGGTGGTGAAAATAAATCGGGCGCTTCGGCTGCTCTCTTCCATCATGCGCCGGAGGTAGGCTTGACGAGCACGTCCGAGGTAATCGGCGTCCTCAACGACGATGATTCGGGAGACCGGCGCACGTTGCCCAGCGATGAGATCTCCGGCATCGTTGCGGGCAGGAGCGGGTGAGTGCTCGCCGGTCAGACTGATGCCCTGGTCGAAGGCATCCAGGCTGGTTCGTCCAGCGAGCGTGTCTTCTGACCCCGAGCCTGCTGGGCGTAAAAAAGCCTCAAATTTGGCCATCGCACCAGCCGACCCGGCAAGGTCTCGGGCTTGCAACACGTGCGTGGTTGACCGCCACGCCGCACCGAGAACTTGGCGACAGATGAGTTGGTAGGCCGTGGTTTTTCCACAACCTGAGGCTCCTGAAATCAGCAAATGGGGGGGATTGGATTGGAGGGAAAGTTGGGTGAAGGCCTCCACAACGGAAGCCGAGGTGAGGAGTTCGTCAAAGTAGCGTGGCTTGTGAGATTCAAGCCAAACCGACATGACCCTCTTGCTGGGTCCAAGGTCTTTGAACTCTGCGAGACCGAAGCGTCACTCGGCGGAAATCCGCTTCGTGCCGTGACGGCGCAATTTCATGAAGATCCGGGAGCCGCAGCCCTTGCAACTGATGCCGTTGCGCTCTCGGTGGAACGATTCGAGGCTTCCGCAGGAGGCGCATTTGTAGTCAACGAGTTCAACCATTTCACTCTCTCCAAGGTGGGCGACCGTTCATCCCGTTTTGAACCTGTTCCTCCTCACGAGCCCTTCATCAGGGCGTCAAAGGTTTCAGGGGCCATGATGACCAAATCTCCACGAGAGGCAAGATGAACCACTTTCATGGCCACAGCGTACGGCGAGCGCCCTAGCACTGAAGCGATGGTTTCGAGTTCGTAGCCCAGTTCGAGGTTTTCGACGAGCAAGTCCTCTTCGGTCGAGGTCCAACGTTGAGCAAACATGTCAAGCGCAGGCGCCACCAACAAGACCGGGCATCAAGCGAATGCGGCTGCCTGCATCCAAGTTCATGGAGGCAACGTCGGCGGCGTTGACCAGCTGGTCGTTCACAAACACCCAGGTGCCTGCGGAGCGGTTAGCGGTCTCGGCGATTTCGGCTTGGGTCATCACAGCGGAGCTGTGGCCGGTGCTGTCAGCGATTTCGACCTCAAAGGTGGGGGCGTCAGCGCCACCAACAAGACCGGGCATCAAGCGAATGCGGCTGCCTGCATCCAAGTTCA
>JAYOHN010000052.1:10038-11756 GCA_038118245.1 Candidatus Poseidonia sp.
TGGAGGCAACGTCGGCGGCGTTGACCAGCTGGTCGTTCACAAACACCCAGGTACCTTGGGACTGAGTGGCCTTCTCGGCAAGTTCGTTCTGTGACATCTGGACAACGGAGTGCCCGGATGCGTCTGCAATTTCTACGTCAAACATCGTGGTTTCTTTCATGGTCGTTCCCTTCCGAGGTGGTGAGCCTTCGACCCCATATAAAGAACGGATTTTCAAGCCCCCAACGGGCTTGATGAAGTTCCGAACCTTCGTGTCGTCCACGCCACACACCTCCCTAAGGGAGGAGGTTAAGGGGCTATAAAGAAATCAAATTTTGAGGTTGGCTTGACGGGAAAGAAGGTGAATGTGCATGCTGTGCTCCAGCATCGCTGCATTGGCCCAAGCTTGGTCAAAATCAGCCCCCACGGAGTAGGCTCCGTTGCCGCGAACAACAACGCAACGCATGCCGCCCTGTTGAAGCGCTTCGGCCACCTGTCGAAGGAACTCCTCCGGGTGGTCGGGGTCGGGGTCAACGATGATGATCTTCCCGATGTGTTGTTTCCCCATGGCGTCAATCGGTGTGAGGAGAACCAAGTCTTGTTCGCAACTGGCTGCCGTCGTGTGCGGCCCGTGCATGTGAATCACGGCAGCAGGCCCTCCTGTGACCATGGACACCGAAGCAAGCACGACCTCCATGACATGCCAGTCCGCCGGCGCTCCGCGGGGCGAGGGGGTGCCGAGGGTCCCTGCGCACAGACTTCGCTCGTTCATCCTCGGCAACGTGACCATGTTCCGACTGGAGATCATCACCCCTGGCTGCTCGGGGTGAAGCATGGCGACCGAGCCCATCGTGGCTCGAACAAGGTGTTCTCGGTCCAACTGGCGCCCGATACGGACGAAGTCCGATACGATGTGGGAGGGAATCACGATGTTTTCGTCCACCAGAGGAGGCATGGGGGGCTCTTCGAGTTGCTCAATGACCTCGGTCGAGCCGACCAGAGACTGGCGAAGCCGAGCGTTTTCCATGTGGAGGCGTTCAAGTTCAGCCTCTTTTTCCGCAAGCGCAGCCACCACCGAAGGGTCGTCTTGCTCCTTCGTCGGTTCGGAGGCTGGTTCCTCTTCAACAGGCGCAGGCTCCTCAACTGGCACAGGCGCTGGCGCTGGCGCAGAAGCTTCAGCCGACGTGGGCTCCTCCACGGGCACGGCTTCCTCGGGTTCGGAAGCCGGTGCTGCCTCTGTCGGGGCCTCGGTTTCATTCGATGCTTCAGGCGGGCCGGACGGCGGCCCGCTCGGCGGTCCGGAAGGGGGGCCGGAGGGCGGCCCGGAAGGTGGACCCGATGGAGGGCCTGCGGGTGGGGAAGAAGGAGGGGCTTCAAGTGCGTCCGTTGAAGGTGCAGACGGTGGTCCACTTGGCGGTCCGGAAGGCGGACCTGAGGGTGGACCAGATGGGAGCCCAGATGGGGGGCCCGATGGAGGTGGGGTTGCAGGTGTTTCTGTTGCTACCGTTTCATCGGGGGCCTCGCTCGCTTCTCCGCTTTCGTCGTTTGGTGGTGTGGCGGCCGGTGATTCCAATCCCGCCATGTCGCCAAAGGCCCCACCAAGCATGTCCTCAAGTTGGGAGGCTGCTTGCTCTTCTCGTGCTTTTTCTGCAGAGGTTTTCGGTTTCGCCAAGGTAGCACCCATTTCACCCACATGGCGCGGCTTAAATAGCGGTTGCGTCCCCGAAGGGCTGAAACTG
>JAYOHN010000053.1:0-11251 GCA_038118245.1 Candidatus Poseidonia sp.
CACAAGCTACAATGGATTGGTAGGGTGCAGCAACATAGATGAAGTAAACATCCCCGGATAGCATTTCATTCCATTTTTCGCTGACCTTCCATGTCATCCCATCACGGAGGATTTCTTCGTCATTGAGGGCAGCCCGAAAATCGAATTGTTCTTCTTTACAATTCAGTACCCAATACCTCGGCATGCGCTAAGCACTGGAAACAACATCAAGAAGTATTGCCCGATAAGGTTACCACAATTACCCTTGATGGACACCGGTTTCAAAGGTCGAGCAACGGAACATCGCATCGTTCTCAATCAGCCATTCAATCACCGCTTCAGGCACGCTCGCCGCCAACACCGTCCGCGTGGCCTCGTCGTCCATCACCGTGGAGAGCATGCGCACGCTTTGTCGCACCCGCCAACCCTCAAGCGTTTCCCGCTGTGAAAGGGCCACGTCGTGAACCTCCCACCCGGCAGCACGGTAGAGGTCGGCCGTCGGACCGTCGGAGGTGACAAGCGTTCCTTCCCCGTGCGTTTTCGTTGCGTGCTCCACCCAGTTGGGCGGGTCGTTGATGTCCTCGATGTGAACCACGGTGATGCTGTGCCCAGTGGACGCAGCCCAGGCTTCCAGCATGGCTTGCCGCTCTTCTGCGGTCCACGGGTTGTTCGCTTCCCAACCCGCTTGGGCTGAGCCGATGGCTACCACGACTTCGTCGCCCCCGGACACCTCCAACGCTGCCTCGACCAAGCCGGCATGACCCCGGTGAAAGGGTTGGAAGCGGCCCAGGACGATGCAACGTGTCATGGGCTCGCCTCAAGCAAAGTAGGCGTCCACGTCCACTTCGGGCAAGGCATGGCCGAAATCATGGAAGCAAGCAATCATGCGCTTGCAGCCTTCAACCATTTCCTCCACCGGCGTCTCTCCCATGGACCCCACACGGAACATCTTGCCCTTGAGGTGGTCTTGAGCGCCAATGACTTGGGTTTGGTATTTTTCTTTCAGGGCCGAGCGCCACGCATCGTCGATGCCTTCGGGGTACATGATGGCGGTCACCGTATCGCTGCGCTGACCGTCGTCGGCAAGCAGTTGGAACCCGAGGTCGAGGAAGAGGCGGCGCACCCCGTCGGCCATCTTCGCACAACGGTTCCAGCGGTTTTCATTTCCCTCTTCTTTCAAAATTTCAAGCGCTGCACCCCAGCCCATGGCGAGGTTGATCGCAGGCGTCCACGGGGTCTGGTCGTCGTCCCCTTTTTTGAGGGCCGAAATCATGTCAAAGTAATACCGTGGACCGGTTTCCCCCTGTTGGTCAATGGCTTTGATGCGCTCCACGCAGTGTTCGCTTAGGGCAACCGCCGCAATCCCAGAAGGTCCCGCCGTGCACTTCTGCGCCCCCATCACGACCGCTTCCGCCTTCCATTTGGCGGGGTGAACGGGCATGCCTCCAACCGAGGTGATTCCGTCGAGAACAAAGGCAACCCCGTGCCGCTCGCACATTTCGGCGATGGCTTCGGCGTCCTGTGTGATGCCCGTGCTGGTCTCGTTGTGGCAGATGAGCAAGGCTTCGTAGCACCCGCGTTCAAGTTGCTGTTCGATTTCGTAATGGTCAAAGGAGCGACCCCATTCGTACTTCAGGTGCTTGACGTTGCAGAAGCGCTTGCAGATGTCCGCCACGCGTTCGCCAAACTTTCCGTTGGTCGGCACGAGCACGAGGTCGTTGCTCCGAAAGCGATTGGCGATGACCATCTCCATCGCTGCTGTGCCGCTCCCGCTCACCACGACCACCTTGTAGCCATCTTCACCGGTCCACGATTGCGATTTCATCTCAGGTTTCGATGGCGAGAGGTTGAACGCATGGCGCAGACCGGAGTTGAGGGTCGCCATCACCTGACGGAACTCTGGACCGCGAGCCGTCATCACCGGCGTGGCCATGGCTTGCAAGCAGGCCTCGCTCATGCGAACGGGGCCGGGGACGAGGAAACAGTCGCCGTTGTGCGTCATGGTGGCCGGTGATGCTTGACGGTCTTTGAAATGCTTGGAGGAGGACCCAGCCAACCGGTTGCGGGAGAAGCGCTGGACTGATAGGGAAGGGCGATGAGGCATGGCCATGTTGCGTGTTGGCTTGGCGATGCTCCAGGGGGCTCGCCACGAACACGCTGAAGCCCTCAGGGGGGCTGCAAACGAACTCGGGTTGCCCCTTGAAATCGTGCAATGCCGCCGCAGCGATGACATCGACGGAACGCTTGATGCGCTGGTCCTGCCCGGCGGTGAATCCACCACGATGCGAATCGCCAGTCAACACGAATCCCTGCTCAGCGCCCTCTTTTCTTGGATGGAGGCCCACCCGAACCGGCCGGTCTTAGGAACCTGTGCAGGGGCCATTCTGCTGGCCGAACCGGGGGATGAGCGGTCGCCTTTCATCGCCGCCTCCATCTCTCGAAACGCCTGGGGCCGCCAACGGGATTCCTTCGAGGCGGTGGTTTCGGTTTCTCTCCAAGCTCCGCAAGCCGTCCATCAGCACGGCTACGAACCCGCTCAACGGGACCGATTTGCCCACCAGCCGTTGGAGGTCGCTTCGCAAGGCGCAGCCGCCGTTGTTGACGGTTTCCCGGGCGTTTTCATTCGTGCTCCTCGCTTCAACCCCAACGGCCTCGAGGCCACCCCCATCGCCACCCTCGGCGAAGAAGTGGTCGGTGTGTTGGACGGTTCCCGACTCGGTGTCACCTTCCATCCCGAGTTAACCCTTGACCGACGCTTTCATCGCTGGTTGCTGACCGCAGCCACCTTGAACAAGGAGGCTGAGTGATGCAATCCCTTCCGATGGCGACCGAAATTCTGCCCGCAGAAGCGGGTGAAGCAGAAGGTTGCGTCCAATGTCAACAGGGCAGCAAACTCGTTCTCTTCGTCACCGGCAAATGCCATTGGGGCTGCGATTATTGCCCGCTCTCGGAAAACCGCCGTGAGACGCCGGACATGTTCGCCAACGAACGCCGATGCACCACGTGGGACGAGGTCATCGAGGAAGGGCATGCCATGAACGCCACCGGAACGGGCATCACCGGAGGCGACCCCATGCTCGACCTCGAAAAAACACTGGAGGCGGTGCGCCAACTCAAGGCAGCCTTTGGACCCGAGCACCACATTCATGCCTACACCTCCATCCCGTTTGACCCCGAACGGGCCGCTGATTTTGGGGATGCAGGCCTCGATGAAATCCGCTTCCACCTCTTGGACGGGACGACGGCGAAGTACCGACGCACCATGCAAGCCTGCACGGATGCGGGCATCGAAGTCGGCGTTGAACTGCCCTGCGAGCCGGACAAGGAGGACCAACTTTTTGCGCTCCTCGACGACCTTGCCGAAGCACCGGTGACGTTTCTCAACCTCAACGAATTGGAAATCACCGTCGGCAATCAAGAGAACATGGACGTGCGTGGGTTCAATCTGAGCGGGGGCATCACGGCCGCAGCCGAGGGTTCAGCCGAACTTGCTCTTCGTCTCAAGGAAGCGGCCGCCGACAAGCCTTTCCACCTGAAATTTTGCACGGCGAAATACAAAGATGCCGGGCAACTGCGAAACCGATTCAAGCGCCGTGGCCAAGCGACCCTTCGCCCTTACGAAGTCCTCAGCGACGACGACACTATCCTATTCGGCGCCATTCCCACCTCGCTCGAGGATGCGCAGGACGACCTCCAAGAACTGCGAAGTGAACTCGGCGTGGCCGACGGTTGGTTGCGTTACGACGCTGCTCACCAGCGCATCGAACTTCCCCTCTCCTTGGCCGAGGACCTCGCCGAGGTGTTGGAAGTCCCCGTTTTGATGGTCGAAGTTCACCCTACACACGAACGGCTTGAGGTTGGATTGGTGCACCTCAACGACCACCGTTAACCAGAGTATGGCTTATACCCGCGGGGCGGGTCGGCGATTTACCTAGGGGCTCGTGGTCTAGGGGTTATGACGTCGCCTTCACATGGCGAAGATCGCCGGTTCAATTCCGGCCGAGCCCATATTGAAACGCATCAAGGCCGGATTGAACCAGCCACGATCAACCTGAGTGGAATCGCCGAGTTCGTTGGCGCCGGTTCAATTCCGGCCGAGCCCATATCGAAACGCCTCGAGGCCGGATTGAAGCAGCCACGAACAACCTGCAAGGAATCGCTGAGTTCGTTGGCGCCGGTTCAATTCCGGCCGAACCCACTCCAAAACGAATCAATTCCGGCCGAGCCCACCGCTCATGACGAGTTTTGACCAAGGTCTCTGTGGGCTACATTCTTCAACGACCCGCGCCCAGTTGTAAGTATGGGCGTGTTGGAGCAAGCCGATTGGGGCGTGTTCAAGCAAAAGTCCACGTGGCAGGCTTTCGCCATCGCCGTCGTGATGTTTGGAACGATTTCCTTTGCGGCCCTCTCCATGTTTGACAGCATGGACGAGTTGTTCCAATCGGACGCCGAGCCAGCACCGATTCCCAACCTCGTTTTTGAATCGCTCAACAGAAGCGATGTGGAAGCTGGATTTGTCAACGAGACGGGCTGGTTCAACCTTGATGACCACCGTGGCAGCGTGATCGTTCTGGACCTCATGGCTCGGGATTGCAGCAACTGCCACGCCGTTCAAGCCCATCTGGAAGAGAACATGGCGGGCTGGATGAACACGGCGCAACAGGCCAACAAGTCGCTGAAAATCTTCGCTTACGGTGCCTGGTACGGCGAGTCGGTTGAGTACATGAGCGAGAGCGGGGGCCCCTACACCGTTCCCCTCTACCCGACCGGCTTTGGTTCGGTGGACGCTGCGGTGCTTGCAGATGGTTCCACAACCGACCCGGTTCGCCTGTTCACCACGGGAGGCACGGGCCAAATCCCCGTGGTGCTTATCATCGATGAAGAGGGGTACATCATCGCTCAGCAAGCCACAGGGTCCCCTGCTGATGGCTGGAAGAAATTTGACGGCACCTTGGAAACAGCCATCGGAGGTGATGTTTCGGAAACCTTCGATTCCAGGATTGGGTGGGAAGAGCCGGAAACCTCCTTCACGGCCGTGTTTGCTCTCGGCTTGATTCTCTCCATCCTCGTCTACTTCTCGCCTTGTGCTTTCCCCGTGTTGCCGGGGTTCATTTCGTACTACCTCTCGCTGGGGGCGCGTGAGGACGAGTTGATTGAACAAGGGAAACTGAAGACTCGGATGCCTTCCTCGTTCAACATCGGGGTGCTTTCAGGCCTCGGCATGTGGACGTTTTTTGGCATCATCGGCATCGTGGCGTTGCTCATGGGCGAAGCGTTCGCCAAGTCCGGCATCATCCACTACATCGCCATCTTCATCGCTTTGTTGCTGGTTATTCTCGGCTCCATGATGCTGCTGGGCATCACCTCGCACTTGATGGGCTTCGTCCAAAACCTCGTGGACAAGTACAGCACGACCGAAGCCGACGAGACCTTCACTCCTCGGCGCAACATGTACCTCTACGGCATCGGTTACGCTGCAGCATCGATTGATTGCACCGCTGCCGCCGTCTTGCCGTTTGTCGTGTTTTTGAGCACGCTTGGGACTTCCGCTATCGGTTTCGGCATCGCCGGTTTGATGGTGGGTCTGCTCATTTTGATGGTTGCCGTGACGATGCTCGTCGGCATGGGCCGTCAGGTGATGATCAATTTCCTGCGTCGGGCGACGGGGCACATCAAGATGATCGGCTCGTGGATGATGATCATGGCCGGTGTTGGCTTGACCGTCTACTTGACCAGTCCAGATACGGTCAACGCGTTGTTTGGCTGAACACGGGAGCGAACCACGCCTTCCACACGACGGCCCCGATGATGAGCGCCGTGATGACGTCAAAGAGGTAATGCTGTTTGACGAGCATTGTGGACAGCACGAGCAACCCCCAAGCGGACCACATGAGTGCAAGACGAACCAGCGAGAGCGTTTCTTCGTTCTTATGCCAATTTGCGACCGTCAGCACCACGAGCAGGCTCTGCAAAACATGGAGCGATGGCCAGGCGTTGTACGGCGTGTCAAGGGCGTGAAGTGCAGAGAAGAGCCATGCAAAAGCGCCGTCAGGTTGGGCGGTTTGGTGGCGCAAATCCACTTCGACAGGGAAGAGGAGGAAGATGACAAAGGCCACCCAGGTGGCTTGAATCAGCCGTTGTGTGAGCCCCTCGGCCTGTTGCCGTCGGTGCACGGCCGCTCCCATCCAGAACAGCAGCGGAAAATAGGCGTAGAACGAGATGTAGAACACCATCATCCAAGGGACAAAGGGAAGCGCCGTGTCGAGCGATGTCTCGACCTCAAAAACAGAGGTTGAACGCCAACCTGCGAATTGGTTTACAACAGCGTAGGGGAGGGCCGCAAGGACAAGGAAGAGGCCACCCAACCAGGCAGCGTAAATCGGCCGAGACCACGAGCCACGTTGCGGAAACCATCGTTGAATTGGTGACCAGGTCGCTGTTTCGGTGGGCGTCAAGCGTCTTCACCGTCCGCCGACAAGGGTTGAAGCTCGGTCCAACGGAGAATGCGGTCGGCCATGATGTTCGCCTCTTCCTCGTCGTGGGTCACATGAACGACCGTGATGTTTCGTTCCTTCAGATGTTGACGCGTCATTTCCGCCAACTGAAGCCGCCGAGCGATGTCCACCGAAGCGAACGGCTCGTCGAGAAGCATCACCTTTGGTGCTTGCATCAGCGCTCTTCCAAACGCCACCCGCTGCGCTTCTCCCCCGGAGAGGCTTGCAACGCCTCGGCGCTGGAACCCTTCCAAGCCAACGGAGGTGAGGACGGCATCGACCCGATCGGCGATCTGTTTCTTGCCTTGGGCTTTGTTCGCACCGAGGGCGATGTTTTGCGCCACGTTGAGGTGGGGGTACAGGACGGGTTGCTGAAACAACATGGTGATGTCGTGATGGACGCCCGGGTCAAGTTCCTCCTCGCCGAGCAGGCGTTGTCCCGATGACAACGGTGCAAGACCGCAACAGGCCCGTAGCAAGGTGGTCTTTCCACAACCGCTCGGGCCGAGGATGGAGACGATTTCCCCCGAAGCGACAGCGAGGCTCAACCCTTGGAAAATGAAACCGTTTTCCACGGCAACCGTGCCTGATTCGATTTCAAACCTCATGCCGAACCCTCCACGCACGTGCCCGTTCGTTCACGGCGAGCACCATCAACGTCACGGCCATCAACACGGTGGCCAGTGCCATGGAGGTCGGCAGGACCAGCGGGTCAAACTTTGGCCGGGAAGCGACTTGGTCCACCATGATGGACAACGAATCCCAAGACCCCACACGTACAACGAGGTAGGTCGCTCCAAACTCGCCAAGTGAAAAAGCCATGCATAACGAAGCCGCCATGGTGGCCGGGACCACCAAAAAAGCCCCGCGGGTGTGCCACCAGAACGCCAGGGGGTGCATGGGAAGCAACAAGGCCTGCTCGGCGTACTTTGGCTCAATCCGCTCCATGGCGGGGGTTAACAGGCGGATCACAAACGGCAGAACCAACATCACGTGAGGGACCACGGGAAGGTAAGGGAAGGAAAACAAGTCCGGGTACCACCGTAAAATTCCCGCTACCATGCCCAATCCGACCATCACCGCTGACATCGAGAGCGGGAGCATGCAAAGCGAGTCCAGAAGACCTGCAAGCCTCCGATGGCCGGAACTTCGCAAGGTGACCAGGCTTGAGGCCACGGCGTACCCCATCGGAAGCGCCACGAACAGCGTCAACACGGCGTACGTCAGGGAATTGCTCAAGGCGTCGTAGAGCGGTACGGTCGAGAAATCGCCCGACCACGCTCGCCTCCAACCTTCCAACGTCCATTCAAAGCCACCCGAGGCCCCGGTTGAAGAGCGAACACGGAACGAGGCCACCACCACCGAAATCAACGGCGTTAACAGCAGCACCAACAGGCCGTTTGCAAACCAAGACCATGCCTTGGGCGCGTTTCCGTGACGACGCCTGTTCGCCATCTCGTGGTGCAAGGACAACACTTGGCTGTGTTTCCGTTCAAACCGCCCGGCCAACACCAACATCAAGAGCATCAACACGGTTTGGAAGGTGGCGATGCCGAGGACTGCCAGACTGGTCTCGACACGGTAGCCTGCGATGCCGGCTGTCCCGCCCAATTCTCCGAGCAACGACTCCAAGGTGTTGGCGTTCGGTGAAAGCCATTTCACCATCGCAAACGATGTGAAACTGAAGAAGAAGGTGTACGCTGCGGCCACGGTTGCGGCAGGACCGACGATGGGGAGCCAGAGGTGTTGGAGGCGTTGCCGACGAAGCCGTCCACCGGGGAGCAACCGCAGCTGTTCTTCCCACTGTGGGTCAAGTTGAGCGATGACCGGTTCAACAAAACGCACCACGAGGGAGAGGTTGAACCAGACGTGTGCGGTGATGAGGGCGATGAAATGACCGGGATGGTCCCAGCCCGTCACGGAGGCCAACCATCCCACGATGCCGGTCTCGCCTCGCAGGTCAATGCCCAGGCCGTAAAGGAGGCTTCCGGGAGAAGTCAACGCCAGAAAACCAGCCGCTGCGACGATGGGGGGCGTCACAAACGGAAGAAAGAGAAGCGAACGCTTCAACCGCAAGCGCTTCCAAGAATACCGTCCAAACGCCCAGGCCAGCGGCAACCCGATGGCGAGGGTGACGAGGGTTGAGACCGTGGCTTCGACAAAGGCAAACACAAGAGCGTCTTTCGCAGGTGGAAACTCGTAGACTTGGGTCACCGCTTCCCAAGGGGCCATGCCCGTGACGGCCCACAGTCGGAGAAAGGCGAGGGAAACCGGACCAATTCCCAAGGCGATGACGAAGACGAGCACCGTCCATTGAATCGGGTGCACGCCAAGGAAGGACCATGGCTTGCTTGACATGTTCATGCCTGAGCCTCGAGGGTTGCTTGGGTCCACGTCAAGAGCCACGCATCCATTTCCTCACCAATGCGTTCGGTTGAAAGGTTGGCTTTCGTTTCGGGGATGTCAGTGTGGAAGCGGTATCCGGCTTCTTCGGGCCAAGTGGCATTGACCAAGACCGACTGCATGAGGTTGTTCACGGGCATGTTTCGGTTGATGTCTTCGCTGAGCAAGAACGCCAGGAAGTCGTTGGCGGCCCCCTTGTTCGCCCCGCCGTTGACCAAGCCGCCGTACTCGATTTGATGGAACGAGGCGTGCGGCAGAAGCAAGGAGGTGGAGGCGGTCCAATTGCCGCCGTAAAACGCTTCCACGCCCGGGGAGTGGCAGTAGGACACGGTCATGGCAGCGTCACCGAGGTGTCCGTCAACCCACGCACCGTAGCCTCCGCTGTAGTGGATTTCGTAGGCCTCGGTCCATCCGGTCGTGATGATGGCGTCGTTGGCGACCATGGCCTTCCACCAGTCAAACGCATCCGTCTCATCATCGTCATCGTTTTCGAAGTAGGCGACGGTGGCGGCCATGAAGGCGCGTCCGGGTGACGAGGTCAACGGGGAGGGAAAGGCCGCTTTTCCTTTCCATTGGGGTTCGGTCAAGTTCCACAAACTGACGGGAACCGTTAGGTTTGCACCGTCCACCCTTCGCTCGTCGTAATTCAGGCAAACATCGCCTTGGTCAAACGGGACGGCCAACGGGCCGTCGTACCGTTCCATCACCGCCGGGTCGACGTGGGATGTGTTGACGGCGTGTTCCGCCAGGAGGCAGAACTCGATGGCCGATTGCAAGTAGGTGTTGTCAAGCCCAACCGCCACGTCGGCTTGGGGTGCTTGTTGTGTTTGGAGAAGGAGTTCCAGGATGCCGCCGGCGTCATCAGCGTAGATCAACTCCACCTCGAACCCCGTGTTGAGGGTGAAATTTTCCAGCATCTCGTCGGAAAAGGCGGCGATGTCGTAGGTCAGGATTCGCAAGCGGCCGTCGTCGCTTCTCGGTTCAGCCGGGATGCATCCACCGTCTTCGGCGATGGTGAGGGTGTCGGCGAGGCATCCGCTGAGGGGCGAGAGAAGGAGAAGGCAGGCAACAAACATCAGGCGCATGGTATCACTCCGTGTTCATCGCGTCGATGATGGCGTGGGTGCGGTCGACCAAATCCATGGGGTTGGGCGCCAGAATGTAGAGCGACGGTTCCCAACCAAAGGCGCCTTCGTCCAAGATGATGTCAAGGCGTCCGGTGTGGGGTTGCAGCTTGCCCTTTGGGGCCAAACCGAGTTTGTAGTCTAGTTCGTCCGAGATGTAATTGATGTCGCCCTGGTCAACCATGCCGTCCAATGTTGGGGGCTTGAGGTTGAGGATGGCGCATTTTTCGCCGTCCACGGCCTTGGCCTGCAAAAGCACGTTGGCGAGGTGAGACGACGCGCCGAGTTCGGGCGTTTCGTGGCGACGAAGCACGTTGTCAACGAGCGTCATTCTCCCAGGATAGGCGGCGACTTGCGAGGTGCTGGTGGCGTTGGGCAGGCAGGCGGCGATGTTCATCCCAACCGCCGGCATGTAGGTGGAGAGTCGCCGGAGGTCAAGGCGACCGGTTGACCAGTCCAAACGCCGCAACAGGGCACCTGATGCCTGGTCGGCGTCCAAGTTGAGTCCGGTCAGTGTCTTGTCAAAGCGGACGGTTTGATTCCCTTTGAATTGAAACTCAAACACCAAGCGTTGGCGTTGGACGGTGGCGCCGGCGCCCAACTGGTCGAGCGCATGAGCCATTTCTTGCGCCCATCCGTCCACCGTGCTCTCGTCGGCTGAGGCCCCCAGCGGGAGCAGAGGTTTCATGATTTGGCGCGAGACCGTGCTTTGGGTTGACCCGGTGGCTTTGGCGATGTCCATTTGAGACCACCCTTTCACGCGGAGGGCCTTCGCCAGTTGTTGATGAAGTCGGTCCAGCCATTTGCCGCCAATTGGTCCAAGCATGAATGGGGATTCGCCTTTTTCTATTCAATGTTCTTGAAAAAATATGCAAGATGAATGATTTTGGAGCCTCCGAATTCGGGTTTCAAACCGGGAAAACGGTCAGCATCCTTTCATCCACCGGCCGCTGGGTCGATCGGACATCAGGCCTGTTTTTTTCTCCTCGCCTTGCTTGTCCGTCTTGGCTTCATACGCGTAAAAACACATCCAATGTGCCTCTCATGACTCCATTTATGCGGTATAAGTTAAAATTATGCGTTTTGAGTGAAAGGAATCGAATCGGTTTGAGTTTCAAGGTGAAGGGCGGCGTTTGGGCTTGGGGGGGCAGGACCGCAACGCCTCAAACAACGCCGCTTTCTTCAGCACACACAGGCTCATAAGCGGCCCGCGCCGGGATTTTTCCATGGACCATGACGCTGCGGCCTTCA
>JAYOHN010000054.1:0-10824 GCA_038118245.1 Candidatus Poseidonia sp.
TCGTGCTCAACGCCTCGCATTTGCTGTTGCTGTAGGCAAGGATGCGGTTGATGGGGGATGCACAAGGCTGGCTTCCTGTTTCCGTGATTTGGGTGCCAAGCAAACGGTACTGCTTGGCAGCACGTTCAGCCTTCTCTTGGTCGTTGGTGTTGGCTGACCGGCGAAGTCCAAGACGAACATAGCGGGAAACGACACTCCTCAGCATCTCGTTGCGATGGCCTCTGGTCAAGGCCAGTGTGCCCCCCGCTCCATCATCAACCTTCTCAGGGACGCCAGCAGGCATTGGCCTGTTTCGAAGCGCCAGATACATCCGGCCTTGCTCGGAAAAATCTGGAAAAGCACGTTTGTATTCATCCCAAGAGAGACGGCTTCCGGACGGGCCGTTTCGACCACGGAGTTCTTCTTCCACCCAATCAGTAAGCGGCAAGATGGCTCCCTTACCCTGCGAAGGTTCGTTGAGTTGGTGAAGGATCCCGTCAAAGGTTTCGTTCACATCTCGAATAAAATCAAATTCCTTTTGTGCTGGACGAACAAAATAGCACAGGTCCTGATAGGGTGCAAGATTGGCATCCCTGACCAAGGCAGGCACCGGTACTTCGTAGTCAATGTCTCCAAGGAAGTCGGCGTAGCGTACAGCGTCTTCTTCATCGGCTTTTTCGGCATCAGGGGGCGTGGCCGTGAGTCCGAGGACCACCGGGTCGTCAAAGAATTCCTTGAGTTGATGCAACACACGCCCCCAATGGTGGAGCAAGTGATGGCACTCGTCAAGGATGATGAGTCCGATGCCGGCCTCCTTCAGTCGAAGCAGCGTTGAGCGCGAGGATTCGTGCAGCGTCCAAAGCGCGTTGCCGTTTTTTGCATAGTCGTCCCGGACCGCTTTTCGGTACACCTTCACACGTTTGGCGTAGTAGGTCGGGTTTTTTTCCTCCAAGTCAGCGATCCAAGCCTCAGCTGATGTGATGTCCACCGCCTCACCCTTCTCCACCAATTTCTCCGCCCAAAGCATCATGGCGGATTCATCCAACCCCTCGCCACCCCGCTTGGGCATGGTAACCGATTGGTAGGTCAGTGACGTCAACAACCCCGGACGCTCGGGGTCAATGCTGACTTGGTTATCCTTCCCATCGAGTTCAAACAAGTCGGTTCGCGCAGCCCATTGCGCCTGAATGGCAGAGTTGGGAGAGAGGACCAAGGCCGGCTTGCGAACCAAGTCCGCCCAAACATAGAGCCCAAGCACGGTTTTACCTGAGCCGGGTGGTGCGACGATGTGCAGCCGTTTTTCACCCGCATCGAGTTGGGGTTTAATGACCGAGACAGCCGCAACCTGTGATGGACGAAGGGTACCTCCGAATCGAATGTTCCCGAAGTCGGGGCCATCGCTCACGGCTGAATCACCTCAACGACCGGGAGGACCTCGTTTTGGACCGCCTGGAGGTCCGCCCTTCTTCGGACCGGGAGGACCGCCTTTCTTGGGACCAGGAGGGCCGCCACCAGGGCCGCCTTTCGGAGGGCCACCGGACTTGCTCGGGCCGGGAGGACCGCCCTTCTTGGGACCGGGTGGGCTACCGCTCTTGCTCGGACCGGGAGGACCGCCCTTCTTCGGACCGGGAGGACCGCCCTTCTTCGGGCCGGGTGGGCCACCGGACTTGCTCGGGCCGGGAGGACCGCCCTTCTTCGGACCGGGAGGGCCAGAGCGACCGGGCGAGGTGACTTGAGGCGCCTCATCTTCTTCGTCCTCGAACATCGCACCGCAATGAGGACACGTGGGGTCGCTTTCCTTGACAAGACCGTCGCAAATTTCGCATGCGAACATGTCCTCATCGCCATCGTCGTCGCCCATTTTTTCGGTCACGCCATCCTTTGAACGGAACATGGTGATGTTGCAACTCAAATCGTAGCCCTTGAGCGCCATTTCGGTTTGAATGGCTTGTTCGAAAGCTTGGGTGAGATCTTCGGGCGTGTCGAGAACGCGGCCGTCATCAACATAGGTCACGTTGACCTCAAACTCGTCGCCTTCCAATTTTGTCTGGGGAGCCTCAACCGCAACGCCTCGTTTCCGCGCAACGCGACGAACGGCGACCTCGGCAAGGCGGCGGAGAAGGGCATCGTTCGGTGCGTTGCTGTTTTGCCCGCCCATTCCACCCGCCATGATTTCTGCTGCGGCGCTGCCTCCATCGTTGGAGCCGCCCCGAAGGTGAGCCGGGAGTTCACCGCTGCCGAGGTTTGCAAGAACCGAAGAGGCGGGGGACTGATTCATGGAGAGCCATTGGCTACGCCGTTCGTCCTTTACGGCCCGCTCGGCTTCGGCCAGGCGGTTCACCATGGCATCGGTGGGTGAATTCGAAGGGTTGCTCGCGATTTTTGTGCCACCCGAGGAAAGCGGGGACACGTTGCTGGTGTTCGGAAGGGCGCCGCTCGCAATGGAAGGTCCACGGTTCACGTTTGGCATGTCGCTCAATGGCGCGACGTTGGACGGGGGCATCCCGGCATTGGGTTGCTGAGGAGGAAAGCCTTGTTGAGGAGGAAAGCCTTGTTGAGGCTGGAACCCTTGTTGCGGTTGGAACCCTTGTTGCGGTGGATAGCCTTGGAGAGGTTGTTGGGGGTATGCGCCGGGAGGGAGGTTTTGGTTTTGCTGAATTCCCTGCGCCATGCCTTGCAGCATGTCGGGAGGAATCTGCCCCATCTGATTCATGTTTGCTTCTTGTTGGAGCCGTTGTTGCTGGTTCGAAACCGGGTCAAACGACCGCTGTTGCTGTGGAAACGGCGGGATGTCTTGAGCAGGAGGGGGCGTGAAGCCACCGGCGACGGAGGTGTCTTGCCGCGAACCGCATTCGGGGCAGAACATACTGTCTGCTGGAATCAACTCTCCGCAAGCGCCGCAGTTCAACAAAAGCCCCCCGTGGGATGAGGTGATGCTACCCTTCCTAAAGGATTGCGACAAGATGCCCCCCCTCAACACAAAGAACGGATGCGAGGGCGGTATCGGAACCTGCGGGAGCATATCTTGATGCGGGGTGCCTTTGTCCGGCAACCAGGAGGGGGACAGTTGCCGGTCTTGGTGAACGAAAAAATAGACGCTCTGCTCGAGACCACCTCAAGGTCGTTTTACCCAACGCTCAAGTACCTTCCCAAGAAAACACGAGGGCAAATTGGCCTGCTCTACCTCCTCGCTCGCGTCGCCGACACCATCGCCGACACCAAACACGGCGACACGGCGGTGTTGCTTGACCTGCTGGAACGTTACAATCGAGTGGTTCAAGGCCATGAAGAAACCTTGCCCGATTTCACCGAACTCGCCGCTCTGCAGGACAACGAACACGAGGCCAACCTGCTGCGAAACGTCCCCGAGGTCATTGCGGGCTTGGAAACCTACGGCGAGGCTGACCAAAAACGGATGCTCACCTGCCTCGACGTCATTGTCAGCGGCCAAGTGTTGGATTTGAAGCGGTTTGGAACGGCCAACGAAGGAGGCCGGATTTCGGCGCTTCAATCCGAAGAAGAGCTTGACGACTACACGTTTCGGGTTGCGGGATGCGTCGGTGTTTTTTGGACGGAAATGTCGCTGGCCCATTTGATGGAACTTTCCCCGGACAAAGAGGCCCTGTTCAAGGAGCGCGGCGTTCGATTCGGCAAAGCCCTGCAGATGATCAACATCTTGCGCGACATTCCGGAAGATTTGCGTTTTGGGCGTTGTTACATTCCGGAAAACGCATTGAGCGATCACGGTCTCAAGCCCTCGGACTTGCTCGACGAAACAAATCTTGACACGTTCAGGCCGCTGTATGACCGCTACCTCGATTTGACCGACGAACACCTTGAAGCCGCAACGGCGTACATCAACATGATTCCCGAAACACAGTTCCGACTCAAAGCCTCCTGCATGCTTCCGGTCTTGGTCGGGCAGCGAACGGTGGCCTTGCTCAGGGAAGGGAACATCCTCAATTCCGAAGAGCGCATCAAGGTAACACGGGATGAGATGAAAACCTACGCACGGAAATTGCTTCGCGCCCTCATCATCCCTGGCGGTGTGCGACGGTTGCTCGAAAAGAACAAAGGAAACTAGCCTTCTATAGATTTTAGAACGCGAGTTAGCACTTGCTAACTTAGTCGGGGAAACAAGGATGCTGTTCGCACCTCGAAGAGGAGGTCTCTTAAACAAGCGAGCCGAGCGCCAAACGGTCAGGATGCTTGAACGCCGCAAACCGCTCGATTTGTTGTTCCCTTTGAAGGGCAACGCCTCGAGCCGCAGCGACGAAGACAGCAACACCACAACGACCACCCTCGACAGGGTTCGTGCCGGTGTCACGCTCGCTCGAGATGCTGTCAAAGCCGTGAGCGTGACGGCCATGGAAGCCATTCGGGAAGGCGCCTCGCTTGTTGGTATCGTGGGTGAAAAGAACGAACTCGTGGACCCCTTTGCCCACCTGGATGCGCCCATTTGGTCGGAAAAACCTCCAGCCGAACTCTACAAACTCGCCTACCGGTACTGCGAAGAGTTGACCATGCGAGAGGCCGGAAATTTCTACCATTCGTTCAAGTATTTGCCCGATGAACAGCGCTTGGCCATGTGCGCCATCTATGCGTTTTGTCGACGCGCCGACGACATTGCCGACGGTGACTGGGCGGACCGGTTCCCAGGGAGCAAAGGCACGCTTGACCCCGAAGCGGTCGCTTACCGCGCCCAACTTGAGTCGCTTCAAGACCAGGGAACCATCCTCGACGAAAACGCCTACTTGAACAAAATCACTCAACTCTTCTTCTTCCGTAAGAAACTCTCCACCTGTTACGGCGAGGTGCACTCAACGGACCCTGTCTTCCTTGCCCTCAAGGACACCGTGCAGCGCTACGCCATTCCCCGAGATGTGTTTGACGACCTGATCACCGGCATGGAAGACGACCTCTACAACAACCGATACCGGACCTTTGACGAGCTCTACGTGTACTGCTACCGAGTCGCTTCGGTGGTCGGCCTGATGTGCATTGAGGTGTACGGTTACGACAACCCCATGGCGAAGAAATACGCCGAATCCTGGGGCATCTTCATGCAACTCACCAACGTCTTGCGGGACGTCGGCGAAGACATCCATCGGGACCGAGTGTACCTTCCTTTGGACGAACTTGAACGAAACGGAATGACCGAACAGGAACTCGACGGAAAGATCGTGCTCAACAAACATTGGGAGCCTTACTGCCGGCATTACGCTGCTCGGGCACGCACCTACCTCGAAGAGGCCCGAGCGTTGCTTCCTCTCCTCCCACGACGAACACGGTATTCGCCTGCGGCCATGATTGCGTTTTACGACAAAATTCTCCGCCAAATCGAAAAACAACAAGGCGATGTTTTCACGCAACGTGTCAAGTTGAACAAATTCCAGAAAATTTCCTTGGCCGCTGCCGTTTACCTACGCCACCGGTTCCTCCCAGCCTTCCTCGACCCGGTTTGGGGCGGGTTGGCGCGTATCGGGTTGCTTCCCTCGGTTTGAGGTCTGAAACAACCCTCACAAGGACTTCAGAGCATGAACAACCTTGTTGCGATGAATTGGCCATGCTGAAGTTCATTCGTCAGCGCCCATGAACCAGTGTTCTTTCTTGGGCGAGAGAGGGCGCTTCATCCAGAGTGGACGGCGCTCACCACGGGGGTGATGTTCGCGTTCCTTTGCCCAAGAGTTCCACTTCTTGTAGTACTCGAACGACTTGTTGGTGTCCACCTCAACGTCGCCGTACTCCTCGCCAGCTTGAGGCAAGGAAAGTTTGACCTTTTGCAACCAGCAATGAGCGCCGCTGATGGGATCGGGCTGAACGGCGTGCGTGATGTTTTGATGCACGCCGCCGTCTCGCCAGAACAAACGGTTGGTGTCGGGGTCCGAGGATTCGAAGGGTACGATGCCCTCGACGGTGCGCATGCGCCACTTTCCGTCGCCTCGGTCCTCGATGGAGACCGTGTTGGTCATCATGCGGTTCCCAGCGTCTTGTTGACGACGCCATCGACCGATGTGATGAGAACAGCCAACGATGCCGGGTTTGATGGCTTCCGTGACCCATACCTTGTCGATGAACCACCCAATTTCCGTCTCGATCTTGAGCAACCCGCCTTCTTCAACGCCGAGTTTGGCAGCGTCGCTGGGGTGCAGCCAAATGGGGTTTCGATGAGCGATTTCAACCAACCACTTGGCGTTGGCCGAGCGGGAGTGGATGTGCATGGGCAGACGGAAGTTCGGCAACAGGCAGAACTCGTCGTCGCCCTGAAGGTTCTCGGGGTGGACGTGGGACTTGATTTTGTAATGAGGAATCGCATGTTCGGGGTAGCCAAACTCAATCATCGTCTCCGAATAGAATTCTTGTTTGCCCGAAGGCGTGGGCCACCCTTCCTTTTCGTGCTTGTTGTAGGTGGCGTCCTCAATTTGGTACGCTCCGTGTCGGCGCATGTACTCGAGTTCGCTCAAGCCCTCTTCTTCAGCCGTCTCGGGAAGACCGGGGACGCGTTCGAAGATGTACTGATAATAATCGTCAATGCTCATTTTTTCCTCGGGCTTGTTGGGCGACATGAAGTACTTCTTGATGCCCATGGAGCCGTCGGGGTCAATGCGGTGGCTCAATTCATTCCAGAACTCGTCTTCCTCCCAAACTTCGCCGGGGTTGACCTCGTAGGTGAACTCGACTTCCTTGCCTTGACGTCGCTCATACTCTCGCAAAACAGGTTGGCGGAAAGCGACCCATTTGCCCGATGAAGTGGCGTAGGAATTGATGTCGTGCCGCTCGCTTGCGTGCCCCATCGGCAGCACGTAGTCAGCAAAGAAGGCCGTTTCGTTCCACGTCGGTGTCATGGCGATGTGGCAGCCGATGGCTTCCTCGTTCTGCAGCATCTCAATCCACGAAAACCCGTCGGGGTAGGTCCACACGGGGTTGAAGACGCGAGTAAAGTAGACATCCATCGTCCCTCGGCCCTCTTTGACCAAGTGCGGCAAGATGTGGCTCATCTCAAAGTGGGACAGGGTGTATTCGGGCGGGAAATGCAATTCGTTCCAGCCGTCCGGGGCGGGCGGTTCGTTGGGCAACTCAGGCTTGAACTTCGACCACGTGTTGGGGGCCGTCCCGCCTTTCGTCCCAACCGAGCCGGTCAGCACATTGAGGAAGTGCAGCGTGCGGCTGACCTGCCACCCACCGAGGTTGCCGATGGAGGCCGCTCGCCAAACGTGACTCGAGAGCGCCGTGCCGGCGTTGGCCACGATGTTGCCGGTCTCAATGACCTGCTCAACAGGTATTCGGCATTCTTCGGCAGCGTATTCGGGGGTGTATTGAGCGTACTCCTCCTTGAGTTTCTCGATGAAGGTGTCAAAGGTGCACGGGTCATCAGGGTGAACCGCCTTGAGGTATTGCTCCCAGTTCACTTGGGATTCCATGAATTCTCGGTGATAGAGGTCTTGTTGGAGGATCATGTTCGCCCAAGCCAAGAACAGGGCCGGTTCGCTTCCAGGCCACGTCGGCAACCAGTGGTCCGCCATGGACGCCGTGTTGGAGAGTCGAGGGTCAACAACGAGCAGCTTTGCACCGGCCATCATGCCCTCGAGAATGCGTTGGGCATGCGGGTTGAAGTAATGCCCCGTTTCGAGGTGAGAAGAGCACAACAGGATGACTTTCGCATTGGTGTGGTCGGGACTGGGCCGGTCGTGGTGGTGCCAGAGCGCATATCCGGTTCGTGCACCGGCGCTGCAAATGTTCGTGTGCGAGTTGTGACCGTCAACGCCCCAAGCCTTGAGCACGCGGTTGGTGTACCCCTCGTGTCCGGGACGTCCGACGTGATACACGACGCGGTCACGTGCACCGGTTTTCAGCGAAGCGCGAATCTTTCCTGCGATGTCGTCGAGGACATCGTCCCACGAAACTTGTTCCCAGCCACCTTCACCACGCTTTCCGACCCTTCTCAAGGGATGGAGAATACGCTCGGTGTCGTTGATTTGGTTGATGGTGGCAGGTCCCTTGGCGCAGTTGCGACCTCGGCTCCCCGGGTGATTGGGGTTGCCTTCAAAACGAGAAACGGTGCCTGTGTCCTTGTCCACGTAGGCCAACAATCCGCACGCCGACTCGCAGTTGAAGCACGTCGTGGGCACCAGCGAGAAGTTTCGCTCCACCTGCTTGGGCCAAGCCTGGGCGTCAAGTTCGGTGTGATGGTCCCATTCGTCCATGGACGGGTACTTCCTCAGGGTTGAGGAGGCGCCCTGGTGTACTTTTTTGTCGATGTTGGGGATGATGCGCAACTTTTGAGCGATGTTTTCGATGAACGTTCGTGCCATGATTCTCCCTCACAAAAGCGGCTCCAGCTGCGGTTTTTCGATGACGTGGTGTCCGTGACGCAGGATCACGAGCAGGGCGATGGCGCCAATGACGATGGGGAGGGCCCCTGCGTCAACAAGAAGCCCCGCCATCACGGCCAGCGTGGCGCCGCCAATAGCAGCAGTCTCGATCAAGAACTTCAGCGGCAACAGACCGTCCTTGGACCATGACCGTCCCTTTGCTTGTTGAAGCAACCACGCCGTGTAGACGCCGGTTAGCGCAGCGATGGGAATGCCCGCATAGGCCAAGTATTCGAGGTACACCTCGTAATCGGCGGGCTTGAAGAACGCCAAAACGCCGGTAAGGAAGAGCACCCCCCCGTAGGCGGCGAGAATGTAAGCCCCTTTGACCAACCACGAATTCCAATTTGGCCGCAGCATCACGTAGAGGAAGCGCTCTGGGCGGTCGAGGTCCATGATAAGCAACACGCCGGTGATGGCGAGGAAGCCCAGACCGACACCGGTGACGGGCAGCCACAACTCCGTCATGTCCAGGTTTCCGGTCAGCCAGAGCAACATGGCCACCATGTAGGTGCCCGCTGCGATGCCCTTGGTCCAGATGTAGGCGCTGACTTCCCAGCCCCAGAGCACACCCTTCGAGGGTGCATCGTAAGCACGCTTGGCTTCGGGCGAGGTGTTGGCGAGTTTGGCCGCCACGTCGCGGATGATGGCTTGGTCACGAGGGTTGGCTTCTTTCGCTTTCAAGTCCAAGGCCAACTGGACGATCATCGAGTGCTCGTCGGCGGCCCCCATACGCTCTTGAGCATACTTGGCGTAATGGCCAACGCCGGCGGCTTGTTCGTTCCACATGCCCTGTGGAGGCTTGGCCGTGGCCAGCGGGTTGAGCATTTCGTCGGAGGTGTCGAGGTAGAAAACGTTCGGGACGGTCCCTGCTTCGGGCTTGCGCACCTTGGTCTCGTTCTCGGCGATGAGCTGGGACAGGTTGGAATTTGGGTCATCAAGGTCACCGCTCACGATGGCTTCAACGGGACAAACGATGACGCAAGCAGGCTCGTAGGAGTTCTCGATGCGGTGGGCACAGTAGTTGCACTTGGCCGCCGTCCCCGTGTCTGGGTTGATGTAAAGAGCATCGTAAGGACATGCTTGCATGCAGGACTTGCATCCAATGCAGCGGTCGTCATCAAAATCAACGATGCCGTCAGAGCGGGTGAAGAGAGCCGTTGTGGGGCAGATGGTCGTGCAAGGTGAATCCTCGCAGTGGTTGCAGCGGTGAACGCTGAATTCGCGCGTGGAATCAGGGTACGTACCGGTTTCGATGTACTTAACGTGGGTTCGGTTGACGCCAACGGGGACGTCGTGTTCCGATTTGCACGCTACGGTACATGCGTGGCAGCCAATGCACTTTCGGTTGTCAATTGCAAATCCAAAGTTTACCATGCAGTCACGTCCGGTTCAGCCTTGCGAGGCGGCGCACTGGTTCTTTCCGAGGTCAAGTTCCTCGGCCGTGGCCAGGTCCACGACTTCAAGGTTGGCGTTCACCTTGCGAATGCGGTTGTATTCCTCGGGTTGAGGGCGCATGTTGTCCTCCACCCATGAGACGAACTCGTCTTCGGTCGTCAAGGCGTAAATGCTCTCGTTAAGCGCCTTCACCGTGCCAAAATCGTTGATGATAAGGTGGTCATCGTTGGCTTCCTTTGACCAGTCCGTGTAGTGGCTCGGCAGGACCATGAGTTCGTCAGGGAGAACGCAAATTCTGTTCTTGAGGGTATCATACAGTTGCTTCGCCCATTCCACGACCTTCTTTCCTAGGTCTGGACGACCAACGGAGACGATGAAGACGGTGTCACCTGAGACCATGAATTTGTCATCGATGACGTAGGTGGTTGAACCGGGCGTATGGCCGGGGGAGTGCGTGCAAAGCACTTGGGGCCCCGAAGCATCGGAAAACCCGATGGATTCACCGTCAACCACGTTGCGATAGGCCACGTTGGATGTTCCGAAATCGCCTTCATGAGCCACGTAATCCACACCGAACATTTCTGCTAGAGCCGGGCCGCCAGAGATGTAATCGGCCTGAAGATGGGTTTCGAACACGCAGACCAAGGAGAGGTTTCGCCCTTCGGCAAACTCACGATAGAATTCGATGTTTTTGCTGATGTCAAACAGCATCAATTCGTTCCCGTGGATCAGACCGTAGGAGCACGACGCTTTGCCGGGTCGGTTGAACTGCCACAATTCGTAGTGTTCCGGCGTTGGAACTTGCTTGGCAACGAGCACGTTGCCCCAAGCAACGATCCCCTTCGACAACCATTGGATGTCAGCGAAACCGAATTCCTCAAGCATGTCAGCGATGAATTGAGCCGAGCCTTCCTTGGCACAAATCACTCGAATGGAGCGAGAAGCATCCAACTTGGCGACCGATTCATCGGGTTGCTCGAGGAAATCAAAGTAAGGGATGTTGAGCAGTTCGATGTCCCCGGGACCTTCAACGTGAAACTGCGTAAAATCGGTCTCGTTACGGACATCCAAATAC
>JAYOHN010000055.1:0-10769 GCA_038118245.1 Candidatus Poseidonia sp.
CTACCCTTTGCTTCCCCGTCCTGTTGTTCGAAAGCAAGGTGGATTGGGGCCAGTATGCGGTGCAGCCCCAAGAGGTGTAGGAGGAATTCACCCTGAAGGCTTTGAAGAAGGGGCCAAAGGGCGGGAATTGCCCACCTCAGGCAACAAATCGGTGTTCACGGACCGGCTCTTGGAGGCTTCACGGAACCCGTATTAGGATTGAAACCACAAAACTGACCCCCCGAACCGGTTATGAACGGATGACGCCTGAATCAAGTTGAGGGGGGCACATGGGCGACGAGCGACCAGCAGAACACATCGCCTTGACGCCCGGAAAGCGGGTTCTCTTCCTCACCAAGGATTTGGACCTCATCAAGCAGCAACTCTACGACGGGCTCGAACTCCGTATGGAAGACCTGACCGTTGATGATTTGCTCGACGACATCAACACCGACGTCATGACGCCCGCCTGGGTGTGCTTCGACCACGACCCCGCTGAAATCGCCAAAAATGCGTATGCAGGGCTGATGCACAACGGTTTGCGCGTGTTCCGGGAGAACGCCCTCAAAGACGGCAACTTCGAAGTCATCGTTTCCGGCCAGCGCAAAGGCACCGGTTCCAGCCGTGAAACGGCGGCCCAGTGCGAGCGATGGGCGGGCATCAAGATCGTCATTGCAGCCTCGTTTGCTCCCATTCACGAACGTAACAACATCAACCTCGGCCAGTTGATGGGCAACCACGCCATGCTTGAACGCTTGCAGAACGGTGAAGCCGTTCCGTTGAGTGAATTCACCGGCCAGTACGACCCGGTCACCCAACTCATCGTCGAACACGGCGGCCTGTTTCCGTTCGCCAAGGCGCTCAAAGCCGGACAGTTGGACCTCGCACCGCTGAACACCCCTTCACGGCCCATGACGATGGCTGAACACATCATCAGCCGCAACCTCGTTGGTCAGCCTGAAGGCCAGTGTGTCAAGCCGGGAGACCCGGTCATCGCTGAAGTGCAGGGCGGCTATTCTCACGAATTCACCACGGCGCAGGTTCACACTTTCCTTGCTGAAGAGTACGGCGACGACTACGCCCTGCCCAACCCAGGCAAATTTGCGGTGTTTGAAGACCATCTGCTGTACGCCCAACACAATCCAAAGTTCGTGCCGTTCATGCACAAAGTGCAGACATTGCGCGACCTGCAAGTGGCCTTTCAACAGCACACCGGTGTGCGGGACTATTCGGCGGTTGACGGTGTGTCACCGGGCATCTGCCATCAGGTGGCCCGAGAGGAATTCATTGAAATCGGGGATTTCATTCAAGCGACGGATTCCCACACCTGCATGGGCGGTGCTTCCAATGCGCTCACGTGGGGCGTTGGTGCAACCGAATACGCCAACCTCGTCAGTGCGGGCTTCACCTTTGTCAAAGTCCCCGAATCGATCCGCTTTGAGTTGGTGGGCGAACTCCACCACGGTTGCACGGCGAAAGATATCATTTTGGCCATTCTCGCCGACCACGCCCGCAAGGAGTTGACATTGAACCGAAGCATGGAATTCGGCGGACCGGGCCTCGCCTCCCTCTCCATCGACGAGCGGGCCACCCTGTGCAACATGGCCACGGAATGTTCGGGCCGCACCGGCATCTGTGAAGCCGACGATGCGCTCATGGCGTGGATGCTCAACGCCCAACCCCACCTCGACGAGGCGGAACAACGCGCCCGCATGGTGGCGCCCGACAACGGCGCCCACTACGACGGAGGCGTCCACACCATCGACCTGTCCGCCATCGTCCCCATGGTGGCTCATCCTGGCAACCCCGACGAAGGCATTCCTAGCGACCCCACCAATGGCGCCAACATCGTTGACATCGGCCAGGTGGCCGTCGACATCGCCTACGGCGGCTCCTGCACGGCCGGCAAAGAAGACGACATTGGCTACTATGCAGAGGTTTGTCAAGCGGCCAAGGATGCGGGGCTGCACGTCAAAGAAGGGGTCGATTTCTACATCCAATACGGTTCGGGCCAAGTCAAGGATTTGGCCGTCCGCAACGGCTGGCACGACCTTTTCCTCGAGGTTGGCGTGAAGCTGATTGACCCGGGTTGCGGGGCGTGCATTGGCGCCGGCCCTGGCGTTTCCATCACGCCCGAACAGGTCACGGTGTCCGCCATCAACCGCAACTTCCAGGGGCGGTCAGGACCCGGCAAACTCTACCTCGCAAGCCCGCTGACCGTGGCAGCATCGGCGTTCACCGGTCACATCAGCATCTGGCGAAGCGACCTGTTTGCCTGACGGGCAACCGGCTAAGGGTGGAAATTGACGGCCCCCCATGCCCATCGCCCTCTTCTCTTATTTACCCTCATAGAGCGGGGACGGTCATCTGTCGGCCCGACGTCGTCAAGACGGAGGAGGACCGAGGGAGGCGAAGACCATGGCGGGCACTGCGGAACGAATGGCGCAAAACCAAAAACAAGTTGCAATCTCAGAGTTTTTCGAGAAAAACAAACACTTTCTGGGTTTTGATTCCCTTGTTCGCTCCCTCATCACGGCGGTCAAAGAGGCCGTGGACAATTCCCTCGACGCCTGCGAAGAAGCGAGGATCCTTCCCGACATTCGCGTGAAAATCACCAAAATCGACGACAAGAAGAACATCATTGAATTGCAAACCGAGGACAACGGTCCGGGCATCCCCAAACGCAGCATTGAGAAAGTGTTCGGTCAACTCCTCTTCGGCTCAAGGTTCCACGCCATCCGGCAGTCCCGTGGCCAGCAAGGCATCGGCATCACGGGCGTGGTGATGTACAGCCAACTGACCACCGGCCGGAAGACGCACGTCCGGTCAAAGATTGCAACGGAAACGTCCGCCGCGGTCGTTGACATCGGCTTGGACACCCGGAAGAACAAAGCAACGAAGACGAACGAAGACCGGGAGATTTGGGAGCGACCCGACGGTTCGCTCAAGGAACATGGATTGGAGATCACCTGCCGAATGAAAGCCAAGTATCAACGGGGCCGTCAGAGCGTCTACCAGTACCTTCGCATGACGAGCATCGTCAACCCCCATGCCGACATCACGTTTGAGGACCCGGACGGTGAAATCCACCATTGGCCTCGCGTCACTGAACGGTTGCCTCGGAAGGTTGAGAGCATCAAGCCCCACCCACACGGCATCCATCTGGGCACCCTTCAGCGGATGTGCACCGAAGCCAGCGATAACCGGATGACCTCGTTTCTCTACAAGAACTTCTCAGGCGTCTCCACGCGAGCCGCGAAGGAATTGCTTGCCGCGGCTGAAATCGATGAGAAAGCAAAGCCCAAATCGATGAAAGCCGAGCAGTACCGGGCGCTCATCGAAGCCTTTCAGGGAGAACGTTTGCTCAACGGCAAGGCCGTCAAGTTGCTCAACCCACCGACCAACTGCCTTTCGCCCATCGAAGAGTTGCTCATCAAGAAAGGCCTTTCCAAAACCATTGACTCACGCTTCGTCACGACGATGACCCGCTCGCCGACGGTGACCCAAGGCAACCCGTTTCAGGTCGAGGTGGGCCTCATTTTTGGCGACGGCATGGCGGCGGACAAACCCGTTGAAGTGTTGCGGTTTGCCAACCGCGTTCCCTTGATGTATCAGCAGGGAGGCTGTTTGCTCACCAAGGCCATCGAATCGGTGGACTGGCGTCAATACGGGTTGGACCAGGCCGGTGGGCGGGGCGTGCCGAAAGGGCCAGCGGCCATTCTGGTCCACCTCGCCAGCACCAACGTCCAATTCACCTCCGAAGCCAAGGAAGCCTTGGCGGACAACGAAGAAGTCCTTGACGAGGTCCGTAAAGCGATGCTTGAGATGGGCCGAGGGCTTCGAAAGCACCTTGAAAAGAAAAAGAAAATGGCCAAGACCCAAGAAAAATTCGAGTTGGTGAACGACATCATACCGGCCATTGCTGAAAAATCGGCGGCGATTTTGAAGCGGCCCGTCCCTGATTTGGCCGGCTCCATCACGAAGATCATGGGCGCCGTTATTGCCGAGAGCGAGACCGTTTGGAACAAGGAGACCAAGCAAACCGACGTCACCATCACCCTGTTCAATTACACGTCACGGGCTCGCGCCTACACCCTTCTCGCCGCATGGCCTGAGAAGGACGGGGCCACCATGGAAGGCAACGAACACGGAGGGCGAAAGGAAGCGACGGGCGTGTGGGCTTGGAAGCTTGACACGCTTGACCCGGGCGAGACCTTCACCTTGACCTACCAGCTGACCGGGCTTGAGAAGGGCGATTGGACCGAAACCGATGTCTTCTATCGCGGAAGCCAGGACGTGATCGGCGCTACCAAGATGGACGAGAAGCTGCTGGAAGAAATCCGTCGCCAAGAAGAGGTGCTTGCGGAGGACGATGAAGAAGCGATGGAAGACGAAGGCACCGACGAGAGCAGCGAAGAGGCCAGCGACGGCGATGCGACGCGTGAAGCAGAGCCGCCAAAGACCGCGGGTCAACAAACCCTGATGGGGTACGGGAGTGATGCATGATGTCGGCAAGCCATACGCCTGAAGAGACCAAGAAAGCCCTGCACGATGTCGTGACGGAAATGTACGACAAAATCGTCAAGGGCGAAGCGCCCACCATGACGCTCCCCGTTCGTACCAAGAACAACATTGGTTTTGACAACGCCTTGGGCGTCTACAAGTACGGGAAGAAGGAATCCGTTCGGGACGCAACAAGCCTGGGTTCTGCGAAGCAATTGTTGCGTGCTTTGCACGTTGTTGAGTTCATCGAAGAGATGATCGACGCGGGCAAATCCTCCACCCTCAGAGAAATGTATTACATCTCGGAAAGTTGGGGGCTTGGGAAATTTTCATCCCAAAACGAATCGAACAATTTGGCGGAAGATTTGGAGGTCGTCACCAAATGCTTGAGGGAGGATTTCAAACTCCGGCCGGAAGAAGACGGGGCTCGCATGATTGGTAACCTGACCTTGCGAGAACTCAACCGAAGGGGTGAATGGATGCGCATCAACGCCCGAGACGATGTCGGGGATTCGGGATACGGCGTCCCGTACAACGTTGAGGAAGAAAAAATTGAGTTGGTGGAGCACGACATCAATTTCATCATGGCCATTGAGACCGGTGGTATGTTTGACCGGTTGATTGAGAACGGTTTTGACGAGGCGTACAAGTGCGGTCTTCTCCATTTGAAGGGGCAACCCGCCCGTTCCACGCGACGCATCCTCAAACGGATGAGCGAAGAATGGGATTTACCGGTGGTCGTGTTCCTTGACGGCGACCCCTGGTCCTTCCGCATTTTTGCTTCCATTGCGTACGGAGCGATCAAAACAGCCCACATCTCCGAGTACCTCGCCACACCGACCGCCACCTACCTTGGCATCACGGCCGATGACATCGAAGCTTACGATTTGCCCAGCGATGACCTCTCCTCTCGAGACGTGGACGCCTTGAAAGCCGAGCTCTCCGACCCGCGATTCGCTGATGCATGGTGGCAGGAACAGATCAACATGATGCTCGAATTGGGCAAGAAAGCTGAGCAGCAATCCTTGGCCAAATACGGGCTTGATTTCGTGACCGACACCTACCTGCCGGAGAAATTGGCGGATTTGGGCTTGGCCTGAGGCCATCAGCGAGCCTTATTGAGGAAGAGGGTTTGGTCAACACCGATGCAAGCACCGGAGGCTGAGAAGCGGTCCCCTTGGGCGCTGCGTTTGGGTCTTGCAGGCGGCCTGCTGCTGCTTCTTGGGGTCGTCGTGGTCTCAAGTCAATCGGGGGCCATTTCTTCATCAATGGACCCTCGGGAACTCAATCAAGGCACCTTCTCCGGAGAGGGGACGTTCGAAACGGGCTCGCTTAACGACACCTGCTACCGCTTCTATCAGCTGGCTGATGAGGAGGCGATGTCGGTTGAACTCTTCCGCGTGGAAGGCTTCTCTGCGGTTGGTGAAACGCTCGAGGAGAACAACTGCTTGCTGGATTTTCAGCCCATGACCGCCGATGCCGCCAACCTTCGTGAAGTGGCCTCGTGGACCCTCAACGGTTCTCAGAAGTATGCGTTGGTCGTCACATGCGAAGCCGACTGCACCGAATCAACGGGTTATTTGATGAGCGTGAACGAGATGCAGTCGGCCTTGTTTGGCTCAACCTGGTTGATGGTGGGGGTCTCGTTTTGTTGCCTTGGAATCATCACCGCTCCGGTGGCCCTCATCATTTACGTTGCCTCGAAGCCCAGCAAAGCCCCCCGCGTGATGATGGTCGGAAGCGATGGGAATCTCATACCGATCACCGACCTCAACCCTGATCATCCCACGTTTTTCGAACAGCCGGACCCGAAGTTGTCGACACCGCCAAGGCAGACCGTTGCCCCACCGTTCGCCGACACAACCGAACAAACCCAATCGGAAACCTACGTCGACGGCCTCCCGGAAGTCGCTGCAGGGACCATGCTCACCACCGAACAAGTGTACGCCTTAATGCGAGGCGATGTGGAGGGAGCGCAGGAACGGGCAAAGACGCAACGAACGACCCCGACAAAGAACGCTGAGGACCTCGTTCAGGAGGCGGCAAGCGCCGCCCTCATCGCCTCGTGGGACGAAGGGGTACCGCTCGCAGGGCCAACGGAGCCCGTGACGAATGAAGCCCCCCAGGTGAAGAAAAAATCAACCAAGCAACCCGAACAAGCCACGGGAGCGTGGAAAGATTGGGACGAGCAGTGAAGCAACGGTGAGTTCTTAGAGGGGCGGGCACTACCCAACCTCGAGTTGAGAAGCGTGACCGATGTCGACAAGGCCCTGTATTTGCTGCACAACACCGCGCGACGTCAGATTTTGGAACGGCTGGCGAGGGAACCGCACTACGCCATGCAACTCTCCGAACTGATCGGCATATCACAGCCCGCCATCGTGAAGCATCTCAAGGAGTTGGAAGACGGTGGCATGGTTTCCAAGACAAAAGTCCCCTCGGAAAAAGGGGGACCTCCAAAAACCATCTATTCGGTTGAACGGGCGTTTTCCATCCAAATGGACATTGGGCCCGACCTTTTCCGGTGCGAGGCACGAAGGCTTCCCAAAGGAGGCCCGATGCGCTTGTCAAACAGCCTTCCAGAAGCGTCCGTCAGCATTGCTGAAGCCTTGAGCGGGAGAAAGAAGATCGCTGTGGCCGAGGGCCTCGCCCACATGCGCACGCTGGCGAACATCATGGAAACGTTGGACGCCCAACGGGACGCGCTGATTTCCCTTCACCAGCACATCCGCCAGCGTGTATCAGCCGCCGTGGAATCTGATTTTGATTCGTACGAAGAGCGGAGCCTCATCCAAAACATGGTTGAGGCCTCAGGCGACCGCATCGATTTGACCGCCTTGGTGCAGAAGGAGTTGATGACCGGAGGAAACCCCGGCGAAGTTCTCCAAACCCTACGCGCACAACTCGAGAAGCAGATTGCTCGCCGTTCAGGACAGGTCATCGCAGCCCCGTTGGACACGGAGCTTCGCTGGTACCTCGGCCCAAGCAAGGACGCCTGAGAGCGTCTCAGTTTGCTTCGTCAGCCAGAACGGAAACGAGGGAAGACTGTTCAGCCAAGCGCTTGTTGACCTCATCGCGACGTCCCTTGCCGACCAAATAGACAACGCCCAACAGAGCGATCGTCAGCACGATAACAGCGAACGGCAAGGCGGTCTTGCTCACGACCTCCTTGGCCATGTCAAAGACAGGGCTTTCGGATTCGAGGGCTTCACCGATGGCCTTGACGTTGTCCCGCTCATCGGACTCAACGATTTCGTTCATGGGGTCAACCACGACGTAAACGCCCTTGCTTCCAGCGGTCACAGGATAGAGCAAGTAGAGCTCGATTTCCTTGGCTTCTTCGGTGGCGTCTGGGGCAAGCAACGCACCAACGACCTGTCGCATGACGATGCGGTCTTCCTCACAGCCTTCGTTTCGGATTTGCTTCATGAGGTCGGCGTCGTTGACTTCGTCGTATTCGCACAACACGATTTCAATGTCGGTGGCGTGAACGTTGCCGGTGTTTTGCAAGATGATGCCGATGGGGATGGTCGAATCCACTTCACCGTTGAGGGTGGGCGGGAGAATGATTTCCTTGATCTCCAAGTTCGGGGCTCGCAATCGCAGCGTGACGATGAATTCGTTGCTGTCGTAATTGTCGCCGTCCCACGCTGGGGAATCGTCGTGGTCACCGTCGTTTTCCATGTCGCCAAACATCGAGACGACCTTCAACCCGAGCGGACGGGTGTCCAGCTTGGCGTTGGTGCCGATGGAGACAGCCGCAACGACTTGAGCCGTCTCGTAAGGGGCCATTTCTGGAAGCCGGTATTCGTAGATGGGTTTGTCTGCGGTTCCACCGCGCATGATCTTCGCACACTGGTCTTCGGGGAATTCCGTGGCGGTGGCTTCGAGTTCCACGCACGGTTCCTCGATGACCACATCAGCGCTGAGTTGCTTGAGCATGAACCACTCCACGCTCCAGCCGTCCAGCATGTTCATGCCCGGCAATTCATTCCACAACAGCGTGTCACCGTCTTTCTGGGCGGTGTGGTTGTTGAGGGTTGGCGTGTCAGCAACGTTTCCGTTGTTGGTCACGTTGAACGTGTACCGAACGATGCGACCTGGCGCTGAGGTTTTCACCGCATTGTCCACCGTCGGGTCCATCGAGATTTGCATGTCGTGGAATTCGTCAACGGTCACGAGAAGAACAACGGTGTCGCGGACACGTGTCTCACGTCCGCTGGCGTCGGGGTAGGTTTCCTCGGAGAAGGCCTGCAAGACGACCGTGTAATCGCCAGCCTGCACCCGGTCGGGGACGTTCATGATGACATCGAAGGCTTGGTAGGTGTCGGGTGAGAGCTCCTGCAGCGTTTCTCGGGGGATGTCAATGTCCCAAATCACGTCAACACCGAACGCATCGGTGACCCGAGCAAGACGGAAGTCAAAGCGGTCGGGGCCGTTGCCGTCGTTGGCGACGGTCATCGGCAACACGATTTGCTGGCCGGGGTTCACGTTGAGTTCGGTCCCAATGTCGGGGTCAATTCCCGCATCAAGGTCGTACACATGGACCACGTTGGTCGAGAGGATCACCGAATCGGAAATGCGTGGATACCCGTCGAGGTAACCCTTCAGGGTCACGGCGGGACCGAGACCTGCGGTGGCGTTGTGCGGTGCACAGACATGCACAGCGACGCGCTTGGTCACCTTGTCAGCACCGCCGGGGATGGTCCAGGCGATGGGGTCGCCCAAGCCGTCGCCGGCGTCGCCGGGACCCGTTGCGTTCGCAAAGTCAACGGTGACCAGCCAGTTCTCTTGTCGCCAAGCGTCCATGGCGATGCCGTCGGGCTTGAGGTCGGGTGCACCGGGCGTTGCAAACACCAACTCGCCAGAATCGAAATTCTTCGTGACGTTGATGGTGTACGAGGCACACTCACCGGGCTTCACTTGAGACGAACGGTCGTCAGCGGCGAACACGATGTTTCCGGTTGAACGGATGGAAACGAAGACCCCCAGTTCGAGGATGTCGTAGGTTCCTTTCTCCACCGACTTGATGGGTTCGCCCTCGGACCATCCTTTGACATAGATCACAAACGCACCCGGGTCTTCAGATGTCGGCACGAAGACCTCGAGGTTCTTCGTCACGGACTGACCGGGGTCAAGCTCCACACGAATCGGGAAGTTCACCTGCCAACCGAAGGGCAACAACCATTCCTGCTGGCCTTCCAGACTGTTGGGGTCCCAGAAGACGAAGGCGTCATGGACGTTACCGGTGTTCGTGATGGTGATGGAGAAGATCGCCGTGTCGCCTTGTTCAATGTCGGCCATGCTGTGCGATGTGTCCAAATTGATGCCGTGAACCACGTCCATCAGCGTCAGCGTGATGATATCGTTCTGAATGGCGGGGTCTTTGTAGGACTGAGCCGATATTCGGATTTCAGCAAGTTCATCCCCGTTCGCTTGGTAGATGGACGGGGCTTGGACCCGCATGTAGAACCGGATGTCTTCACCGCCCTCCAGGAAGATGGGGGTGTCGGGGAAAATGCTCGAGTGGTTGGAGGCGAAGTAGAGGTTGGCCGTCCAGTTCATCGGTACGCCCGAAATGTTGAGCCCGTAGGTATCAGCAACAAGGTCCTTGGGGCCGGGCGTTGAATTGTTCATCGTGAGGTTGTAGATCGTCTGCTGCCCGGGTTCGATGACGTGATAGAAGGTCTCGCCTTCGTCAAACTCCACATCGACCTGGCCGGTCAAGACGTGCGAATAACAAATGGTGAACCGGTTGTTGTTCCCGTTGTCATCGCAGGTGTTGGTGTCTGACCAGGCGATGTGAGCGCCGCTGCCCAAATCGTTGGCGAACGCTGGCGGCATCCCGATCGCGGGTTGACGGCCGTTGTTTGGTCCCAGTTTGTTGGAGTTCCACGAGGTCACGGGAACGGCTTCCCAAGGGTCGAGGGCCACTTCGCCATCGCCGGTCAAGTCGGTTTGGTTCAAGCGAACGTAGAGGACCTCTTCGCTCGCTGAGAGGTTGCCTGAGTCAACCCAAGCGATGTGGATGTTGTTTTGGTCGTCGGTCAGGAGAGAGGGGAAGACGGAGTTTCCTGCGTAGGGCGAAGCGGGGGGCAGTCCGTTCTTGCCTTCAACGTTGGAAATCGGGGTGTCGTTGATTTTCTTGATGGCGTAGGTGGACAAGCCTTGGTCGGCACCGTCCCATGCACCAGCGCCCTGGAGGCGAAGTTTGGTGTAGTAGACTTCGTAATTCACGTCCTTTTCGAAACCGTAGTCGCGTCCGTCCATCCAAGCGATGTGGGTGT
>JAYOHN010000056.1:0-10425 GCA_038118245.1 Candidatus Poseidonia sp.
GATGTGTTCGGTTTCGTGAAAATCCGATTGTCACTCACCCCTAACCAAGCAGGCTCCCCCCTCAAAGTCGCTTCATGGTTCCTTGAGAACATCAAGTGCAACGAACTCGCCATCGGTGAGATCCGCTTTGAAGAGGACAGCACCGTTGTCAGCCTCCACAGCAGCAAGATTGGTACCGCCATGAAAGCGGTAGAGAAGCGAACCTACGATGGTTTGCAAATGACGGCCGCCGTGGTTGAGTGACCTCACTCTTCTTCTGCGTGGCGTCGTCGCCAAGAACCCGACCGCTTGACATGGTGTCCTTTCACCACGGGCGAGCCTTCCACCTCGTCGTCCGGTTCATGCTTCTTGGGCCATGTGCCGTCTTCAAGCGGACGCTCAATCACCACAAAGGCCCCCACCACCAACCCGATGCCGAGGGCGGAAAGCGACCAAGCATACCCAATCGCATCGTCCCATCGAAGCTGAGCGTCGCTGCAGGTGGATGACAACTCACTTGAAAACTCGCAAAAAGCAAGGGTGTCTCGAGCGTCCATGGCTTCGGCGTTCGTTGAAACGTGGCTGATGGCCAAGATGAACAACACACCGGCGGTCACCAACAAGGCCCAGTGGCGCTGGGAGAATCGAGTCCGTCGTTGAAACCGCCACGGCGAAGGGTCGTCCTTGCTCGCAGCGAGCGTTCGAGTTGGACCGCCAAATTTTACGAACCAAGCCAGCCACATCCCGACGAGGACGACCAAAAAGCCCCAAGTGTAGACGGTCTCGTGAAACTGCCACATCGGCGTGAGGCAGGCTTGCACATCGGGTGTTTCCAGGCACGAATCCACCGCAATGGGGTAGAACACGACCAAACGCACGATGTTGAGAAGATAGACCAGGGCGCACATCACGAGCACCGCCCGTCGTTTGTCCTTCTGTGGAACGCCGTCCGTCATCATGATGAGGGTCGAGAGGAAAATCATTTCATGGACGCCGGCACACTCGTCCGAGACATACAAGCCAACGCTGTCAAACGGTCCCGGAAAGGCCGTGTGCTGAAGGTCGATTCGCGTGAGCCACCCGTTGTGATGACTGAGGACCGCCGAACCTTCCCCGTAGAGAAGGTTCGTCACCTCGTTCCAAATCCATGCTTCCGTGACTTGGAGCGGAGCAAGGGTGTCGGAAGGCAGGGTGAGAAACCAGTAGAAGGCCTCCACCAAGAGCAGCGCCAGGGGGATTCTCCCGTACCGCAATCCCAACTCGCCCACCTCCTTCCACGACATGTCCCCTTCGGGGCGTGCACTCGTGGCATGGGCCATGGATGGTGAAGGGCGGTCTTGTTGAAAAGATGTTGCGACATCCATGAAGGCAAAAAGTGGATTGTTTTGCGAAGGCATGCGTTCAAAGCATCCCTTCATCTGCAAGAGCCATGGCCAGCAAACCCGAGGCGCTCAAGGTGACCCACCGCCTCGATGTCCTCGGCTTCCACTGCCCGGTTCCTGTTGCAAAAACACGGGAAACCCTGACCAAACTCGCACCTGGCTCGGTGCTTGAGGTGCTCGCCGATGACCCCGAAACTTTGCACGACATGCCCCTCCTGCTCGCCAGGACCTCCCACCGACTCGTCAACGTGAGCGAGCACGATGGCGAGTTTGCCTTTGTGATTGAGGTGAATGAATGAGGGAAGGTGCAGAAGATGTACCGAGCGAGGCTTTTTTGCCCACCGACTTTGGGGATTTTCGAATCCAGGTGTTTCATGAAGAATCCAGTGGTTTGGACCACGTGGCGTTGATTCTTGGTGAAATGGAAGGACCGGACCCTGTGCTGGTGCGAATCCATTCTGAATGTTTGACCGGTGATGTGTTCCAAAGCACCCGGTGCGATTGCGGCCCTCAACTGCACGCCGCTCTCGAGGCTATTGTCGCCAAAGGGTGGGGAGTTCTCGTGTACCTGCGCCAGGAGGGGCGAGGCATCGGGCTGCACGCAAAAATTCAGGCCTACCACCTCCAAGACGAAGGTGCCGACACCTTGGACGCCAACCTTATGTTGGGCCTGCCCGCCGACGGAAGGACGTACACGGCGGCCTGCGAAATTCTCAACGAACTGGGCATCACCGCCGTGGATTTGTTGACCAACAACCCCCAAAAGGTGGCCCAACTGGAAGGCCAAGGCATCCACGTTGCAAAACGAACGCCGCTGATCGTCGGGGTCACCGACCAAAACCGGACCTATCTGGCGACGAAAGGGGAACGCATGGGCCACCACATCGACAAGGACGAATTGTAAAGGGGCCGTGGCCGGGAATTGAACCCGGGCTGGCAGAACCACAATCTGCCGTGCTAACCCCTACACCACCACAGCCATGAGAGGTAAGACCGCCTCATGGGCTTGGTATTTCAATCATGCGCCAGCGCCCCACGTAAAACCGTTCACAGCATGCGAGATACCCTTTGTTTCAAGAAGTGCCGAGGCGTGCATCTTACCATGCGAAGCCGCACTTCGGTCCTGCTCCTGGTTTTTCTCTTCCTCGCAACGTCAGCCACCCCCATGGTCGGCGAGGCTGAAGGCAGGAGCGTCCACAGCACCTCGGTGGTGAACATTTTCCCACAAGGCGCTCTCAACGATGCAAACGAGTGGGATGTGGGTGCAGAAACCTCGTTCACGCAAGAGGCAGCGACCTACACGGAAAGCATGGTGGCCGACCAACGCCTGACGATGGTCCACCAGCGCCCCTTGCACCTTGACACCATGACCGTCTGGTCTTCGTCATCCCCAACCGATTCAAACTATTCCGTTGGTGCGCCGGACGGAGCAGCCACTTGGTCAACGGGACCAGAGATCCAACTTACCGGCTTTGACACAAGCGGGTTCGTTTCGTACACCCTTTACGAGGTCCACCTTCGTGGCGTTTTCCAAATTCCCGATGCACTGCAGGAAGACACGGTCAGAATCTCCGTTGAACACGGCGGGGGTTTTGACTTGTTGAAGACGTTCGCCCACACCCAAGGCAACGTGGATTACATCAACAACAGTGCCTTCAGCGTTAACCTGACCGGGCTGATGGAATGGACATGGACCGACCTCTCTGAGATGGTCTTCACCTTGGATTATGTTTCAGCAGGCGGGGTCGACGATTCCCGACTCGTCGTTGATGCAGTGGGCCTTGACATCACGGTCCAAACGCCGTGGTACGGAGGTGAAGTGGCGTACGCATCGGCGACCTTTAGCGGGCATGAGATGCCGGTTCTGGGGCTTGACCTTGCGTCGGGTGCCACCGACAACATGGCCCTTGACGGATGTGGTTTGAAGCCCTTGGTAGAAGGGACATCAGGGGCGTGGACCAGCCCCTTGTTCACCGCCCCACCCGAGCAGATGCTCGGTCGCATGCATGTGGGCACGAGCGAGGGGGAGCTGGAGAACGTCACGCTCGAAGTTGCCCTGTCGCAGGACGGGCAATCGGTCGGCGACTTCACGCCTCTTGAGCCGCGCACGGTGCTGCCGCAAGCGGTTGCCTATCAGGTGCGAGTGACGGTTTTGGACGCCTGTGTGGACCGAGTGTGGGTCGATGTGAACGACCCCTCCCTCAGCTTGAGTGGCCGAATCTTTGGTACGAACAACGGCATTGATTCGAATTACTCAAGATGGCTGATCTTTGTGAACGATGAATTGGTTTCAAACGAGGCGATGAACCTCGGCACCTTCGTTCATGAATGGCCCATTGGGGCTTACCTTACCCCAGGAAGCGAGACCTTGGAGGTGAGCATTCGTGCGTGGTTCACTTGGGATTCGAACGGCGAGGAAAGCACCTCAGCCCTCGAGTTCAACACCATCACGGTATCAGGAGGATTTGGTGTTGCCTGGGACGAGGACCCGCTGTGCGAACCCCTGGGTGACCAAGCCCTTACCGAAGACAACGGGGGAGTGATTCTCCCCTTGCTGCTTCGTTGTTCAGATGACCGCTCCAGCAACGATGCCCTGCAGGTCCAGTTTACCAACTCCAACACCGACCTCGTCGAGGTGGACCTTGCCGAAGGCGATGTCCGCATCCGCTTGCTGACTGAAGCGAGCGGCCAAGCCGTGGTGGGCGTGACCGTTTTGGACGAAGCAGGCAACGCATGGCAGGACAGTTTTACGGTGGCCGTTGAAGCGGTGGACGACCCTCCTGTGGTGAACGAATTCCAGTCCATCATCCCGGTTGAGCGGGACGTCCAAACCGTGGTGGAGATGCGTTGGTCCGACGTTGATTCAACGCAGGTGACGGCCTCGACCAACCGTTCGTGGGCCGTCGTTGACCTGACCAGCAACACCTTGACCGTGACCCCTCCAAACACCGGCTTCCAGACCGTGCTCGTCTCGGTCTGCGACCAAACGGGTTGCACCGAACGCGAAGTCGATTTCGAGGTGATGGCGTTGGCTGACCTCTTCGTAGAATCCTTGGATTTGGGAGACGACGAATTGACACAGGGCGATGTGGTGTCCATGCGCCTCCTGATTCGCAACACAGGCCAGGCCAGTGCTACGATGGTATCGGTTCGTTGCGAAGCCAACGACCAACTCATCGGCGTCCAAACCGTACCGCTCATCCAGCCGGGAGAGTTGCGAGCCGTGACGTGCGACTGGCAGATTCCTTACGACGTGGAAGTGGTTCGTTTTACGGCCATCGTGGACCGGGGTCTTGAGATTCCCGAAGGAAACGAAGACAACAACCGAATTGAATCCTTGGTGGCCATCAACGAAGCGACCGAGAACGGTGTTCAACAAGACGACGCCCAAGGAGCCAGCGGAATCCTCGCTGCAGGTTTCTTGTTCGCTGCCATCGGTTTGCTCGCCCTTTTCGCCTATTTCATGCCGGCGAAGGTCAAAAAAATTGAATGAGAGGGAAAAGGGCCTGCCTCGCTTTCCGCACACGGATGTCGGATAACGCCAATCAAAGCCTCAAACTTCATAACCAGACCGTGTCAGAATTGAATGCTTTGAGGTCGTGGGGGCCGTTCAACTTCGGTTGACAAAGCAGGAGTGGGGACCATGTCTCAATTGAAAATCCGAATAGAAACGGACGAATACATCTACGAAGAATACATCGAAGCGTGAAGTCAAGACTTCGCAGGCCAGCGTCGAGGATAAACCTCGGTGTCCATCAGGACCATGCTGGGCCGAGCGATTTCCCCTTCATCCATCGTCAGAACAGTGGAAGCGTCAGCCTTGAATTTCACGTAGCCGACCGCCTCTCCCTTGAGCGAAGTGACGAGAATTTCCTTACCCTTCTTTGCACTTGAAGGGAGGCTGACAAGCCCCGGGCGAAGCAAAGGAGCACCGTAGGCCAAGGCTGCAACTGCGCTGTCTTTAACGGTGCAACGTGGAACATCTGCAAGCAATTTTTCGATGGGGTGGACCATCGCTTTGAGCGCTTCTTCCTGACCGCATTCTTTCCAGAGCCAAACCGCATCGGCCAATTGGTCCATGGTGATGCAATGGTCGAGGTGAAAGATGCCGGACGACTCGCGGCGCAATTCCTTGAGTTCCACGGGCGTGTTGAGCATCAAGCCCATGTCACGAGCCATCGTTCGAATGTACGTGCCTGCATCGCAAGTGATCCGTGTCACGATGTCCTTACCATCTTGGTCAAGCAACTCAAAGGCGTGCACCGTTCTTGTCCGAACCTGAACTTTGACCGCGGAAATCTCGGGAGGAACGTTGTAGATTCTTCCCGTCAGGGCCTCCATGGTCGAGGCCAGGGCATCGTCGTTTGGGACCGTACCAAACCGAAGCACAGCGATGTAGGTTTTCCGATGTTTGAGGATTTTGTTGGTGATTTTCATGCAACGGCCCGCCATCAGAGGAAGAACACCGGTCGCGAACGGGTCCAAGGTGCCTCCGTGGCCCAGCCGTTCCAAACCGAGCAGGTCACGAGCCCAAGCCGCCAACTGGTGGGATGTAGGACCTGCAGGTTTGTCGAGCAGGATGAAACCTGATGACAGCAACTGCTCGAGCGTACGGTCTTCTGGCGCTCCACCAAACGCCGGGTCGGTTTGGGCCGTCTCGTCCAAAATGTGTTGTGTCATGGACGGTCCTCTAAGGCAAGGGTGACCTGCTCTAATATTTCAGTTGCATTGAGGGAAGTGGCGTCGATGATGTGGGTGTAAGGCTCTGGGTCTTCGGGCTGAAGACCATAAAGTGTGGCGAAGCGTTCGGCGTCCACCGCCGATCTCGTCCGGTTCGCAGCAAGCGCTTCCTCAACGGGCAGAGACTCGCGCTCGGCCACTCGGCGAGCCCGTTCTTCATCCTCCACGTTCAGCCAGACCCGAAGGCACGGCAGTTCGAGGCGATAAGCCCACCACCCTGCAAGGCGGGATTCAACGATTTGCGCAGCCCCTTCTTCGGTCATGCAAGCCTGCAATTTTGCATCGAGTTGACGGTCAACTTCAAGCTCTTGCTTGCAAAGCTCCCCGAAGGCTGCGAGGCTCATGCAGCGCGCTTTAGCTTCTTGCCGAAACACGTCGCCGCCGTTCAGGGCGAGCCAACCAAAGCGTTCTTGCAGACCCTTGACAAGCGTGCTCGTTCCGCTCCCAGGGTGGCCGGACACCGTGATGCGGACCATGTTCACACCCATTCGTGGAAACAGATGTTGCAACGTTTGGTTCGCGGGCCATCGTGGGTGATCACGTCACCGTCGCACTCGGGGCACAGCAGCGCTCCTGTGGGAGAGGTGCTTGGTGCTGGAGCGTTGTTTCCACCACCGGATGGGGTCTTTTTCCGTGGTTGGTTCCGCTTTGAGCGTTGTTGACGCTTCTTGGCTTGCGAGGAGGTGGCTCCGGGTTTGGTGGCCACAAGATGGAGCAGAGGCTCCTTGAGCACGTCGCCTGAAACCACGAGGGGATGAGTTTTGTAACGGGCCAGTTTGATGTGACGGTCAAGTGCTCGTCCGTAAGCCGCACTCATGCAGATGTAGCAGCAAATCCAAGCGGGGAAAAACAAGAAGCGCCCCTCCAGCAGGTTCCATTCGGGTGCCCACGGCAGCGAGACATAATCCACACGAAATGTTTCGACTTTGGTGGTCAGCCAGGCAAAGATACCGATGATGAAAATCATCGTGAACATCATCGGTTTCATCGCCCCCATCTGAACTTCAAGCTGTTCGGGCATCATCTGCTGTTGAAGCGTCATCGCCTTTTCCTGGAGAATGGGGTCGCGGGAAAGACGTGCTTCATTCATCATCTGTCTTACTTGGCCTTGGCGGTGACCGATGTGCGCTTGGTCCATGGGGTCAACGAAAAGGTTCCGAATCACCGTGTTCAAGGTCATCGAAAAGATACCTAGAATCATCACGGTGATGACAAAAAACGACTCCTCCGGCAACACCGGAGAAAGCAACGGATCCGCTGTGTTCCCCAAAGAGGTCCGAATGGAGGGGGTCATGATGAGGAAGGTCATCATGATCATGAACAGCAACATCATTCCCATCGAACCGTTGGGCGGCGGAGGTGGTGGAGGCGATGAGCCGTTAGCCATGTCACCAAGCGGTTGAAGGTAGGGCATGAAGGTTAGCATTGTGAGAGCCGAGGTGAGCGGTTCCGTTTTCCGTGAACTTCAAACAAGTCAACCGTTTGGGAATCTTGCATGCGACGGAAAGAACCCCTCGAGGTCACGGCCACATGGCGGTACCCGTTGCCGATGCCCATGCCCGGGCAACCCGTCTGTGCGACCGAATCGGAAGCCATCGAGCAACTTGCCCGTCTGCCTGTTGAACCCAAAGTGTTTCTGTGGACCGAGCACGAACGAACCTGCCCGGAGGGTTGGGGGTTCATTGCAAGCCTTCGCCAAGGTGTACCACCGTCCGGAATCGAAGCCGAATTGAAAGCCTGGGAATCACAATACCCCAATGCCTGGTTGGCGGTGGATTTGCGCGATGGGATGATCCCGCCGTCCACTGTACGACCGCTGGAAGAGGTGTTGACTTCGCTCAACCGCCCGGTTCTGGTCATCGTCAGCAGGTCCCCCGACCAGGAAGACTGGCCGCAATGGGTGCTCCCAGCTTGATTTTCGCCTCACACATTCCTGATGGAATGCCTTCCGATGCGGTCAACCCTTCAGGACTCGAACGTGTAGCCACAAGCAGCGCAGACGGTGGCGTCATGAGCGTTCGCCGTCGAACAAATCATGCACGCTTTTTCACCCGATTCGTCGTTGCCTTCGTCGGCGGCTTCCGTGTCCTCTTCTTGAGCAGCATCGGTTTCGCTATCGGCTTCAGCCTCTCCGGCGTCGCCAGCATCACGAGCGTTCCAAGCGGCCGCTGCGTCTTCAAGTTCGGACTTCTTCAGGTAGCCGTTGTCATCGTGGTCGTAGTCGGCAGCGAAGGCCACAAACTCGTCTCGATGGTCAACATCAATACCAGCGCTTTCCATGACCTTGAGCAGCATGTCTTCGCGGAATTTCATCTTCGGACCGCTGTCTTCAGCCTCGTCCTCATCGGGCGTAGATTCGCCTTCTTCGTTCACCGTTTCTGCATCGTCAGCGTCGCTTGCCGGTGCGTCTGCATCGGCTGCTTCCTCGACGGGAGGCAGGTCGTCCGACTCAATTTCGTCGCCAAAGTGAACGCCGTGGAACCGGTTGAGGGCTTCTGCATCAACCACGCCGCTTCCCTTGATGTCAAAGGAAACCTCGAGGCGCTCACCCTTCTCAACTTTGGGAACGTGCCAGACGATGTGCAAGCCGCCTTCGCCCTCTTCGGACGTCATGGTGACATCGTCTCGCTTTCCGTTTGCGCTCTTCATCTCCCATTCCTTGATTTCAAACTGTGGCGGGAGTACATCGTTGATGTACAAATCGCTCAATGCCGTGTCGCCGTTGTTCTCGAACAAAATCAGCACTTCGTACCGACCTTTGCCGCCCAGGGGAATGGCTTGCTTACCCGCACTGAAGTTTCGGCGGTTGTGAACGACCTTCACCGAGGGGGCAGTCTCGGGTTCCTTGGAGCAAATCGGACCAAACCGCTCGGCGCTAAATTCGATGCGTGCAGGAGCATCCACGCGCTCGTTTCCTGGAGAGGGGTCAGGGGCGGTGAGCGGGTAGGTGATCTCGATGGATTTGCCTGGCTTCAAGCCGAGCGGCCCTCGCGTCCCCACGGTCATAGTCATGGTGTGGCCGTTCCCGTCGGGTGAACGGTGTTCTTTCTCAATGGTCACGCCTTCAGAGACTTCCACCTTGAACTGGTCATCATCAATGGCTTTGCCGTCCAATTTGATGCTCAATTGTTCTGCGTGAGGGACTTCAAAGAGGCCCGGCACGTCGTCCGTGATTCGCATCAGGTTGATGACGGCCGACCCTTTGTTGGTAAGCGTCAACGTCGAGGTCAGTTTCTGAGAGCGGTACGAACGGAGGTTGGTGTTCGAGTAGCTCTTCTCAACATCGGCTTCGAGAACTTCGAGCTTCTTTTCCTCCAACGTCATGGAACCTTCCGTGGATTGGACCGCTCTTGGAAGGACCGTGTACGACAAATCGTAGGTGAAATCGGGTTCAGATTGGGCCATGACGACCCGTTCATCGGATTCCCATTTTCCGTTTGGCGAGACATCTTGGTCCACGTCGTGAATGTCGAAGAGCAATTCGTCTGAGCCCTTCATGCGGACCTGCAGTTTTGTGAGGTCCACAGCAAACGAGGAGCGGTTCTCAAAGATGGCTTGGCACTTCCAGTTGTCCGGGCGTTCGTCCTCTCGAACCTTCATGTAGGTGAAGCCACGGCAAAAGGCATCCAGTTCCCTGAACGTCATGCTCGACAAGGTGGCGTCAGCGCGGTACGATGCTGTTGCTTTTCCAGCCTTGATGGCTTTGGTTGAGGCGACCGAAATCGTCCCTTGAAGCGAGAGCGTTTGCTTGTTGCCGGCAGGGAGTCGCCCAACCGTCCATGTCAGGGCACCTTCGTCGAGGTCTGCACCACCGGCGGTTTCGAAGTGCATTTCCTCGGGAATGGGCCGAGTAACAACCACATCGTGGAGGTCAACGCCTGAAAGGTTCTCCACTTCCAGTTCCATCGAGATGGCTCCGGGGTCTTCACCGATGGCCACCGAGAGGGAGCGTTCTTGGTCGCGAGAAGGGTTGGTGTCCAAACGTTCCCGCAGCGTCATCATCTGCTTCCCGTTCACCTTGTAAGCCATGGTGTGGTTTTTGGAAGGCTCAAGTTCGTCCACGGAGACATGTTCACCACCGATGTCGGTGGATTCAATGTTGTCAAGAAGCACATCAATGTCGTAAATACGGTCGTCTGCAGACGGGTTGTTCACCGTTAACGTGCCTTTCACGGATTGCTTGATGATGGCACCATCAGCGTTCAGCGTCGTGGTTTCAACTTCGTGGAGGGTGCCTTCCAGTTTGTCACCGAGAACGGCTTCAACTTCCGCAAGGCTTCGAATGGTGGCTCCGGCTTGCTCTCCGGTGAGGTCCGAAGGCGCA
>JAYOHN010000057.1:0-10274 GCA_038118245.1 Candidatus Poseidonia sp.
GGATGCTCACGTCTTCGTCTTCCGAGTACCAGTTGGAGATGACGAAGTGGTTCATCATCGCACCGGGCAGCGGCAAGGAATTCGCAAGAATGCTGCCAGGGGAACCCGATTGGCCAAAGTGTTGGGCAGGCTGTGGGTTGCTCACGGCGGTGTTGATGCCCAACGTTGACGCCCCGTAGCCGACGTATGTTCGAGCCACCATCGTGTCGAAGAAGGCCGGGTTGTGGTCCACACGGACGTCTTGAATTTGCAACGGGTCAATGTCGGCCCCGGCTTGCTGGTTCAGGAAGTCCTTCTGCATGGCTTCGTCAACTTCCTCTCGGGTCATTTCATCCTGGAAATCGCCGCGGATGGTTTCGTAGACTTCGTCCATGTAGGTGCCGATGTCTTGACCGGAGAGGATGGTGGGTGCACCGAAGATGCCCATGGGTTGTCCCCGGTTGTAGTTGGCGTCTGCCGTGTAGCGGCCTGCTCGTGGGTACAACCGGTCATCGATCGCAAAGTATCGGATCTCATGGTCGCGGGTGATGGTTTCGCCTGGAGCCCCCTCGTAGTCTTGCACACGATAGAGGTCTTCCAAGTTGATGAGGTCGTTGTAGAGGTCGTGGATGCTGGCGGTGGGGTGAGCATCGAAGGCTTCGGTGAGCAACTGGGTTGCCATGGCCAACCGAGCGTTCATTCGATGAATGTTCGTGGAGACGGAGAGGTACTCATCGATGAGGTCGGCCGTGTACCAGTAATCGCCAAAGATGGAGTGGGTCCGTTCGGTAACGGTTTCATCAGGCGTGCGGATGTTGTTGGTGAACGTGATGTTCGCCTCGGTCTCAGACGTCCATGCATCGCCCAAACAGGAAGAAGAGAATTCCTCGGTGCAGGCGAGCGGTGTTCCGTCTTTGTAAATGCGGTAAATCGTGGTGTCAGCATCAAAAACACCGGCTTCCGAAGGGTGGCCTACCGCCATGACGATGTTTCGGTTGGTTTTGACGACGTTGAATGAACGCAGTTCGATGAAATCGATCATCTCCTCGTCAAAGGTGGTCTGCATCGTCACGAAGTCGTCCATTTGGGCATCGTTGAGGTACTTGTCTACGGTGTTTTGGAAGGTCGGGGTCATCACGGGGTTGGCGGGGTCGTCGCTGGCGTAGGCGCGGTCACCTTCAGCGAGTTGCCAGATGAACATCGCTGCGAGATCGTCCTGATTGCGAGCGAGCAACATGTTTCCTGTTGCCGGAATACCGGACTGGAAGTTGTCCGAAACCGAGGGGTGTTCACCCGTGCTCATGGCCTGGAAACCGTAGTCCCACCAAGACACGAATGCGGGTTTTTCTGAATACTTCATTTCTGTATCTTGGTTGGCGAGCCATTCGTACGCTGCGTTCCATCCGTTGTCGTTGAACGAGGAACCAAAGCTGCCCAGGTACCAGCGCCCGTCGTAGGTGCTGCTGTCGAGAATTGAGAATCCAAGGGCGTCAAACCGCATGATGTCGGGCACGATGTTGTAAATTCGTTCATCGATTTCGCCCTCTTGGTTGGAGGTGCCGGGAATGGCCGAGTCCAAACCATAGGTGGCTTGTTGACTGAAAATCATGATCATCACGAGGAAAATTGCCGAGAACTGAGGTGTTCGCCAAACAGCTTTTCGGGCACCGGCGATGCGATCTGCAGGCGTCCGGATTCCAAACTTCTTCCACGAACGGACCAAACCGCTCCAATTGGCCCACTGCCAGAGAGCGACGATTCCAGCAGCGCCGAGAATGGCCATGATGGGCGTGGCGTTGAACATGAAACGAGCGGCGTTCCAAGCCATGAAGGTTGCAGCGAAGACCCAGACACCGAACACCAGTTCCGTGCCCTTGCGTTGACGCAAGCCCTTCCAAAGCAACCCACCGCCGACGATGAGCGCTAGCAGGAACGTAATCGGTCCAAAGGAGGCGAAGAGTTGAGCACGGTTGGGAGCGTTAGCCTCAGCAACCGTTCCGAAAATCTTGGTTTTGGTGAAGTACCCGCTTCCGGTGAAAAGGACATCCCAAGCGTTGGAGATTTCCAACGTCTTCAACACGAAGAGCAGGATGAAGAACACCGACGCGAGGCCGCCAAGCGTGCCGAGGACGAGCAACCAAGGCTTGTCCCTGAACCCGGTGGTCACGAAGGAAATCGCAAGCGTGAAACCGAAGATGAACAGGAACGGTTGCAGACCCGTGCCGTCGAACACCAGATTGAATTGTGGGTGGCCGTAGAAGGGGAGCACCATCAGGAAAATCGTTGCAAGCATCGTCAGGAAAAGAGCACTGAGCGTGGTTGAGTCGCGACGACGGAACATGTTCAACGCCACTTGCAAAGCGTAGGCCAGGAACAAAATCGACGGCCCGACAACGAACCCTTTCCAGCCCAGAGCGACAATGCCGAAGGCCACACCGGCCAAAACAGCGTTAGCGACAGCCGATTGTCGATGAGCAAGCACATCGAGGTACGCTTGGAGGAATGATTTCGGATGAGCCGATGTCGTCTTCGTGATGCGGGCCGAGCCTGCGTACTTCACCGCACGAAGCCAATACATGAACCCAATCGAGATGAAGAGCATCACGAAGGCGTCGTGGTCTGCCAAAGCCCAGGTCGAGTGCGTCACGTGAGCGGGCATGAAGGCGATGAGCCACGCTGCAATGACACCTGCACCTTTGCCGAAGTGGTCCTTGGTGATGGCGGCGATGGGGAGGATGGTCAACGCACCGTACACGGCTGGCAGGGCGAGCATGCTCCACCAAACAGCGTCTTCAGGCGTGGAAAGGAAGGGTTCGAGGACCATGGCCCCGATGGCCATGGACCACGAGAAGAGCGGTGGACGAGGGTTGATGCCGCCCACGGGGTAGAACCGGTCGGCGTCGTACACCAAGTGAGCGTTGTTGGCCAGAATGTAATCCACCACGCGCTTCATGTACCAAGGGTCAGAACCACCCGTCATGTCCCAGTTGCCCGTACCAAAGGCGTTCATTGAAGGCACAGCGTACCACTGAACTCGGATGGCCAGACCCACCAGGAAGGCAAGGGCGATCATCAGCCCTGCACCGTGAGCGCGAAGGAAAAGACGCACTTGAGACGGCTCGTGTTCGCCAAGGTTGGCCCATCCGCCGTACTTTTCGTGGTTGGCGATGGAGTAAATGCCGACGCCGAGGAAAAACGTGATGCCCAGCCAGATCAAGGCACCCCAGGTGCCGTCCATGTCTTCGTTGTACCAAATGCCTGCTTCAAACCAAGCAGCGACTTGGTAAAGGCCCCACATGGAGCCAACGAGCATGGCCCGGGTGTACCAGCGCTCGGCGCACATACCGGCGACGATCAGCGCCACCATGCCGGTCAAAAACGCCGTCCAGTAGCCGATGTAGCCGTGGTAGCCTTCTTCGGTGGTGATGCCGAGTTGGTCGATGACCTCAACGGAATTGAAGTGCAGGAGCGATGCGACGAACGCAAGCACCCAAACGACGAGGGCGATGACTAAGGGGAGGTTGGCTCGGTCAAACCCGTTGTTTTGGCCGAGGAAGGCAAACCAACCCTCTTCGCCGGCAGGGTTGAGCGTGCCTCGTGCGAGGACACCGGCCAAAAGACCGGCAACCGTCGCCATGGTCCAGTAGGCGAAGAAAACGTAAGCCGTGGCTTGGCGTTCGAGGTTCATCGTCGAGACAAGTTGGCCGCTTTCCATCGTGTAGGTCGATGGAAGCGCCGCCAAGGCGTCGCCTGCCGCTGCGAGCGCAAGCCAGAAGCCAACGCCTGAAAACGTCAGCATGGTGACCCATTCATGGCGACCTCGTCGGTCGAAGTTGGACCCGAGAACGACGAGTGCAGCAAACATGAGCGCCGCCATGGCATCGATGCCGGCGACGGTGTGAAGCGCTTCAGCACCGATGAACGCGACTGCGAGAACGCCGAGGGAGAGGGTGGAAGAGGCGATTTCGGGTCGAGATTCCTGAACGATGCGTGGCACGAGCGCCAGCATGCCGGCGATGGCGACGACAAGCATCGGCATCATGTTGTTCAACGTCAAGTCGTATTCAATGCCCACGACTCGGGTGGTGGCAAGGGCAAGCAGCACGGCCAAGGGTGCGAGCAGCAACCCCATGATGGCGCCAGGCTGATTTGCCGTCGTTTCCGTATGTTCTTCCATTTCTATCCCTCAATTTCGGTTCAGCCTCAAGGCTGGCGTCGTTGGCCACTTGTGAACCCCTTTTGAAGATAGTGGAGCGGGACACCCCTGATTGTGCCCCAGTCCTCGCTTTACACGCCTTTGGAAACTCCCGGACGCTCTTAAAGGAATCAATCCAGCGCACGGTGGGCGATGTCGGTGCGAAAATGCCCTCCTACAAGCTGGATTTTGTCCATCATTTCGTAAGCCTTCGCTCGCGTTGATTCGAGGCTTTCACCCTTGGCGGTGGTGGAAAGAACCCGCCCCCCGGTGGCAATGTAGGAGGCTGACTCGTCCACGCCAACGCCGGCAAAATTGACCCACGCAGAACCGTACTCGGAACGGGCAACGCAGGCAGCAAGCCCGTCAAGCGGACGGCCTTTGACCGGCGAGGCCGGATAACCCTCCGACGCCAACACGACCGTGACGGCCGTCTCGTCCGAAACATCGAGGTCGACCTCGTGCAATCGGTCGGTCGCCGCAGCGTGAAGAAGCGTGAACAGGTCGGTGTTGAGGAGGGGGAGGGTCACCTGACATTCGGGGTCTCCAAAGCGCACGTTGAACTCCACGACGTACGGGTCGCCTGCAGCGTCGATCATCAAGCCGATGAAGAGGACGCCGCGGTAGGGAACGGCCTGGGCCGAAAGGTGGCGGTGCATGGGCTCAACAATCCGCTCAACGACTCGTGCATGCACGGCATCGGAGACCACCGGTGCGGGGCAATACGCCCCCATGCCTCCGGTGTTTGGACCTGCGTCGCCGTCGTACGCACGCTTGTGGTCTTGGCTCGCCGGAAGCGTCCGATACGCCGTTGCGTCCATCACCACGAGCATGCTGGCCTCTTCGCCGGGGAGAAAGGCTTCCAAGAGGACAAAACCGTCCGTTTCGATCGACGACTGAATGAAAGCGCTCGCTTCGGTGCGGTCTTCGGTGACCAAAACACCCTTTCCACCCGCAAGGACGTCCCGCTTGACCACCCAAGGCTGGCCAGCAAAAGCGTCCAAGGCTGCGTCCACGTCGCTCGAGGCGTCCAACCGGAGGTAATCAGCGGTTGGAACGCCGGCTGCTTGCATCGTTTGCTTGGCGTGGAGTTTTGACCCCTCCAGGTGAGCGAGGGCGGCGACGGGACCGAAGCATGCGATGTTTTCTCTCGCACAAGCATCCGCAAGACCTTCACACAGCGGGGCCTCGGGACCGACCACAACCAGCGTCACGCCCAACGATTTCATCAGGGGAAGGAGGTCCTTCTCCCCATGACCAACCTGGTGATTGGTCGCAACGAGGGCCGTGCCTGCGTTTCCGGGGGCACAGTGGAGGGCAGCCACGTGGGAAGATTCGTTCAGGGCAAGGCAGAGTGCATGCTCTCGTCCACCTCCGCCGACGACCAAAACCGAGGCACCTTCCATGGAGAAAGGGGTCCAGCGACAACGCATAATCCCTTCGCGACCTCGGTTTTGGTGCGTTTGGCCGGAAGAACGCTTATTCATCCTCTGTCCTCCCTTTTCATCATGCGACCCCCTCGCCGGCTTGCCGCTTTGCTGATGATGTTCCTCCTCACCTTCGCCTCAACCGCCACGGCCACCCCGCCGGCCAACGGTGATGCGGTCACGCTTGAGGCGAACGAGTCGTGGTCGGAAGATGCTGCGATGGACGGTCATGTAACGGTGAAGAGCGGGACCACACTGACCGTCAGCGCCAACATCACGCTCGAAACGGGTTCTTCCATCACCGTTGAAGACGGTGCACAACTGGTGCTCACCAACGGCGCTTTGCTCAGCGACGACCTCAACGCTGGGCTTCGTGTGGAAGCCAGCGGCTTCACGCCTCCGGTGCTCACGCTCAATTTTGGCGACCTTGCTGAATCGGGGGTCGTTCAGTTCAAGCTCAATCACGTGGTGGCCGACGGCGCTAAGGTCAACGTCACCTACGGCGACACAACCGTCAACGCATCCGGTTCCGACACGGTCCAATTTGATGTACCGCTCAACGGAACAGATCTGGAATTTAGGTTCGATACCGCCTATTTCACGCCCACCTACGTCCTTTGGGCCAAGGCCATTCACAGCGGAGGCGATACCGAGACGGTCCTTGCCCAAGACATCCAAGCCACCGGAGCACCGTTATACTGGTTCGAGTCTGGCTTCGACCTCATCGTTGACGGTGACCTCTCGGTCACTCGCTCAACCGTGCTCGGAGGCAACATTTCCTGCGCCTCGCTGTGTTCGTTTGACACAGCCACGTTGACAGGGAGCGCACCGCTGCATGCGGCAACGACCGCCTCGGTCACGGTGCTTGACTCCATCATCACCGGGTCGAGGACGGATGAAGACATCGTCCTTCACGACCAAGCAAACATCACCTACACCAACAGCCAAGGCACCGGAGGAACCACGGATGCGTGGGTCCGTCTCCTTTCGCAACGAACCCTCAGCACGAACATCCCCAACGGAAGTCTTGACATTTATGACCTCGGGTACAACGCCAACGACTGGAACGATTTGACCGATGAGAACGGTAACGTCATCCTGGTTGGTCCAGGCGACACCAACGAAAAGAAGCGGATGGTGGCTTGGATGGACGGCAACGGTGTGGTTCACGAGGAGGAGGCCACCATCACGCTCTCCATCACCAGCAGTTGGGGGACGTTTTCCAAAACCATTGACGCACCGACCACCGCATCCGGTACGGTTGAGTTGGACCTCCCCTATGTCGCAGTGACCGCCGTTTCCCCAGAAACCACCGTGGGCGTGGCCAACAAGAGCGTTTCCGGAACCGTCACGGTCACCAACACCGGCAGCGCTGCTGCCTCGAGCGTGAACGTGTGGTGTTACGTCGGGGAGGACGTTGCCGACACCACGCAAATGGTCGTGAGTTTGGGGGCAGGTGAAAGCAAAGAGGTCCCGTTCACGTGGTATGTGTACGCCGCAGGGGAAGCCACGCTCACCTGCAGACCGCTTCTTCCGAACCCCCTGGCAGTCATCGGAGAGGACGTCCATGACGCCTCGGGGTCGGCTTCCGAACCGGTGACATGGTCCTACGAGGAAGAAGTGGAAGAGTTTCCGCTCATCATTCTCATCGTGGCGCTCATCGGATTTGGCGGCCTTGCTCTCTTTATCGCAGCACAATCGAGGAAAGAGCAGAAGGCCGTTCCCCAGTTGAATGACCCTGTACACTCGGCTGAAGACGAAGCCAAGGACGAGGCCTGAGGGTTCACTTGCTCTTTGATGAACCAGCAGCGTTCACCTTCCCCTGGTACGCTAAGAGAATCGGTGGAAGCTTGTTCCAGTAATGGCTAGAAAACGTTGGTGTGTCAACCGCAACGGTTCCGTCCCTGCGATGAACCTCCAGCCAATACGAGGTGGTGCTTGAGCTGTCTTCCCCGACGCCTTGGTCGGTGTGCTTCTCAAACCGGACGTCATCACCCGGTTGCATGTCGTACGAAAAGAACGTCTTTCGCCCTTCCAATTTTCGTGAGGCAAAGGCCACATCGAGGTGATGTGAAACGCTGTCCCACGAGATGACCATGGACTTGTTGTATTGCAGGTATCCCTTGATGGGCAACACGATGCCGAGGATGAAAAAGACGAAACCAAATGGTCCGTATTCATCAGGCTCCGAACCACCACTTGCAAGATCTATGATGACCGTCACGATCACGATGACAAAGCATACAAGACCGAGGGCGAGCATCCACACGGGACCTTCGATCACTTGCTCGTCAGCCCTCCCGCTGGCCTGCGGCTCCACCGGTACAGGACGTTCTTCTTGAGCTGGAACCTCATCTCCAACAGCGTCGGGTTGACTCCAAAATGGTTCAGCCATAAGGCCAACTCTTTACTCAAAGTTTTCAGATTTTTCCCGTCAGAGGAAAAAAATTATGTTCAACAAACAGCACCTACGCCATCGCCTTTGGCCACGGGATTTGATGCCTGTTGATCTCCAGTTGTCAAGTCAATGTTCCAACAATATTCGGAAGTAAAGACAGTTCGGTCGCCTAAATCATTTGTTATATCGATGCGGAAAGTGTACTCACCTTCTCCTTCATAGAATTCATCCTTATCCAAATAAAATACACCGCTGGTATCCGTTCCGGAACCCGTTAGACCGAACCAACCCGCTGTGGAACCACTGGCACTACCTCCGCTCTTGGGAGACCAGGTTGCTAAATCACCGTCCACTGAAATCAAACTCTCTGACCATGTTTGTCCCCCAGTTACCGTAACTTGCACCTGATAATCTGCGCTCATCGGGCGTAGGCCAACGGCGGAGAATTGACCACCGCTCAAAGCATCTTCGTTAGGATCGATGAGACCAACAAGAAGTTCCATGGTAATACCGACATATGCGTCAGCGTCGTTGCTATCGTGAAGTTCATCAATTCGCATACCCGCGTTCTGAGCTTCGCGGGTGGTGAATCGGCTCGGTATCTTAATCTCCGCAGTTTGTCCGTTAGAACCCTCACCCTTGACGATATACTCTACCAACTCACCTCCATCGTAGTCCTCACCATTGCCTACGAATATATCAGATAGCGGGACTTTGAATTTCTTGACGTCGTTGCTCACATCAGCTGACTCCGCCCACATTTCAGTTCCATCCGCTTCGATGGATACATCAACCGATGACATTGTCCCTCGGACTTTGAAGGAAATTTCATTGGTGTCCTCGTTCAGTTCAACATCCGTAATTGCCATGGATGCGTTAGTTGGTACAAGCATGACAGCAGCATAAGGAGTTGTTGCGATCAAGAGAGCCACAACCACGCTTGCACCGAGTTTGATTTGGTTAATGTCGCCCTTCATTCGCTCTCCTTGGATGATGGCCCCAATCCCAAGTATGAGAACTACGGTAACCACGACAAAGCCCCACGCACCCCCCTGAAGGGAGAGGATGGCGCCGAGAAGAATGATGACCCAGCCGGCCAGGCTGATCTTGGTGGCGTTGTCAGGTGAGCCGGATGCCGCCCCGCTGGCCAGCAAACCGGGGTTGTCCGAGGGGGTTTTCGCCGCTTCCTTGGTGACGGTAACCGGCGCAGGTGCTTCTTCAGTTTCGGCTTCTTTGGTAGCGTTGGCTTTGTCCAGTAACCCACCCATGGTGATTCCCCGACGCTATCCTGATTAACGATTGGCGTTATGAAGGCAACCCCTCGTTGATTCTTAGAGGGACGGTTTGGAAGCCAAACGTCACAGACCGGGGGCGGCTTCTCGCCACTCCACCTCGTCCTCGTCCTCGGTGTTGAGGAACCGACGACCGGCAACAGCCCCTGCGAGCGCAATCATGGAAAGCGCAGGGACGATTTCGAAACCGGGGAGGTAGACGCCACGGACATAGACGGTGATCATCTGCGATTCTCGGTTGCAGCCACCGTTCTGACAGGCAAACTCGGACTCGGCGTAGAACTCGAGCACGTGGTAGGCGTCGGACCAACCTTGGTTCTTGGGCGTACGCACCATGATGCGAGCGGTCTCAGGAGCGGTGTTGGGCTCAATCGTGACCACGTTTTGTGGGAGGTTGACGGTGAAACCGGCTTCTTCAAGGGTGTCGCGGGTGTTTTCCGTCACGCCGATTTTCATTCGGTCAATTTGGTTGCCGAAGTTGTAAACCTTGAACTGGAAGTTCTTGTCGGTCTTTGGCATCAACTGAACAAAGGGTTCAACGGCTTCAACCTGAACGATGCTGAACTGCATGATGTTGATGAGGGCGTTCACCTGCGAGGAGGCGGTGTTGGGGGGCGGCAAGTTGTTCAATTCCTGAACCTGAGCCGAAACGGTGAGTTGGCGAGATTGCATCTGCATGTAGGGGTTGGCCCGGACAACGACCTGGAAGTCGACCTCTTGCCCAGCACCGACGTACATGTCACCGGGAGCAGCGGTGGCGAGGCCGTCGCTGGTCACCTGGATGGCGACCTTTTCGACGTACGCCGTGGGATTGGATACGGTGCAGGTCGTGTAACCGGTGAGCGTCGCCCCGGGCTTCACCTCGACCTGAATTTGACCGGGAGCGCAGGTCATGGAGACCGCAGCACCCGACACTTGGGCGGAAGCGGGGACCGCCACGACCAAAAGCGAACAGAGGTAGATTCCCATCAAAGCAACCACTC
>JAYOHN010000058.1:0-10216 GCA_038118245.1 Candidatus Poseidonia sp.
ATTGAAAACGAACTTGAAGCGCTCTGGAAAGAAATTCGCCAGCGCACTCCCTCAATGGATGAATGCCCTCCAAAGCCACGGCCAATGCGTGGTTTTTCAGCAGGCGGCGTGCCTGCTGAGGCGCCGGATGAAATCCGATGTGACCGTTGCGATTGGCGCTCCGTGTGCCCCGGAGGAGATGGGCAAGATGATCCAGCCGTCCCTTCTTCGTACCAACTTCCCGGAACGAGCGCCGTGACGCACCTTGAAGCCATCAACACGCTGGACCCTCGAACGACGGTTCGGGGCGTCGTGTTCTCGGTGGGTCGTCAACAAGGGAATCGCCCTCAGACGGTTCACATCAAGCAAGACACGTACGATGCCCAAGTCCAAATCGTCGCAACCGAAGACGGTGAGGGCCAGCCGACGGTGGCCGTGAACCTTGAGCGCGGAGCCTCGCTGCTCATTCGTGACGCCGTCTTTTCGGTGAACTGGAAGGGCGAGATTGTTCTGAAGATTGACCCCCTTGCTCGGATTGAAGCCGATACGGACCCAACAGAGACCTCGAGCAGCCTCTTTGACAAGCAAGCAAAGCACAACATCGCCGGCATTGTGGTCTACACCTACGAGAAAAGCGGGGTTGGGAAGACTGGAAAGCGATGGTCACGCAAGGGCATGATGGTGATGGACGCCTCGGGGGCGACGAAGGTCGAAGGCTGGGCTGACGATTGGAACGCGCAGTACGACCTTGTGTGCGAGGGGGACACGGTGGCGCTTGCAAATTTGGGTTTGGATGCGTGGGCAAACGATGTCCGTGGCGATTACTCCCGTCAATCAACCTTGCAAATCATCGCTCGTGTTGACCGTTCATCCGCCTGAGGAAATGGTTGTCACCAGCAACGCAACGGGCTGCATCAAGGGCGTGGAATGCGGAAGCACCGTCCCTTCATGACTCACGATGACCATGGAAGGCAACCACTCGGTCTGTTGAAGTGCTTCTCGGACGGTGGTGCCGGGTTCAACAGAAACCACCTTTTCGCCTTCGCGTCCATGAAAGCGCACATCCATGGCATGCCTGTGGAGCATCATGCTTATGACCGTCGCGCAAAAGCGCCATGGCAGAGCCGAGGTCGCATAGCCCGGTATTGCGGTGGATTCGAAATCCACTGTCCCTTGGACGCGGGGGTTCAAATCCCTCTCTCGGCGCTCTGCTCCCTGTTCAATTGACGCCAGCGACCTACATGTACGAGGCATCGTGGGTGGCGGTGAGTTCTTTCACGAAATCTTCGTTGGTTTTTGGAGCCATGCCTTTCAGGCGATTGAGCAACCAAGCCTCTCCATGCTCGGGCAGCTTGAGGCCAAGGCTGAACCAACGATCGAGGTGTTCGATGATGCGTTGGGACGCCATGATGTCTTGGCTTGAGCCCACGGTCGTACCGATGACGCAGGCTGAATTCAGTCCAAAGAGAGGTCCTGTTGATGCAAGCAAGGCCCCAAGGCCAATGGCTCCTGTGCGGGGTTCGTCTCTTCGAACATCGACGCCGAGGCTTTCGAGGTCAATGCGGTATGCCGAGGAACTCGCAACGGCAAAGGTTTCTTTTCGGTCAGCGGCGGTTTTGTACCCTGCTAAGACGACGACGGATTCGACGTCATGCTCTTTCAGAAACGTCATCAATTGGCGGGAGATGCCGCCGTGGAGCGACATGTCCACCGGTTGAACCGCCCCGGTGAGGGTCAGGAAGGTTTGGCCCCCTGGCGTTTGCGTTTCACTGAGCGAGACATGCGGTGGTGCGAGGAGACCGTCTTCGTCAAGATTAGCTTGGGGGGGGAGGGCATCGATGTGAAGACGAGCGAGCTCAACGGTTTCGTTGAGTTCCCGCATGGATTCAACGGCGACTTTGCCGAGGTTTCCTACACCCGGGAAGGCGGCAAAGACGAGCGAACGGGGCGGGAGGGAGGTTGCACCGTTTCGCCATTCAACGTGAAGGGTCATGAACTCCCAAACCCCGCAAATCGCGTTATAATGTTTGACCTCAACTCTTTGCGAGGGAGGCTGTTTTGAAGGACAGGATGACGTACGGTCATTCCTCTTCTTCGGCGCTTCTGGTGTGCATTTCCTCAAGACTCGGGAGGGTGGGAAGGGTAGACGGCCATGCTTTGGATTCCACGCCGTTCATTTTTCTTCGGAGCGCTGCGCGGTGGTCCTCCGGAGACCACTTCAGAGGCGCAGCGGCCTGGGCAGGCTCACCGCACGCTGGGCACGTGGTGTTGAGGGAGAACGCCTTGCAGGTGAGGCACTGTTGCATACGTTGGCGAGCCACATCATCACTCCCGGGTGGCCAAGGCTTCGCCGCCGGCCGCTTTCATGGCATCCAAAACCGCCGCTGTGGCCTGTTCCCACATGGATTCGGCGACCTTGAAATCCGGTGCCTTGAGTTCAAGCCGGTACGAAGGTGCGCCGTCATAGTAGCACTTGACATCAATTTCCTGGGCTTCATCGGAAAGCGCTTCGGCGGCTTCAAGCGCCTCTTGGATGACCTTGACACCGTTGATGTCGTTGATGCTCAAACGGAGAGCCCCTCGGACTTCAACAAAGGGCGGAATGATGTTTTCAACGGCCAACTCAACGAACGCAGCCAACCAGTCTCCTTCGAAACCTGCGTTTTCCAAGGCCCCTTCTTGCATGGCGGCTTCCTCAAACGCCGTGTATAGTGTGCCGAAGGCTTCGGTTAATTCGGATGCCTGTTCGGAAACGGCGTTCTCATCCCATTGGACCTTCTCGCCGAGAACCTTCAACAATTGAAGTGCTCGTTGCTCGTTTTTCCACTCCTGGAGTCGGTCGCGTCGTCGCTCTTCAGACACGGACTTTAACGAGAGTTCGAGGGAGGTCCCGTCCCTCCGGGTTTTCATCACTTTGCAGATCACCCGTTGGCCTTCGCGAACAAAAGCACGGATGTTTTTGACCCATCCCGAGGCGATTTCGCCGATGAAAATGAAACCTTCAATGCCGGGGTATTCGTCAAGGGTGACATAGGCTCCGTTTTGCTTCACGGTCGTGATGCTGGCCACGACCAACTCCCCTTCTTCAGGGGTTGAGGTGGTTTCGTTGGACACGGAGGCTCAGCCTCCTCATTCCAACGTTTCAACGACGGTGCAACCGATGAGTTGGGCCTTGCCGCCGGAGGGCTTGGTCAGCGTGGCGCTGCACACATCGCAAGCGATGGACGTGGTGGCGCGGGAGAAGATGGTGCATTCGTTGCCGCAATCTCGGCAACTCACTTTCAGAAATTGGTTAGTCATCGTGTTCACCTCAGCGGTCGATCAATTCGAATTTCTTGGCTCGCTTGCACGGAGCGTAATGCGCTTTGCCGGTTTCCGTGCACCGGTAGAGAATGTTCACTCGCTTCGTTGGCTTTTCTCGGCCGTCGGGCTTTGGACGTGGGAAACCACGGTAACCCGCCATGACGCGACGGAATCGTCGTTGACCCCAGCGCAACTCCGAAGCGCGCTTCTTCTTCACACGCTCCACGGTGTGGAGGGTGTGCTTACCAGCCGAGGGGCTGTATCGCTTGACTTGACGGGGTCGCTTCACCATGTGAACACCTAAGCGTTCAGCCCACAGAGGTCGGGTATTTATGCCCTCCGCCAAACGATTCGGCGGTGTTCAAAGCACTGCGTGGACATCAACGGTATTCTCTATAAATCGCTCCAACTTCCCTCAAGCATGGAAGAGGCGATGCAGGCCCTCGTTTTCTTCTGGTGTGCAGGCCTTCTCTTTCTGACGGGTGGCCTTCTTGCTTTTTTTTCAAAAGCACCACGACAACGAAAAGTCGGTTTGGCCTTGGCGTGTGCGGGTTTCCTCTCGCTGCTTGCGACGCCATGGACGGCTTCTGCTTCGCCATCCAGCGCGTTTGGTCACCTCTTAGGGAGCGTGTTGGGCCCTGCGGTCCTCCTCGGTGTTGGCTTCTATCAAATCGCCTTCTCGGGCAACGTGCCTGTGGGTCGCCTCTCCGCTACAGAACGTCGCTTTGGCGTTGTCATGGTGGTTGCGGGCGTGTTGTGGCTCGAAGCCATGCACTGGTGGAGATTGACGCCGACGTATCCCGATCAGATCAACCGCCTCTGGCTGATTTTCTGGCCCACCTTGCTTCTCTCTGGCTTCGCCTTTGCCTGCGGTGCGAGAGCCGTTGTTGAACGCATCGGGGACGGACGCCAGCGCGAGCAAGCCCTGATGGTCGTGGTGGCTTTGTTCATGATGGCGCTGATCGTGCTGGGGGTGTCGATGGACGGTCCAAGCCTCAGGAGCGAACGCTTCGCAGCGGAAGTTCTTCTCGCTGGTGCAGACTTGTTTGGTGTCCTTGTGGGGGCCGCCATGGCCGTCCTTTTGTTCGCTGTCGTTCTGTTTTTCTACGAGTCAACCCAAGTCTCCGTCCGTTTGCCTGCACCGACCAACGACCAGCTTCGACAGGCAGGAAGCATCGTTGCGAAACACCTCTCGAGGGGTGAAGAAGAGTGAGTCCACGAAACGGGAGCAGCGGCTTCGTCCACCTCGTCCTCTGGTTCACGCTTCCAACGCTCCTTCTTGTCCTCGGCCTTTGGTGGTGGACTTCCGCATCGGTTGAGTCGGGCTTGGTGCGTTTTGTCAACGCCATGCTCACCTCGTTTACCCTCGTTTCCTTCATGCTCCTCGTCACGCTTTTTGCGTACGGAGATGCGCGAAAACGCCCTGTTGCCCCTCTGGTGGGCATGCTGCTGTTGGTCGCGGCAGGAATCGGATTGACGATGTTTTTCCTCTCCCAGGGCGATTTGTTGATGGAAGAGAACGCTTCGGTTCGAGCTCAATTTCTCTCAAACATCGTCCGGTTTGCAACGACGGTTGCTGCCCTGGTCGTGGCGTCGATGGTGGTGGTGGGGACTTTGCTGGCCTCGTTGTTGAATTCCCCGAAAAAACGGATGGAGTTTGAAGAGGAGTGATTTCGACCGCTCTCTTTGCATGCCGTTGATTTCATAAGGGGGAGGTCGGTGGCCGAAGCGTTCAGGTGAGCGTATGTCCAAAGGTACACCGTCCATGGGTCGCCGTCAAAAGACCACCCACATCCGATGCCGCCGTTGCGGTCGCAACGCCTACCACAAGCAAAAGTCCGTTTGCGCTTCCTGCGGCTACGGCGAGACAGCTCGTATCCGCAAGTTCAACTGGTCAAAGAAAACCCATCGGCCCAAAGCCTGAACATCGTCATCGCAACGATAAGAAGCGTTCGGGTACAGGTTGGACCGAGGCGACCCAATGTGTGGAATTCTCGGCATCGTCGGTCGTCAAGGCGTTCATGTTAACCAACTGCTCTACGACGGCTTGACCGTTCTTCAGCATCGAGGGCAAGACGCGGCGGGCATCCTCACCGACAAGGACGGAAACTTCCGCCTCCGCAAGTCCAACGGTCTGGTCGCTGATGTTTTTTTCAAACGCCACATGCTTCGGTTGGAAGGCAATGTTGGCATCGGTCATGTCCGGTACCCCACGGCCGGTTCCTCGTCTCGAGCCGAGGCGCAGCCGTTTTACGTCAATTCGCCCTACGGTATTGCGCTTGCCCATAACGGAAACTTGACCAACGCAGACGAGCTTGGAACCTACTTGCGTGACGAGTGCATGCGTCACATCAACACCTCGAGCGACTCAGAGTTGCTCCTCAACATTTTGGCTGTTGAATTGGGTCATCGAGCTCATGCCTTGCGGATTGAAGGAACGCCACATATCAACATCGATACGATCTTCGGAGCTGTTTCGGCCGTGAACGAACGAATACGGGGGGGTTATGCTTGTGTTTCCGTGATTTCGGGTTACGGTCTTCTTGCCTTCAGGGACCCAAACGGCATCCGACCCCTCATTTTCGGCAAGCGGTCCTCGGACGAAGGGGATGAATACATCGTCGCCAGCGAATCCGTGGCCATCACGGCGCTTGGCTTTGAGGTGATTCGCGACGTTGCACCCGGCGAAGCGGTGTTCGTCAGCTCAACCGGCCACCTGTTTTCACGCCAATGTGCCTCTCAATCATCGTACACGCCGTGCATTTTCGAGCACGTTTACTTCGCTCGGCCTGATTCCGTGATCGACGGGATGTCGGTCTACCAGTCTCGCTTGAACCAAGGGCGTCGCTTGGCCGAACGTCTTCTTGAAACATGGAGCGACCATGACATCGATGTGGTCATTCCCATACCGGACTCGGGGCGCATCGCCGCCTTGCAAATGGCGAAGACGCTCAACCTTCCCTACCGCGAGGGTTTCGTGAAAAACCGCTACGTCGGCCGAACCTTCATCATGCCTGGACAGGCACTTCGGGAAAAATCCGTGCGACGAAAATTGAACGCCATCGAACACGAATTTAGCGGAAAGAACGTCTTGCTGGTCGACGATTCCATTGTGCGGGGAACGACCAGCGCCCAAATCATCGAAATGGCTCGAGATGTTGGGGCGAACAAAGTCTACTTTGCCTCGGCTGCACCGCCCGTTCGTCATCCGAACGTGTACGGCATTGACATGCCGGCGGTGAACGAATTTATTGCCAATGGCCGCAGCATTGAGGAGATCAACGCCACCATCGGCAGCGACCGTTTGTTCTACCAAACCTTGGATGACTTGATTGAAACGACGCAACAGGCTAATTCACCGGTGACGGCGTTTGATGCGAGTTGTTTCAATGGCGAGTATGTTACTGGAGACATCGATGCAGCCTACTTGCAGAGGCTTGATGATGCCCGAAACGATGGAGCAAAGGCCGCTTCACATCTTGACGATGCCGTTCTTGAACTTCACAACGACGATGAAGAAGCATGACGTTGGCTTTGACCGGCGGGTGCGAGTGCTTTTGTAGCCCGATTTTCACCGGTGGCCATGGTGAACACGCTTGACGTGAGGGTTCTGTCCCGTCCGGAGGCGAAGGTTCGCTGGTTGGTTGTGAGCGACGACGGGACCTTGGCTTGGGTTGAAGGGCAACGCCAGGTCTTTGTCGCCTCCTTGACCGAGGAGAGCGCCCTGCATCTCCTTTCATCTTTTGAACACGAACATGCAGTTTCCTACCTCGGTTTTTTTGAACATCAAATCGTGGTGGGGGACGACCTCGAAGGTTTTGCTGTGTATTCCACAGAAGGCGAAGTTGTCGAAGCCGTGAGCGTGGACGGAGGTGTCGTGAATGGTTTGCGCCACACTGACGTCCTCTGCTTTTTGAGCGGCATGGGGCGTCTTGTCCTTTGGGGCCCTCAAGGTCACCTGCGCGACCTCAGCGAAACCCTCGGCTTGGATGAGGTGCTCATGATGGCCTCTCAAGGCAGCCGATTGTACCTCGTCACGCAAGGCGGTGAGGTCTTGGCCGTTGAGAACGAAACGGTTGCATGGCGGCGCCCTGCCCGAGGTAAACACGGAGAGCGTATCACAGCGATTGGACTCACGAAGGGAGGGGCGGTTTTTCTCTCCAGGGAAGGTCACGCCTTGGTTGCGGGGGACGAAGAGGCTCTCGAATTTGAATTTTGGAAGGGCGACGAGCTTGTGGTTCGCAGCGATTTAAGTGGGCGAATACTTACTTCTTCGTCGTGCACGGATGGCGCTGTCGTTGGGTTTGACGACGGTTCGGTGGTCCGTTTGGGCGAAGACGGAACGATGGAACACATCATGGACACGCATCATCCGGTCATGGCTTGTCTCGTTGCCGATGGCCACACCATCGCCAGCTCGTGGTTTTACATTCACGGAAAGAAAGGCGACCAAACCTGGACGATTGAACACCAAGGCATGCCGTCCTTGTTGGGGTTCCATCCCTCTTCCAACGGTTTAATTTTTGCAGGAGACGATCAAAACGATTACACGGCTCCCGAACCCATCGGTCATGCGTTCCTTGAAGGGCCGTTCAGCGACGTTGATAAGGCCGAACTCAATCTTTGGTTCCAATCCCATGATTCGGGCACGGAACGGTCAGCAGAGGCGATTTACGGCGATGCTGAGGATTTGCTTCAACATCTGACTGAAGCTGAAAAGGACGGCTTCCATGCCGCCCCTGAGCTCGCCGAAGACCTTGAGGTCTTGCTCGATGCTATGGGTGGTGCACCTCCACCAAACGGGGGGGATGAGCATCGCGACGACTCAGGCCAAACCAACGAAGAGGCACTGATGGAACAGTTGCATGGAGAGGGAGAACTTACCATGGAAGATTCAGAGGATTTGTTTGAGGCCTTGAACGAAACCCTTGCCTCTGTTCACCGTCCACAAGCCGCAGCGGGTCAGGACCAGCAGCACATCGCTTCGGACGACGGTTCTGCAATTGTTCACCTCGATGGACGTGAAACGGCAGACCCGCATGGCATGGTGGTTGGATGGGCATGGTACAACGACCGGGGTGAAGAGTTGGCCGCCGGCGCGCAACTCAAGTTACGTCTCCCTGTTGGCCGGCACCGGTTTGAGTTGCGTGTGATCGACCGAGAAGGCGCATGGACCACAGACAGCGTGACGATTGAGGTGCTTGAGGCCTCAACCTCATGAAGGTCGTGCCCGTCCGAGCCTCATGGGGCTGACGAAACCTTGGATTGAACATTTCTTCGTCGGCCCGCTCCAGATGCGGTGCTCGGTGGTCACCGATGTCAAAACGGGGGACACCATCATTGTTGATGGCGGGGATGAACCCGAACGCATCATTTCATGGATTGATGGGTTTGAAGGTCGAGGTCCTGATTGGACGACTGGGCCTGAACATGCAGAAGATGCAAAGGGCATGCCAGTGAGAAAGGTTGTGGCCCTTGTCAACACCCACGCTCATTTTGACCACAGCGGCTTCATCCCGGCCCTCAAAACGCATTATGGCGTGGATTGGTACCTTCATCCCGACGACACGTTTCTTCAAACCTTGGCGCAACAATCCGGGCGGCGGTATGGCTTGACGCTGCCTGAACCCGCTGTGGCCGACCAAGCGTTTGAGGGCGGCCAGGCATACCGGTTTGGGAGCGTGGAACTGCGCGTTCTCCACACGCCAGGTCACACCTTGGGGGGATGTTGTCTGGTGCTCCCCGTCGACGACGGACCCGACCATGTTTTTGTGGGCGATACCCTCTTTGCGGGTTCCGTTGGAAGGACGGACATCGCCAATTCGGGTGGCGATTTTGATGTGCTTGCCACCTCCATCCACACTCAATTATGGCCTTTGGACGAAGCAACGGTGGTTCACCCCGGGCACGGCCCTCTCACGACCATTGGTCACGAAAAGCGAACCAATCCTTTCGTCGGCGAAGCCGCCGGGCCGGGCGGGAGCTTCGGATTCGGGAAGTACGCTTGATCTCAAGCCATCATTGACTTCAGCGTCGAATGAAGGACGGGGAGCGCTTCTTCCCACGTGGCGACGATGCCGTAATCTGCATGCTGGAAAATGGGTGCGTCGGCATCTTTGTTGATGGCGACGATGTACTTCGAAGACCTCATGCCCGCGAGATGTTGGATGGCTCCGGAGATGCCGACGGCGATGTAGAGGCTTGGGTTGACGGTCTTCCCGGTTTGGCCAACTTGCATGGAATGCGGAATGGCTTCCCAAGTGTCCACAGCGGCTCTCGACGCTCCGACAGCGGCGCCGATGGTGTCGGCGATGGCTTCGAGGTGGACGAAGTTGTCTGGAGAGCCCATGCCCCTGCCTCCTGAAATCACGATGTTTGCTTCGCCGACGTCAAGACGTTCGGATGCTCGAGCCATGAACTCAGCAACCGAGGTCGCCACATCGCCGTCCGTATCGACCACGCTGGCTTCGGTTGCTCCACCGGTAGCGGGAGCAAAGACATTGGAACGGACGGAAATCACGGCTGGGCCGGTGATGCTCACGGTCTGCATGGCTTTCCCTGAGTAGACGGGCGAGGTGATGTTGCCTCCTTCAATGCCCACGGCGTCCTGCACCACGGCGAGGTTACGTCGTGCAGCCAAACGGGCAGCGAGGTCCTTGGACTGAGGGCTTGCTCCGGTGATGAGGGTGCCTTGAGGCGTCACCTTGTCGAGCGCAGCGGTCCATCCGGCGGCGTCGTAGTGTGCGAAGGCAGCGGATTTAGCGGCGATGATGGCGCCAGCTCCCATGTTGGCGGCTCCGGTGGCGGCCGCAGCATCGGTGCAAGGAACGATGACCGTCGGGGCGTCCCCGAAGGTCGTGGCTGCTGCGATGAGTTCGGCGGTGCTGGCGTGGACGGCGTTGTTGTTCTTTTCTGCAATTACAATCGTTTGTGT
>JAYOHN010000059.1:0-10048 GCA_038118245.1 Candidatus Poseidonia sp.
CGTTCACCTCGATTGGTCTCGGCCTTCATCTGCTCGTTCTCGGTCTTGATTTTCTTGACGTAACGAGCAGCCCAGAGAGCAGCAGCACCGCAGGCGACAGCGAAGCCAGGGTAGGCAACAATGGCGTTTGAAATCATCTCAGTGTTCATCCGAAGTGGGGAAAAAGGGGAATTTTGGAATCAAATTGGAGGTTGTCCGATTCAAATTTCCTCAATCAAAGGAGGCATCTGCCGACGTGTTCATCGTCTGACCGAACCATCGGTTCCCAAACGTGCTCGAAAGATTGGGTCCCATGTGAGCCCCTCAACGAAGCTTGGTGGAAGGTGAACGAAGGCTCCTCAAATTTCTTCATCGGGTTGGAGATTGTAGGTCACATGGTCGGCAAGGAGCAGGATTTGTTCGGCGCGGAGCGAGTTCATTCGGTCCATGACCTCCGAGAAATCTTCGAAATCCAGCAAAGCTGCTGCATGAATTCCCCTCAACAAGGGTGTACGGTCTTCAGCTTCGACCACAATAAAGGCGACATCGTTGGAGCCCGCCCGAACGCATTCATCGAGCGCCTCTTCGAGAATGGTCACCGCCCAAGTATCGTCACGGATTTTTGCGTAACGTGAGAGAAATTCCAAATTTGCCTCAAGATTCTCGGTTCCACCCGTCAAACCCCAATATATCATGCACAATCCAAGTGAATAATCGGTTGCCTGGTGAAAATCGAGAGAGTCGTTGACCACTGCGTTGTCCAACACAAGGGACACGATTTGAATGGCTTTTTTGATTGAGGTGACGGTTGCCTCGGTGCATTTCAACTCTGTACTTTCAAGGGATTTTTCCGAAATTTCTTCTTCAATCAATCCTGCAAGAAGCCATCGCTCAAATGCATCATCGAACGAACAGCCGTTCCCCTCAGCACCTTCCCATTCATCCAATTTTGAGGAACAGAGATTTCGTACCAAGGTCCCGGCGGCAAGCCCCCCCGTTTGAACAACCGTTGCAATGAAGGGTTTCATCGCCTGCAAAAACCGAACCATGTCCCGCAATCTTCTCCCTCCGACAAGAGCGTGCGAATGCGGTTCTTCCCGAATCAAATCCGGTCGTCTCGGAATCAAATCCAATTTTCGAGCCCTGCCACACTTGTAAACAAAGGAAAAACCGAGGTCAGACCTGTTGTTGAGTTACTTATTTTAGGCGACGAAGAAGAGGAGAAGATTGAGGTTAACTCAGTTCGGTAAGGTGAAGAAAATGGATACAAGGGCCCGGGATCAAGTCGCCGTAGAGGATGGCTACTGCGGGAAGGCCCTGCCCATCGAGGCTGGTGAGGAAGAAGAACACGATGTCTTGTTCGCTGCTCTCATGCAGCAACTCCAACGTCTTGAGGACCCGGGGGCAGCCCCGATCGAACCCGTTGTCCTCATCGGAGATCAACAGGTGCATGGCAGCGATGTTTCCCGGCGCAGCAAAGAGGAAACCGTGCGCAAAGAATACGGCGAATTGGTGTTGGACTTGCGGCCGAAAATTCAGGATGCCTTGTTTGAGGCGGTTGAAGCCAATCCCGCCAGGGTGGCGATGCAGTCTTGGAACGATTTGCGATCCTTTGCGCGTACCTTCCCCTGCTGTTACGTTGATGGAGAAAGCGGTCAACAGCACCATGTTCGCTACCACCCAAGTTTTTCCAACCACGAAGTCCAATTCAAAGATTTTCGGAAACTCGAAGAACAACTCGTTGAGAAATACCAACTCAAATCGAAATCAACGTATTCTCGTTTGAAGCCCGAAACGAAATCGGACGACAAAGAGGCGGAATTGTATCGCTACGCCGTTCATTGGAACGAGGTTCGAGATTTCATCAAGAACAACGTGGGTGTACGGATGGCAACAGGTTCCACGCCTTTGACGCCCGTTGAAATTAAACGACTTGAAAAGGAGCACCCTGACGTTCGAACATTTGTGCTTCGGCTGAACGTGCTCCAACGAAAGGTTTTGCATTGCAATCGGTGTTTGAAACCGTATTGGGACCGAGAAACATGGGTTGCAGCACCCCACATCGACGACGCCAACCAAAACGGGGGAAATGAACATCTTCACCCCTATGTATGGGGCGCAATGGCCGACAAAATCACCCGTGCAGTGATCGAGACCTGCGTCTCAAACGCCGTTGTTCGGGCACCAAAAAATTTGATCTTCAAGGACGAAAAAGGCGCTGAGCGATCCGTGGCCTTGGGCGGGGGCGGCGACGCCTATGGCCAATCCTTGCTCGGAGAGGCGGTGCTTTCTGGCTTTCGGATTGCAGACGAAATCACGGTCAAGACAAACGGTGCAGAACCTACCGAGTGGACCGCATTCAAGTCTGACCAGAACAACCTCAATGTTTTCGTTGCTTTGGGAACCCAAGTTGTCGAGCGGCTCGCTGGCCATCTTCAATCGTTTTACACCCCGCTGGCTGCTGCTTTGAACCCCGATGGCTCGGACCGGGAGAAATGGTGCAAATCCCGGGCTGCTCAACTTCTGTATGCCGTGCAGCGCTCCGGCGCCCTGTTTACGGTTGAAAAATCCCGTAACGCACGCTACCTTGACGGATCTCGACCCAAATTCACGCCAAACATGATTCGTTTGAACAACACTCTCCACCGTAGGATTCAGGAGACATTCGTCGAGAACGGCACGAATCTGCTCCAGCAATTGTACCAACACGAACGCCTTCCTCCCATGATTTGCCCGCCTGCTGAACGCCAAAAAGAGCTTCCAGATCAAGGCGGTTTCCTCACGCCTTCGCTACAGGCAAAGAAAACCATGATCTCGGATTCCGCCGGTCGAATGCATCAAGATACTCCTCGATTTTCAGCCAGCGATGAAGCCATTGACGTCATCAACGCCCTCCAAAAGACGACGTGGAAGGTCGATTCTTATGTGCCGGGGAACAACGACCCGTTGGACACCTTCTCCATGGTCAAAACCGTTCTTGAGCACGAACTGCGGTCGGGTATTCTTCATCAACTCAAGATCGTGGTTGATGGAAAGACGGCGACATTGGAGTTTGAAGATATCAAGAATGTGCAAAAAATCCGGCACGGTCAGGTTCGTGAATGGTACGACACGTTTGACTTCATCGAACGCCTCACTTCCGATTATCCAGGGAAACCTCACTTTTGGCACGCATGGCAGTTTGACTGGCGGGGACGAATGAACACGATGACACCCATGCTTTCTCCCCAAAACGACGATGTTTGCCGTGGATTGTTGCGGTTTGCCAAACCCGTTCGGTTGGACGAAAGCGGCTTGAAATGGCTCGGACGCTTCACGGTTTCGTTGTGCATGGACCTTCAGAAGGTTGGAGAGATGGTTAACGGAGCAGCCTATGTTCGATTGCTCTCTCAAGCCGATGACAAAGTTTGGTCCTCGTACGACGCGGTTGCTCAAGATCCACTCTTCATGGACTTGCTTGATACCCTGCTCAAGATGCCGCCCCTGGAAGGGTACGTCCACTGGGGTCAAGGACATGTTTTCCGAAAGAAAGCGGAGGGGTTCCAACGCTATGCGGCAATGAAAGAATTCCATCGGGTGATGAACGAGGGAGGCGTGGGTGCTGAGTCCAACCTTCCCGTTCATTTGGATGCTTCATCCAGCATCTACCAGCACGCTTCGGCCATGCTCAAAGACACCGACATGGGTCAAAAAGTGAACGTCGTCGCCCAAGAGGACGGCAGCCCAGCTGATGTTTACATGCATGTGGTGAAGGAACTCAAAGCCATCTGGGAGAAAGAGGGTTTCCTCAACGATGTGGATCTCGACGAGTCCGTTAAGATGAACATCAAAAACAAGGTCTTGCAGCGTCACGTTGCGAAAGGACCCGTGATGACCAAAGGGTACGGGGCAGGTACTGATTCCATGGTGCGCGTTATGCTTACCCACAACGGCGATGAAAACGGGGAGATGGGCCTCGCAGCCGATGGTGAAACCAAGGTGTTCTACGCTCATGAAGACAGTACCCTGGGCTTCATGCATGATTTTGGTGTGGACATCTCGCTTCATTGGACCGTCGCAACGGAAGTGGTGAATGGATTCAACGCAGCGATTACTTCGGTTCTTCCCTCGTTTGGTAACGTGCTCAAGTTGCTGAAGAGCCTCGTGAACACCCAGAACAAGAAGAACAAAGCTCCTCTTTCATGGACGCTCCCCGACGGCTCGAAGGTCACGAACATCAAATGGAAAGAAAACAAATCCGTGACGGTAAGCCCTTGGTCCGGTGCCCGGGGAGTTCGTGAGTCGGTTCGCTCAAAATTGATTCGACTCGGGTCCACGGATGCCACCGAAATGATGGATTTGATTCCTTCAACCCTCACCAAGCCGGTGCAGTTCGATGTGCTCGAGGACACGTTTGGAAAAAATCCGTCTGCAACATCGTTGCTCGAATTCTTGCGAGAAGACGAGACGGCCAGGTATCGGAGTTTTTTGGAGTTGGTTGAAGAGCCAAAAGTCCGTGCTGCGTGTTCTGATGCGTACGGACCTCTCCCGTGGGACGGCCTTCGAGATGAGCTCGGTTTGGCGACCGTTTCCGAAGGGAACAAGCCCATCGAATACAATGAGCTCAAAGACGTCTCTGGACACCTTGTTGATGCTTTGAAGACCTATCTCTACCCGTACGAGCGTCGTTTCAGCTATCAGGAGATCAACCTCTCTCGCGACCTCAACGCTGAACGTCGAGGGATTGCGCCGAACTTCGTCCATTCGTTTGATGCCCTTCACATGCGACGGTTTGTACGGAACATGCAACGGGAGAACCACAACGATTTGTGGTCGGTCCACGACTCGTTTGGATGTCATGCAAATCACGTCGAGAAGATGCGTGATATTCTGCAAGCACAATTCATCACGATTCATCAACTTGGAACCGATGAACAAAATGTCCTTTGGACATTGATGAATGAGTTGATGGCATCTGACGAACAACCCAAATACGCTAAGCTTGGAACGATGTCAAACAAGGACGTGAATTCGGCTTACTTTGTCAATTGAGGTGAAAACATGAAGATTCAAACCAGTACGTTGCGATCCAGAATGACCGTCATCATCAACGAGATTGAAGAACGCTTGAAACTCCCCGGTATGAGCGCATCAAAACTCGCAAGGCAGGTTCTTGAATTTCACGGCTTTCGTCGAGAACTCACGCACAATTTGGATTATGATGGGTCCACGAACAATCGGTCAATTCGGCCATCGCATTGGGTGGTGATTTACCGTAAAGAGGAGGAAGGTGAGAAGAAATACGACCACTCGGTACCTTTCGAAACAGAGGAAGAGGCGCGGAAGTTCCTCAAAGAACAATGGGGGCCGGTGGACGAAGAACTCATGAATTGGCTTCTCCAGGAATACGTTCAGGACTTGGATTTCAAAAAACAAGCAACCGAGGCTTCTGACCTTGATAAGCTTGTGAGCAGCGTAGCCGAAACCATCACTACGCTGCAAAATTATCGTTCAAATCCACATTCGCTTGGATTTCCAAATTCGTACCGTTCTGTCGAGGGCTTTGGGAATGCCCTTGAGCAACATCAAAAAGAACTTCTCAATAACATCGAAAAAGCGCTTGACAGCGTGGGTGTGATTAGGCGTGGTGATCGATTATCACTTTCCACAAAATCGGAATGGCAAGCCGAAAAGGGGGATGTTACCTACCCTCTCGATAAAATTGAGCCCATGCGCCTTTACGTCAACAAAAATCAGCAGATTTACACCCTCATGGCCATCGAGGAATTCCTTTTCATCCCCGAGGATGAACCTCTCTTGTTGGCCCTCGCCAACTCGCATAAAAACTTGTACGAAGAAATGGATGAAGAGAAGTGCCGTCCGAGCTTGAATCAAAAAACCTCTCCCTTGGGGACCATGGTCGGGCGCGGGGATTCACTTGCAGATCTCATTGAACACATGACCAAAACCGGTTTTGATTCTCAACCGGTTTTTGACGAAGATGAGCATTGCATTGGGACATTGGAATTGAAAAACATCATGCACTACTTGCAAGCCAACGGCAACGACTTTTCTCCGTTCAAGGTCTCTTTGAACTACGAAACGCTTCAGCGGATGGATTTGTTGAGTCCGGCACCTCCGCTGCTCGATGCGCACCTCCCTCTCCATCGGGCCGGGGAAATTCTCTACACGGCCAAGAACTTTGGGTGTGTCATGGTGAAGTACACCCCGAAGCTTTGGAAAGATGCCAAAGATGAGGATCAGACGACCCTCGAGACTTACCTCGCCGAAGGCATCCACATCTTCACCACCCACGATTACGTCATGGCTTGCATCCAGAAGTCCCGTTGATCCGCCGTTCAAACCAGCAATGCGGTGAGCACGCTGGAGGGGATCAGAGCCATGAACAAGACGGCAGAGATTTCGAGGCTAACCCTGGCTTCAAGTTTTCGAAGCATCCCCGTCAAGACGGGTTCGGGTTCCAACAACAGAGCATCCGGTACTTGGAGGCCGAGGTTCTGATAGTGGAGCGCAAGGGAACGTAGCCCGGTCGTATCGAGCCTTTTGAGTTGAAGCAAGGCGTACAGAGGTTTCATTCGCCGTTCAACATAAGCGACGAGCCCCAAAGCGAAATGCAGCCCAAACAGGATCAAAAAGAGAACGAATGGATGGGTGATCATTCTCCTCCCTCCTCAACCAGGACAAAGGGAATCAACAAAGCCTTCAGACGCATTTGTTCGAGGGCAAACACCCGGCCATTGCCCAAGCCGCCCTCTGCAGTATACTGGATTCGCTCAAGTTCTTTGAGGGCCGTGCGAAATTGAATTTGTTGTTGGAGAAGGACATCACACCGGTCAACAACACTTTGCATCATTACCAACGGGTGAGTAAGCGTATGACCGGGGGGGAGTGTGGCCAACAAACAATCCACCCAATACCGATGCCCTACCAACCGTTCTCGCATCTGTGACCAAGAAGTCCGACCGAGAGCGAACTTTCCGATCATCAATTGGGCTTCCCCAGATAGGAAATGCCGAGTTTTTGACGGAAGCATCCCGCGCACCAACCGTTCCGTACGGAACTCAGCGTTCGGTTGTTGCTCTATCCACTGCGTGTCTTGGTGGGCGGCAAACAATCGAGAAAATCGGAGCAGCAAAGCGTCGACGACGGGGGAATTTGGGCGAATACCGAGTTCCGTAATCAGTTGCTCTAGCCGGTGACGATGTTCGACAACGATGCTGAGTTCTTGTTGGAGAGCCCCGTAGAGCAGGTGGATGCTTGGACTCCAACCGGAGGTTGTGGTTTGGAAGGCGGTTTGGATGATGGAGAGGTCTGCGTCAAGCAAATTGGTCAGTTCTTGGAGATGTCCAAGATGGTGCTCAACCGTTGAAAAAACATCATCAAGCTGCTGGCATGCGCCAATGAGATTAATTTGCTTCATCACCATCATTCTCCTTCCAAGATTCAAGTTCCATGGCCATCATGACATGGTTCACGAGGGATTGAACGGTGCACTCTGGCAGGGTTACCTCGGCTTCTTGAAGAACCGTTGCAGCCTCCAACCCGTCGGCCAAGACCGGGAGAACAACTTGTTCGATGCGTTCGGCAAGAATGGCACAGTAAGGCGCCAGTTGCTGGTCAAAAACGCCCCTCAACTTTTCCACGGCGAGCAAGTGGCCGTCCACTCGACGTTTGAGTTCGGTGATCGTTTCCAACGGGAGAGTCTGTTTTGTTGACGGAGTGTGCATGTGTCAATCCTCCTGAGAGCGATCAAGGAGATTATTCATGAAGAATGCATTCGGCCACGGTACCCGATGAAAATACAGACTCATGTTGACCGTAACCCCGACAAAAAAAGCGAAAATCAAAGCCAACGGGGTGAGCAGGAGTTGGGTAACAACAAGGATTTCACTCTGCATCTTGCTTCCCCTCCCGTTGAAAGGGCCAAAGTGCTTCCATGGCTTGGAATGTCGGGCCGTGGTTTTCTTCATACCCCAACACGGCATGGAGAAATTCGTGGTAGATCGTCGCCTCGAGGCTTCCATCCTCCCGGTGCACCAGTTGCCGATTCACCAGAATCCGCCAAGTACGTTCACCTGGCGTGGCCGTTTTGCTCCTTCCGTTTTCACGGGAATACGAACAAAATCCAAGCAAACAGGACGAACCATCACGAAGAAATCCAACGATGGTAGTTGTGAGTGAGTCAAGGTCGATTTCATCAAAACAGCCGCTGGATTTCATTTCGTTGAGTACACGCTCAGCAGCGGCAATCAACGTCAAACGTTCTCGAAACGTTCCGATGTTGCGCTCACGATTGCGCCGGGGTTTTCCTGATAGAGGAACGTAACGCTCCTGAACCGGCTTCATCAAGAGTGGGAAAAAACCTCTTTTTTTGATTCAAATCGCTGAATTGGAGTTCTCAATCCGGAGGCTAGATGGTGAAGCAGAAATTCGTGTTTTCATCCATCTTGATTCCATCACAAAGTTTAACCAAATTTTTCGAATGGAGGACTCATGGAAGTTTCCGATTTTGATTCAAACGGTTTGATCTTCCTGTTGAATTTGAAAGCGGCTTTTTCCGGTGGCAACACAGGGGATGAAGACCAAAATCTGTACAATAAAGCCGTAAAAAACGTATTGGACGCTCAACGGTTTTCGTGCATTCCTCTGGTTAACAAACCTCGAATACGGTTGGGGACAAACGATTTGAAAAAACGCGCGAGTTACAGAGAAGGTGGCGGAGAAGTCACCCATTTCGCCCGCAAGGCGATGCAATGGGAGAAGTTGGATTCAGACGATGAGATTTTGTTGTTCACCAGGGAAGAAGTCCCGCACATTGAGGACGAGGCAAGCAACATCATGGAGGCGGTAGCAAAGATGTTCACCAAAGGTTCCGACGGGCGTTTTCCGCTGATGATGACCGTTGGAGGAACACCTAAACACCCAACTGCCATGTTTTCGGAACACGAATTTCTTTCGGAACGTACCAAATTGGAGTTATACCGTCAATTTTCAGTTTATGTGTCGGAGAACCCCGACGAGAAAAATGAACGATTCATTAATGGATTCTATCGCAAGCTTGACAACGAAATTTTTCACAGTTGCAGCAAAGAACAATTCAACGACCTTGCTCAGAAATTATCAACTCTATCCGATGCCTTTCTCAAGTCTGAGACCAAGTTAAGCCGCGTTCTGCACCGTGTTTCCGGTGGGCTTGAGGACTTGAAATTTGGAAGGCTGTGTGTCGGAGATATCATGCAACACGCCTGCGTGGGCATTCGTTGGGACCATACTTTGAAATCGAATGAACAACCGAAAGAAAACAAATTGGCGCAACGATTGCTTTCGGATGCAAACGACTTCACGTACCTTGCTGTATTTAACCGTGAGAACCAACTTCAACCTGCTATCCTCAAAAAGAATTCTCAAGAATCAAAACCACATCGGTTTATCGAAACATCGACCAGTCTCGAGGACCTTTTTTCCGATTCCAACCGAGGTGATGTGTTTCTCATCAAGCCAAACGAAAAGTTGCTCACGGCCGAAGGTCCGATGAAATGGCCAGCGATCATTACGATGGATGAAATGCGATCTAAAATTGCCGGTTTGAATTATTTTGTTCTTCTCAGCGCATTGGAGTTAAGGCTGAGGCAGGTTGTATCCGAATTAACATTGCACAAAGTCTGGGAGCAAGACCAGGCAACGAGAAAGGGAAAGAAAAAGACATGGGACAAGAACGCAACCCTTGGGGCAATTCATTGGGTTCTCAAGGATAACTCAAATTTGGGGAAAGTGTGCCGAAGGCTCGGACTGACAGAGGGGAATGACCAAAAAAAGTTCAAGCGGGCTCTGCAAAAAGCAAGGGTTTTTCGAAACCAACTTGGGCACGGCGCATTTGGTGCGTTCTTTGAGGACAAACCGGTTCTTGACAGCATCGGCTTTGATGAAATCAAGTCCTTGTACTGGCTGAAAAAGGTCGTTCAAATCTAATTCGCAAAGGGGAGGACTCTTCAATGCAAACCGGCCCCGGAGGTTGATGGTGCAACGCCCACGCGGGACTCGCGACTTCACGCCCGCAGCGATGAAGCGC